>NZ_JAJMLX010000366.1 GCF_020991325.1 Bordetella petrii | reverse complement strand
GGGCGTGGATGCCGCCAGCGGCAGGGGCTGCAGGGCGGCGTCGCCGAACTGCAGGCTGGCCCGCAGGGCGCGCGACATGTCGTCGGGCAGCGGCGCCAGGGTGCGGAAACGCCAGCCCGGAACATTGCTGATCAGCACCACCCCATGTGTGTCGGTGACGTACACCGGCTGGGCCATGCGGCTCCAGTCTTGTTCCAGGGGCCCGAAAATCATCTTCAGCACGATGACGCCCAGCGTATCGCCATTGGCGTCGTCGATGCGCCGCGACAGGTACAGGCCTGGTTCCTGGCTGACGGTGCCCAGCGCGAAATATTCGGCCTGCCCGCTATCCATGGCCTGTTGGAAGTAGGGCCGGAAGCGGTAGCTCTGCCCCACGAAACTGATCGGCTCCTGCCAGTTGCTGGCGGCAATGGCCAGCCCGTCGGTGCGCAGCAAATAAATGACGGAAGCGCCGATGTCGCGGTTCAGGCGTTCCAGCTTGCGGTTCAGCACATCGGCGGGTGCTTGGGTTTGCGGCCGCTGCAGTGCCTGGCGCACTTCCGGGTCGTCGGCCAGCACGCGCGGGATGGCGCGGAATTTCTCCAGGTAGGTGCGCAGGGCCAGGGTATTGAGCTGGGCGGTGCCCTGGGCCTGCCGCGACAGTTCCGCCAGGGCCGCGTTGCCGGCCCATTGGCCGGCGGCCATGATGGCCAGGCCGGCCAGTAGCAGGCCGGCGGCAAGCAGGGCAACGAGCAGGAGGCGGCGCAAATTGAGGTTCATGGTTGTGCGGAATTTCGCACATTATATGGCCTGGGTGTGCGGAAATTTGCACTTTCAGGCTTGGCGCAGGCCGCGGCTGACGGAAAAACCTGAATCAAATCAGTCAAGTAGCAGGCCAAGTGTATCTGGCATGGGTATTGCTTTTGTTCCCCCAGTTGCTTTCCAGGCAGCTTAAACCAATTCGTAAAAAACGCGCCGCCATGATGACGGCGCTTATCCCGGTGGGGACAAACGCTAATGATGATCGAGACCGGTCAGGGCGCCGTTACGCCCGCAAAGAAACCCAAGTTCTACCAGGTGCTGTACGTGCAGGTGCTGTTCGCCATTGCGGTCGGCATCCTGCTGGGCCATTACTGGCCGGAACTGGGCGAATCCATGAAACCGCTGGGCGATGGCTTCATCAAGCTGGTGAAGATGATTATCGCGCCGGTCATTTTCCTGACCGTGTCCACGGGTATTGCCGGCATGAGCGACCTGAAGAAGGTGGGCCGCGTGGTGGGCAAGGCCATGATCTACTTCCTGGTGTTCTCGACCCTGGCGCTGATCGTGGGGCTGGTGGTCAGCCACGTGGTGCAGCCGGGCGCCGGCATGCACATCGACCCCGCCAGCCTGGATTCGTCGCAAGTGCAGGGCTACGTGACCAAGGCGCACGATTCGACGATCACGGGCTTCCTGCTGAACATCATTCCCGCCACCATGGTGAGCCCGTTCGTGTCGGGCGACATCCTGCAGGTGCTGTTCGTGGCTATTTTGTTCGGAATTGCCCTGGCCATCGTGGGCGAACGCGGGCGGCCCATTACCAATTTCTTCACCGCGCTGTCGGCGCCCATCTTCAAGGTGGTGGCCATCCTGATGCGTGCCGCGCCCGTGGGGGCGTTCGGCGCCATGGCGTTCACCATCGGCAAGTACGGAATCGGCTCGGTGGTGAACCTGGCCGCGCTGGTGGCCACTTTCTACGCCACGTCGCTGTTGTTCGTGCTGGTGGTGCTGGGCGCGGTGGCGCGCTACAACGGCTTTTCCATCGTCCGCCTGATCCGCTATATCCGCGAGGAACTGCTGCTGGTGCTGGGCACCAGTTCGTCGGAAGCGGCGCTGCCTTCGCTGATGCAGAAGATGGAACGCGCTGGCTGCGCCAAGTCGGTGGTGGGGCTGGTGGTGCCCACTGGCTACTCGTTCAACCTGGACGGCACCAATATCTACATGACCATGGCGGCGCTGTTCATCGCGCAGGCCTGCGACATTCCCCTGTCGCTTGGCGACCAGATCCTGTTGCTGCTGGTGGCCATGCTCAGTTCCAAGGGCGCGGCGGGCGTGACGGGCGCGGGCTTCATCACCCTGGCGGCCACGCTGTCGGTGGTGCCCACCGTGCCCGTGGCCGGCATGGCCCTGATCCTGGGCGTGGACCGCTTCATGTCGGAATGCCGCGCGCTGACCAACCTGGTGGGCAACGCCACCGCCGCCATCGTGGTGGCGCGCTGGGAAGGCGAGCTGGACAAGACCCAGCTCGATGCCGCCATGAGCGGCGGGCTGCCCGCGCCGGACGACGAGGCGCGGGGCGGCGAGCTGGTGGCGGCGCGCCAGGCGGGTTGAAGGACAGCAGGTTGATGTAGGGAACGGGGCGAGCAATCGCCCCGTTTGCATTGGCACGGGGCCAAGCGGCCGCGGCATCGACGGAGCGCTTCGCCCCGGTTGAATACATTCATAAATCAAATGGTGGCTATCCAAATATTTACCTTGTAGCTGCCCTTCCGCTTCGTTATCTTGATGTGATGCATCGCGGGCCCGCGTGGCCCGCCCAACGACGGAATCCATCATGAACGAACGCCTTTACACCAACGCGCGGGCCGCGGACGGCAGCCAGATCCATATCGCGGTGGCCGACGGCCGTATCGCCGGCATAGGGCCCGGCACGCCGGCCGCCGATGGCGCCGACGTTGTCGACCTGCAGGGCCGGCTGGTGCTGCCCGGTTTCGTGGACGGCCACATTCACCTGGACAAGAGCTTCGTGGGCGACCATTGGCGCCCGCACCAGCCGGCGGGCAGCCTGCGTGAACGCCTGGCCATCGAGAAACAGGCGCTGGCGGGCGCGCGGCCCATTGCCGAACGCGCCCATGCCTTGATCGCGCAGGCCGCCGCCTTCGGCACCGTGGCCATGCGCAGCCATGTCGATGTCGATGCCACCACCGGGCTGACCAACTTGCACGCCGTCATGCAGGCGCGCGAAGCGTGGCGCGGCATTGTCGATATCGAACTGGTGGCGTTCCCGCAGGCCGGGGTAATGTCCTGTCCGGGCACGGCGGCCGTGCTGGAAGCGGCCGCGCGCGAAGGCGTCGAGGTGGTGGGCGGCATCGACCCCACCACGCTGGACGGCGATGCCGATGGCCAGCTGGATGTGGTGTTCGGCATCGCGGAAAAGTATGGCGTGAAGATCGATATCCACCTGCACGAACCGGGGCAGCAGGGCGTAGAGCAATTGCATCGCATTGCGGCCCGCACGCGCGCGGCGGGGCTGGGCGGGCGGGCCATGCGTATTGCCTGGGCGACGTGGGGCCGGACGTGCTGGACAACATTGCCGCGGCGCTGGCCCGGGCGGGCGTGGCCATCATGACCAACGCGCCGGGCAACCGGCCGTTTCCGCCGGTGCTGCGCCTGCACCAGGCCGGTGTTGCGATGTTTACCGGCAACGACAATATCCAGGACGCCTGGTGGCCCTACGGCAATGGCGACATGCTCCAGCGCGCCATGCTGGTGGGGTACCGGTCGGGTTTTTACACCGACGATGCGCTGGAACTGGCGCTGCGCATGGCTACCCATGCCGGCGCGGCCGTGCTGGGGCGGCAGGGCCATGAATTGGCGCCGGGCAATGCGGCCACCTTCGTGGCGCTGCGGGCGCCGAACGCGGCGG
>NZ_JAJMLX010000365.1 GCF_020991325.1 Bordetella petrii | reverse complement strand
ACGCCCCTGCCCCGGCCTGGCCCGGCGCAGGGGCGCGTGCTTGCAGGCCGCCCTGCGCCCTGCCCGCCGTGGCCGGTAAAATAGCCGGCCACCCCTTCCCTAACCGCCATTCACGATATGTCCCGCACCCTGTTCGTCACCACTGCGCTGCCTTACGCCAACGGATCTTTCCATATCGGCCACATCATGGAATACATCCAGGCCGACATCTGGGTTCGCTCGATGCGCATGGCGGGCCACACGGTGCACTTCGTGGGCGCCGATGACGCGCACGGCGCGCCCATCATGCTGAAGGCGGAAAAAGAAGGCATTTCGCCGCAAGACCTGGTGGCCCGCTACGCCGCCGAGCGCCCGCGCTACCTGGACGGCTTCCATATCCGCTTCGACCACTGGCACAGCACCGACTCGGCTGAAAACACCGCCCTGTCGCACGACATCTACCGTGCCCTGAAGGCCGCCGGCCTGATCGAGACCCGGTCCATCGAGCAGTTCTACGACCCGGTCAAGGGCATGTTCCTGGCCGACCGCTACATCAAGGGCGAATGCCCCAAGTGCCACGCCAAAGACCAGTACGGCGATTCCTGCGAAGTATGCGGCGCGGTGTACGCGCCCACCGAACTGATCAACCCCTACTCGGCACTGACCGGCGCCACGCCCGTGCTGAAGTCGTCCGAGCACTTTTTCTTCAAGTTGTCCGACCCGCGCTGCGTGGAATTCCTGCAAAGCTGGACCACCGGCAGCAACAAGGCCGGCACCAGGCACTTGCAACCCGAAGTGCAGGCCAAGACCCGCGAGTGGCTGGGCGGCGACGACGGCGAAGCCAAGCTGGGCGACTGGGACATCTCGCGCGATGCGCCGTATTTCGGCATCGAGATCCCGGACGCCCCCGGCAAGTACTTCTATGTGTGGCTGGATGCCCCGGTGGGCTACCTGGCCTCGCTGAAGTCGTACTGCGCCAAGCAGAACCTGGATTTCGACGCCCTGCTCGACCCCGAAGGCGACACCGAGCAAGTGCACTTCATCGGCAAGGACATCATTTACTTCCACGCGCTGTTCTGGCCGGCCATGCTGAAGTTCGCCGGCCGCAAGACGCCCGACGCGCTGAACGTGCACGGCTTTATTACCGTCAGCGGCGAGAAAATGTCCAAGAGCCGCGGCACCGGCATCTCGCCGCTGCGCTACCTGGAACTGGGCATGAACGCCGAATGGCTGCGCTATTACATGGCCGCCAAACTGAATTCCCGGGTCGAAGACATGGACTTCAACCCTGAAGATTTCGTGGCGCGCGTCAATAGCGACCTGGTCGGCAAGTACGTGAATATCGCCAGCCGCGCCGCCAACTTCATCACCAAGCATTTCGACGGCGTGCTGGCCTACCAGGGCGACACCGACGCCCTGTCGGCCGAATTCGCCGCGCAGGCCGAATCGATCCGCGCCGCGTTCGAGGCCCGCGAATACAACCGCGCCATCCGCGAGATCATGGCCTACGCCGACGGCATCAACCAGGCCTTCGACACGGCCCAGCCCTGGGTGCTAGCCAAGGGCATCGGCACGGCCGACGCTGCCCAGAAGGCCCGCCTGCAAGATATCTGCTCGCGCTCGCTGGCGGGCTTCAAGGCCCTGTCGGTCATGCTGGCGCCGGTGCTGCCGGCCCTGTCCGAACGCGTGGCAACGGAATTGTTCGGCGCGCCGCAGCCCTATGCCTGGGCCGATGCCGCCGTGCTGCCGCAGCGCGTCGCCCCGTTCAAGCACCTGATGCAGCGGGTCGACCCGGCAGTGCTCGAGCAACTGTTCGAAGCACCCGCCGCGCCCGCTGCGGCCGCCCCCATGCCCGGTGGCGAGCCCCTGGCCGACACCATCACCATCGACGATTTCGCCAAGATCGACCTGCGCATCGCACAAATCGTCGACTGCCAGCACGTTGAAGGTTCGACCAAGCTGCTGCAGCTAACCCTCGACGTGGGCGAAGGCCGGCACCGCAACGTGTTCTCGGGCATCAAGTCGGCCTACCGCCCCGAAGACCTGGTGGGCAAACTGACCGTCATGGTGGCCAACCTGGCGCCGCGCAAGATGAAATTCGGGGTTTCGGAAGGCATGGTGCTGGCGGCCAGCCACGCCGACGATGCGGTGGACGCCGGTATCTACGTGCTGGAACCCTGGCCCGGCGCCAAACCCGGCATGCGCGTGCGCTGATATCTCCTGACGGCCGCCACGGGCGGCCGGCCCCCGGGCGCCTACAGCAGCGATTCGATGGGCAACAGCGACAGCAGCCAGACCAATGCCCGCTGCCACGCGCTGGTGCCGGGTTCGGTGTCGTAGCGCCGCGGCTCTCCATCCTCGTCGGCCAGCCAGTACAGGCCGCCGGTATCAGACAGGCCGACGCGATACGCCTGCCGGGGGATCTCCTGGTCGAACAAGGTTGCCATCTGCCCCGCCAGCAGCGGGCTGTCGATGACAAAACCCAGCTCGGTGTTCAAATGCATCGACCGGGGATCGAAATTGAACGACCCCACGAACACCCGCGAACCGTCCACGGCGAACGTCTTGGCGTGCAGGCTGGACCCGGAGCTGCCCACCGACGAGCGCCCGCGCGGCGCGGGCCCGGACCGGCTGCGCAATTCATACAGCTGCACGCCGCCGCGCAACAAGTCTTTGCGCTGCCTGGCGTAGCCGGAATGCACCACGGCCACGTCCGTGGCCTCGAAAGCATTGGTCAGCACGCGCACTTGCACACCGCTGCGCACCAACTGGACCAAGGCATCGGTACCGGCAGCCGTGGGCACGAAGTACGGCGACACCAACTCCAGGTGGCTGGCGGGCCGGCCCAGCACCTGCTGCAGCTGGCCGACCAGAGTCATGCCGCCGGTTGCCTGGCCCAGCGCCTTGGCCGGATCGTCGCTCACCATGCGCGTGGCGGCCCATTCGAAGCCCAATTGCCGGTGCAACATCTGGTGGATGAACGGCAGGTCGCGCAATGCCTGCATGTATGCCTGCGCGGCCGGATCGTGTTCGAACCCCGATGCCGACCGATGCAGCGCCGGCAAAGCGCCGGTGTCCGGCTCGCCCAGGATGGCCGCCGCCGGATAGGCGGAATCGCTGGCCCAGTAGCGGTCGAAGTCGGATGACACATCGCCGACCACCTGCCCCACCGCCAGCACGTCCAGATCGGAAAACGCCACCCCCTGGGTGGCGCCGAAGTACTCGTCGCCCACATTGCGGCCGCCGATGATGGTGGCCTGGTTGTCGGCGGTAAGCGATTTGTTGTGCATGCGGCGGTTCAGCCGCGCGAAGTCGGTCAGGTAGCCCAGCACTTTGGGCCGCCGCAGGACAAACGGATTGAACAGCCGCACTTCGATGTTGGGATGCGTGTCCAGCGCCGCCAGCACGTCGTCCAGGCCCGCCGTGCCATTGTCGTCCAGCAGCAGCCGCACCCGCACCCCGCGCTGGGCAGCCTTGAACAGCGCTTCCAGCAGCAGTGTTCCCGTGGTGTCGCCGCGCCAGATGTAATACTGCACGTCCAGCGTCTTCTGGGCCGCCTCGATCAGCAGGGCGCGGGCGGCGAACGCGTCGTGGGCCTGTGACAGCGCATAGATGCCGGACAGGCCGGGATGGGCATCGGCCAGCGGGCCGATGGCCTGGCCCAGCGCCGTGGCCCGGCCCTGCTCGGCTGGCAGGGCCCGCGATACCGC
>NZ_JAJMLX010000364.1 GCF_020991325.1 Bordetella petrii | reverse complement strand
CGCCGCCGCAGCCGGCCCGGCTGGCCGACTGGTCGAACCAGGCCGAGGCCGCCAGCCTGGAAGTGGCGCGCGCGCGCCTGCAGACGCAGATCGCACAGCGAGATATACAAGTGGCCCGTAGCGGCCACTACCCTACCCTGAGCCTGCGCGCCAGCAGCGGCAACGCCACCGGCGCGAACCGCGACGCGGCCGGCAGCCGCGCCGTGGACAGCTCGGTAGGGCTGGTGCTGTCGGTGCCCATTTATTCCGGCGGCGGCGTGTCCTCTCAGGTAACAGAAAAAGTCCAGCTGGAACAAAAAGCGCGCAGCGACTACGACGCCGCGCGCCGCCAAGCCGTGCAGTCGGCCAGCCAGTACTACACAGGCGTCATCAGCGGGCTGGCGCGCGTGCGCGCCCTGGAAGCCGGCGAAACCTCCAGCCGCGCGGCAGTGCAGGCCAACCAAACGGGCTATGAAATCGGCGTGCGAATCAACCTGGACGTGCTCAACGCCCAGCAGCAGTTGTACGCCACCCAGCGCGACCTGGCCCAGGCGCGCTACCGCACCTTGCTGGACGGCCTGCGCCTGAAGGCGGCAAGTGGCATTCTGTCGGAAGCCGATCTGGACGCGGTCAACCGGTTGCTGCGGCTGCCTAATTAAGCAATACCACCATGCCGGGCAGTCGGCCCTACCATGGGCCTGCGGCGTGATCTCCCGGCTGTTGCCGGGTGCTTGCTGCTCGCCTATCCGCCCCGGATCTTTTTCACCAACGATGTGGTGGACCGTTCGAATTCGAACGGGATCGCCAGCGCCCGACCGCCCCAACTCTTGACCAGCGCGGTCTCGGGCAGGGTTTCCATGTCGTAGTCGCCGCCTTTCACGATCAAGTCTGGCCGCAGTTCGCCAATGATCTCGACGGGCGTGTCTTCTTCGAACAGGGTTACCGCGCTGACGCAGCCCAGCGCGGCCAGCAGCGCGGCGCGGTCGTCCTGGTTGTTATGGGGGCGGTCGGCCCCCTTGCCCAGGCGGCGCACCGAGGCGTCGGTATTGATCGCCACCACCAGGGCGGCGCCCAGTTGCGCGGCCTGGTCCAGGTAGGTGGCGTGGCCGCGATGCAGGATGTCGAACACGCCATTGGTGAACACCAGCGGCCGCGGCAGCTTGCCCAGGGCAATGGCGGCCGCGCAGGCGTCGCGGGACAGTATTTTCGATTCGAAACGGGCGGAGGACATGCGGCGATTGTACGCCGCCGCATGCCGGGCGGCCGGAGGGCCTGTCAGGCGCCGGCGGGAACGATCAGCCCGGAATCTCCGCCTTGCGACACCAGATTGACCATTTCCTTGCGATAGCGATTCAGGTCTTTCACTGAATCGAAGCTGCGGCCCATCAGGGTCGACAAGATGTGCAGGATGCGGCTGGCCACTTTCTGTTCCCACACGGTGTCGAAGCGGATCTGCGTGTCCAGCCAGTTTTCCAGCCAGCCGGGCTCGGGCAGGCGCGACTGCACCGTGTCGTTGGGGAACAGGGCCTTGTTGACGTGCAGATTGGTGGGATGCATGGCCTGCGCCGTGCGGCTGGCCGACGCCATCAGCACGCCGATCTTCGAGAACGACAGGCGGGCCTGCTCGCTGGTCTGCTGGCCGCGGTCGTGCAGGGCGCGGCGCATGTATTGCAGGTAGGCGCCAGCGTGGCGGGCTTCGTCGCGCGAAATGGTCTGGTAGATGGCCTTGATGACGGGCTCGGTGTGCCATTCGGCCGCGCGGCGATACCAATGGTTCAGGCGGACTTCACCGCAAAAGTGCAGCATCAGGGTTTCCAGCTCGGGGGCCGGGTCGAACTCGAAACGCACTTTGTGCAGCTCTTCTTCGGTGGGCATCAGGTCGGGCCGGAAGCGGCGCAGATATTCGATGAGCACCAGCGAATGCTTCTGCTCTTCGAAAAACCATACCGACATGAAGGCGCAGAAATCGCTGTCGCCCCGGTTGTCGCGCAGGAACATTTCGGTGGCGGGTAGCGCGGCCCATTCGGTGATGGCGTTCATCTTGATGGTGTACGCCTGTTCGTCCGACAGCTTGCTGCGGTCGAAGTCATCCCAGGGAATGTCGCTTGCCATGTTCCAGCGCACGGCTTCCATGGTCTTGAAGAGTTCAGGATAAAGCATGGTGTGCCCTTGTTGGTCCCGCGTGGGGCGTTATAACTTTCAAAAATGCCGTGGGGCCACGGCCCGGACCTTGCGTATTTACGCAAGGCTATTTATCGCCGTTCCGTACGAAACCGTCATGACAGTTCAGTGACGAATTCATGACAAAACGGAACGGCGATCAGCGGGTCAGGGCCCATAGGGCCACCCCCACTGCCAGTGCCAACACAGCCGCCACGGCGGCAAGCAGGCGATTGCCCTGTTCCTGCGCCTGGCGCAGGCGGGTCATTTCAAGCAACAACTGCGGCGCCAGGTCAGGCTGGCTGAGCCGCTCGTGTACCAGCCGCGGCAAGGCCGGCAGCATCTGCGACCATTGCGTGGCTTCCTTGGCCAGCGATTTGCGCAGGCCGTCCAGGCCCATGCGCTGGCGCATCCAGTTTTCCAGATACGGCTTGGCCGTTTTCCAGAGGTCCAGATTCGGGTCGAGCTGGCGTCCCAACCCTTCGACATTCAGCAGCGTTTTTTGCAGCAGCACCAGTTGCGGCTGGATCTCGACATTGAAGCGGCGCGAAGTCTGGAACAGACGCAGCAGCACCTGCCCCAGCGAGATCTCGGCCAGCGGCCGGTCGAAGTACGGTTCGCACACCGCGCGCACTGCGCCTTCCAGTTCTTCTTCGCGCGTATCGGCCGGCACCCAGCCCGATTCAATATGCAGTTGCGCCACGCGGCGGTAATCGCGGTGGAAAAACGCCAGGAAATTCTGCGCCAGGTAGTTCTTGTCGAACTCGGACAGCGAGCCCACGATGCCGAAATCCAGCGCGATGTAGCGTCCCAGGGTTTCGGGGCGGTCGGACACGTAGATGTTGCCCGGGTGCATGTCGGCATGGAAGAAGCCGTCTGTGAACACCTGGGTGAAGAAAATATCGACCCCGCTGCGCGCCAGTTTGGGAATGTCCATGCCGGCGGCGCGCAGGCGGTCGATCTGGCCCACCGGAATGCCATACATGCGTTCCATGGTGAAGACGGTGGACGCGGTGTATTCCCAGATGACTTCGGGCACGATCAGCAGGTCACCCCGGCCGGATGCTGGGTCGAAATTGCGCCGCAGCTGGCTGCAGTTCGACGCCTCGCGCACCAGGTCCAGTTCGTCATGCAGGTAGTTGTCGAACTCGGCCACCACCTCGCGCGGCTTCAAGCGGCGGCCGTCGGCGCCGGCCCGCTCGACGATGCGGGCCACCACGTGCAACAGGGCCAGGTCGCGCTCGATGGCCTGGCGCATGCCGGGCCGCAGTACCTTCACGGCGACTTCGCGGCCGTCGTGCAGCACCGCGAAATGCACCTGGGCGATCGAGGCCGATGCCACGGGGTCTACGTCGAACTGCGCGAACAATTGCGAAGGCGGCGCCCCCAGGGCGGCCTCGATGCAGGCAGCCGCCTGGGCGGACGGGAACGGCGGCACGCGGTCTTGCAGCAGGGCCAGTTCGTCGGCGATGTCCGCCGGAATCAGGTCGCGGCGCGTGGACAGCACCTGGCCGAACTTCACGAAAATGGGCCCCAGCGATTCCAGCGCGCGGCGCAGCCGCACGCCGCG
>NZ_JAJMLX010000363.1 GCF_020991325.1 Bordetella petrii | reverse complement strand
GCGGCGCAGGCGCTGTCGGCCGCCGCCACGGGCGCCATGGCGGCCGATTACCCGCAACGCTCTATCCAGTTGATCCTGTCCTTTCCGCCCGGCGGCGCCACCGACGTGCTGGCGCGCGAACTGAGCCAGAAACTGGGCGATACCCTGGGACAGTCGGTGGTGGTAGTGAACCGCCCCGGCGCGGGCGGGCTGGTCGGCATGCAAGCCGCGGCCCGGTCCGATGCCGATGGCTACACCCTGTATATCTCGTCGGTGATGTCCAACTCGATATACGAAGCCGTGAACGGCAAGCAGCGCGTATCGCTCGACGGCGACTTCGATGCGGTGGGCGCGATCGCCAGCGCGCCGCATATCCTGGTGACGCCGTCCAAGCTGGGCGTCAAGGATTATGCCGGCCTGGTTTCGTTGTTGAAGTCCGCGCCCGGCAAATACAACTACGCATCCATGGGCGCAGGCACGCTGTCCAACCTGGAAGGCGAGATTTTCAAGGAACAGGCGGGCGTGGATGCGCTGCAGATTCCCTACAAGGGAAGCAGCCAGGCCATACCCGAGGTCATCGCGGGCAGTTCGGCCTTCATGTTCGACAGCGTGACCAGTTCGCTGCCCCACAAGGAGGCGGGCCGCGTGAACGTGCTGGCCGTCGCGTCGGCCAAGCGCCTGCCCGTCATGCCCGAAGTGCCTACCTTCAAGGAACTGGGCGTGCAGGGCCTGGAAGCAGAAAACCTGTTCGCACTGATGACGCCCAAGGGCACGCCCAAAGACCGCATCGAGGTCGTTGCCCGCGCGCTGGCCAGGGCCCAGGACGACGAAGGCTTTCGCAAGGCCATCGGCGCCCAGGGTTTCCAGATCAGTGAAATCGCCGGCCCGGCGTTGCCGCAGTTCATCCTGGACCAGCAGGCTTTCTGGCGCGACAAGGTCAAGGCCCTGAACATCCACACCAATAAGTAGCTCCATGCCGATCCCCCACGATACATTCTGGCAGTTTCCCTATCCCTCGCAGCGCATGCCGGTGCTGGCCGATAACGTCGTCAGCACCTCGCAACCCCTGGCCAGCGCCGCCGGCCTGCAAATGTACGCGCGCGGCGGCAATGCGATCGACGCCGCGCTGGCCACGGCCATTGCACTGACGGTAGTCGAGCCGTGCATGAACGGCATTGGCGGCGACATGTTCGCCATCGTCTGGCACGACGGGCGGCTGCATGGGCTGAACGCCTCGGGCCGCGCGCCCGCGGCCTGGGAAACGTCGAAGTTCTCGCACCTTGACGGCATGGATGCCATCGGCTGGGGCAGCGTGACCGTGCCCGGTGTCGTATCGGGCTGGCGTGCCATCTGGGAAAAGTTCGGCTCGCTACCCTTCGAAGACCTGTTTGAACCCGCGCTGCGCTACGCGCGCGATGGCTACCTGGTGTCGCCCACGGTCCATCGCCAGTGGCAAAAACAGATCGCCAAGCTGAGCGGGCAGCCAGGCTACGCGGAATCGTTCGCGCCCGGCGGCCGCGCACCGCTGCCGGGGGAACGCTTCATCTGCCCCGGCCAGGCGGCCACCCTGGAAAGCATCGCCCGCAGCAAGGGCGAGAGCTTCTACCACGGCGAACTGGCCGCCGCCATCGCGGCGCATGCGCGCAACACGGGCGGCTATATCACCGAGGCCGACATGGCCCGCCACCAGGCCGACTGGGTATCGCCCATCGGCACCCGCTACCGCGACTGCGAACTGTTCGAAATCGGCCCCAACGGCCAGGGCATCGGCGCACTGATGGCGCTGGGCATGCTGCAGCATTTCGACGTGGCCGAAAGCGGCCTGGACACGGCACGCACCCTGCACCTGCAGATCGAGGCCATGCGCCTGGCCTTCGCCGATATGTATGAACATGTGGGCGACCCCGACCACATGCGGGTATCCAGCAACCAGTTGCTGGATCCCGCCTACCTGGCCGAACGCGCCAGGCTGATCGACCCGGCGCGGGCCGGCGCACCGCGCGCCGGCAGTCCCCACACGGGCGGCACGGTATATCTGACCGCCGCCGACCGGAACGGCACCATGGTGTCGTTCATCCAGTCCAATTTCAAGGGCTTCGGCTCGGGTGTGGTCGTGCCCAACACCGGTATCGCGCTGCAGAACCGCGGCTGGGGCTTTTCAACGCGTCCGGGGCATCCCAATGTGGTGGCGCCCAACAAGCGGCCGTTCCACACCATTATTCCCGGCTTCCTGATGCAGCGAGGCCAACCCCTGATGAGCTTCGGCGTCATGGGCGGATCCATGCAGGCGCAAGGCCATGTGCAAGTCACCAGCCGCATCGCCGATTTCGGCCAGAACCCGCAGGCGGCCAGCGATGCGCCGCGCTGGCGCGTGAAAGACGACAACCTCGGCGTGGCGGTGGAATGGAACACGCCGGCCGAGGTCGTCGAACAACTGCGCGCCATGGGCCATCAGGTCGAGGTGGCGCCGCGCTTCGACCTGGAGTTCGGCAGCGCGCAGATGGCCATGCGGCTACCGCAAGGCGGTTATGTGGCGGCATCCGATCATCGCAAGGACGGCTACGCCATCGGATACTGACGGCCTGGCGACGCCAACCCGGCCCGGCGTCACCCCATCCGTGCGAGAACCACCTCGCCGAAACAGCACGCGAAAGCATCGATGAAATCGACATCCCCCTGCCCGGCGCGCGTGATGCAGTAATAATCCACCGCGACAGCCGGCACGATGGGCAGCAGCCGCACTTTCCAGCGCTTGCTGGCCACCGCCGCGAACGAGGGCACCACCGCCTGCCCCAGGCCCGCCTCGACCATGGCCAGCACGGTTTCCAGGTGCGTGACCACGCGTGCCGGCGCGTCGCCGGGTGCGCCCAGGTGCTGGTTCACCAGTTTCTGGATGGGGTTCTCGTCGGGCAACGCGATGAGACGATCGCGATCGATCTGCGGCCACCGTGTTGATGCCTTCCGTCCGCCATCGACACGCGGCACCGCCAGCGCCAGCCGGGCCGGGAACACCGTGCGCCGCTGGATGCCCGACACGCGGGTGAAGAACGCGCCGAAACCGGCATCCAGTTCGCCGCTCTCGACCCGGGCCGGGATCAGGCCGCGGTCCAGGTCCAGCACGTCCACGCGCACGCCCGGTGCCAGCTTCTGGAAACGCTTGAGCACATCGGGGATCACGCTGCAGGCGATCAGTGGGGTTACCCCGATGCGCAGGCGGTCGCGCGCGCCCGCGCCCAGCGCCCCCAGTTGCGCCACGGCGGCGCCCAGATCTTGCAGGGTGCGCTGCGCCACGGGCAATAAGCTGCGGCCGGCGGATGTCAGCCGCACCGCGCGCGTGGTGCGTTCGAAAAGCCGGCAATCGAGCTGGGTTTCCAGGTCGCGCACCATGGCGCTCAGGCCGGCCTGCGAGATATGTAGTTCCTCGGCCGCCTTGGTGAAGCTGGCGTGGCGCGCCACCGCGAGGAACGCGCGCATCTGGCGGAACGAGAAATTCATGGCATAAGAACGGCACGGCTGCGGCTGGAGGAAGTGCCGTCCATATTAACAATCATTACTTGTTAATTGATCGAATATTGTGCTTTTACTTATTGAAAGCGCTGCGTTGAAATAACGCTTCGGCACCGCCACGAGTGCCGGCATTTACCAAGAGACAAACAGGAGACGAGGCATGATGAACTTGCCCGCAACCGCCGTCGCGCGCCGCGCGACGGCGGTGCTGACGGCCGCCGCCGCCTTGGCGCTGGCCCCC
>NZ_JAJMLX010000362.1 GCF_020991325.1 Bordetella petrii | reverse complement strand
GGTCGCCGGCCTGACGGGCGGACTGGGTGGCGGCGATGCCGGTGCCAACGGCGGCCTGCTGGCCCCGGTGACCGGCTTGCTGAATGGCGTCACCGGTGGACTGGGTGGCGGCGCCAGCGGCGGCTCGGGCAATGGCGGCGCGGCCAATGGCGGCTTGCTGGGAGGCCTGGTGGGCGGCCTGACCGGCGGCCTGAATGGCGGCGCCCGGTAAATCGGATAGGCGGACAACGGAGGCTGAACCCATGCTGCAACTGGATTCTGCAATACACCTTAGCCGCCCTTCCCCAGCGGTTTCCGAAAGCGATGAGGCACGGCCTGGCATGATCGATGACATCGCACTGATGCTTGGGCGGCAGTTCGCCGCCTACACCGCGGCCTGCCAGGCCGCCCTGTCCGAGAAGATGGGAATTGCCCTGGCTGACCTGAAGGCGCTGGACTTGGTGATCGAGTTCGAGTCCCTGCCTACCGGCCAGTTGGCGCAATTGATGGGCATCAGTCCAGGCGGCGCCACCGCGCTGATCAACCGGCTTGAAGAAGCCGGTTATGTCGAACGCGGCCGCCACCCCCTGGATCGCCGGATCATCGTGATCCGGCCGGTGGAAGACAACTGCCGGGCCCTGCTGGCCGAACGCCATGCCATTGCCCGCGAAGTGACGCTGCTGGCGCGCAACTTCGACACCGGGCAACTGGAAACCGTGCACAGCTTCCTGGCGCAATGCTTGAAAGCCCTGCGGCACGACACCCGGGTATGGCTGGAAACCCGCCACGTGCACGGGCTGGACGCCTGAGGCAGTTCCGGGCCGGACGCGGGCAGGATCAGCGCGCCGGCCCGAACGCCAGCCTGGGAACCGCCGCCAGCAGGCGGCGGGTAGTTTCGTGCCGGGGGGCATGCAGCACGGCATCGGCCGAACCTTCTTCGACGATGCGCCCTTCATGCATGATGGCGATGCGGTCGGCCAGGTATTCCACCACGCCGAAATTGTGCGTGATGAACAAGTACGCAATGCCCAGTTCGGCCTGCAGCTCGCGCAGCAGATCCAGTATCTGCGCCTGCACGGACACGTCCAGCGCCGAGGTCGGCTCATCGCAGATCAGCACCTTGGGCTCCACCGCCAGCGCGCGCGCGATGGCGATGCGCTGGCGCTGCCCGCCGGAAAACTCGTGCGGGTAACGCGCCGAGGTATCCGCCGGCAACCCCACCCGTCCCAGCAAATGCTCGACGCGCCCGCGGCGGTCTGATTCGGACATGTCTGGCCGCAACGAGGCGATGCCTTCATCCAGGATGTCGCCCACGCGCATGCGCGGGTTCAGCGAGGCAAAGGGATCCTGGAACACGATCTGGATGTCCTGCCGCAGGCGGCGCAGTTCGCCATGCCCCGCGCCCAGGATGTCCTGCCCGTGCAACAGTGCCCGGCCCTGCACCTTGGCGCCGTCGATCAGGCGCAGCAAGGCCTTGCCGCTAGTGGTCTTGCCGCAACCCGATTCGCCCAGCAAGGCCAGCGTTTCGCCGGCGCGCAGGCTGAAGGTGACACCATTGACGGCCCGTACCCACGACGCAATGCGCCGCAACAGGCCCTTGCGCACCGGGTAATGCACCAGCAGGTCCTGCACATCCAGTACCACCTCGCCGGCCTGGGCGGGCACCGGCCGCTGGGCGGTGGCCTGGCCGCCGGCCAGCGGCCGGCCGCGTTTTTCATACGTGGGAATGGCATCGAACAACTGGCGCGCATACGCATGGCGCGGCGTCTCGAAGAACACATCGGCCGGGGCGCTTTCGACGATCTCGCCGCCACGCATCAACGCCACGTGCTGCGCGACATTGCGCACCACCGCCAGGTCATGGGTGATCAGCAAGATGGCCATGCCCATCTCGCGCTGGATATCGGCCAACAGGTCCAGTACCTGCGCCTGCACCGTCACGTCCAGCGCGGTGGTGGGTTCGTCGGCGATCAGCAGGGCCGGCTCGGCCGCCAGCGCAATGGCGATCATGACACGCTGTTTCTGGCCGCCCGAGAACTGGAACGGGTAGTCGTCGATGCGGCGCTCGGGTTCGGGAATGCCCACGCGGCGCAGCCAGTCGATGGCGCGCGCGCGCGCCGCCGCGCCGCGCAGCGAAGTATGCGCCGTCAGGGTTTCCAGTATCTGGTCGCCCACCCGCATCACCGGATTCAGGCTGGTGGAGGGTTCCTGGAAGATGATGCCGATGCGGCCGCCGCGTACCCGGCGCATGGCGCTTTCCGGCAACTGGTTCAAGTCCTGGCCGTCCAGCGCCACCTGTCCGCCCACGATGCGGCCCGCGTCGGGCAGCAGGCGCAGCAGCGCCAGCGCCGTCATGCTCTTGCCGCATCCCGATTCGCCAACCAGCGCGAAAGTCTCGTTGCGCGCTATCGCCAGTTGCAGGCGCTTTACCGCGTGGGTCATGCCGGTTTCGCCGGCGATGGCCACGTCCAGGCCATCTACGGCCAGCAACGGTTGGGCGCGGTTCATCGCGATGCTCCGGTGTCGGCGGTGGCGGGGGCCACGCCTTCGGCCGGCCGGCCGGGCCGGTAGCGCCGCGCCCGCGGGTCGAAGGCTTCACGTACCGCGTCGGCGAACAGGTTGGCCGACAGCACCAGGGCCAGCATGAACGTGAAAGCGGTCAGCAGGTTCCACCACACCATCGGGTCGCGCGACATCTCGGTGCGCGCGCTGTCGATCATGGAACCGAATGAGTTCATGCTGGGATCCACGCCTATGCCCAGGTACGACAGCACCGCCTCGTACAGCACCAGGCCCGAGAATTCCAGCACGGCGGTGATCAGCACGATATGCATCACGTTGGGCAGCAGGTGGCGCCGCATGATGCGCCAGTGCGACACGCCGAAGGCGCGCGCCGCCTGCACGTATTCCAGTTCGCGCAGCTTGAGCGATTCGGCGCGCAGCAGGCGGCACAGGCCCGACCATCCCGTCAGCCCCAGGATCATGCACAGCAGGAACAGGCGCAGGTCGGCGCGGGCCGCCGAGGTGTCGAACAGGTCGGGATGGGTATCGATGTACACCTGCATCATCAGCGCGCAGGCCGCCACCAGCAGCACGCCCGGAATCGACGTCAAGGTGGTGTACAGGTACTGGATGGCATCATCGACCTTGCCTTTGAAATAGCCAGCGGCAATGCCGAAACCGATGGCGGGCGGCAGCATGGCCAGGGTGGTCAGGCTGCCAATGACCAGGGCGGTGCGTATGCTTTTCAGCACCTGCCACAGCACGTCGTTGCCGGTGCGGTCGGTGCCGAATACGTGGTAACCCGTGGCCAGCCCGGCCACCGCCCCCACCGCCAGGCACATCAGCGCATACGTGATCCACATGGCGCGCCAGGGTACTTCGGTGCGGGCGCGAACCATATCGCACAGGCCCTGCTTCCAGCCGCCGCGCCCGCGCGCCAGCGCGACGCCCAGCAGGGCTGCCCCCAGCAGCGCGGCGATGGCGCCGCCAGCCAGGCCATAACCCAGCCGCTTGGCGATGTCGCCGATGCGCTGGCTTTCAGGATGGCTGAGGTGCGCGCCGCCGCTGCGCAGGCGGGGAAAATCGCGCACGGGCTGGCCGTCGATCAGCTCGGTTTCCTTGGTGAACTGGCGCGCCGCCAGCGGCGCCGAATAGGTTTTCTCGGGCCGCGTCAGCACCGTGCCCGCCAGCAGGCCGTCCAGGGCCGATTGCACCGCGGGCGCATAGATGGGCGGCGCGTCGGCCGCCGCGCC
>NZ_JAJMLX010000361.1 GCF_020991325.1 Bordetella petrii | reverse complement strand
CGAGGCGCTGCCGGCCGCCGCGCCCGTGCCCGATATTCCCGAAGCCCCGATCGAGGCCGAACGCGCCGCGCCCCCCGCGGACACCGTTCCGCCCTCGGCCGATGCATTCCATCCGTTCGAACCCGAGCCCCGCGACGCGCCGCGTCCCGTGGACGCGCCCATGCCCGCTACGCAGGCGGGCAGCGCTTTCGACGACCTGGATCCGCCGCTGGCCGCCGAGCCGCAAGCCCCGCCATCCGACCCGGCGGATGTCTTCAGCGACCTGTTCGGGCCAGGCACCCTGCCCGTGGGCAGCGTGCCGGACGTTTCGGCCCACCCCTTCGACATGGAATCCGCCCAGACGCGCAATCCGGAAGACCCGCTGCGCCAGTTGCCGCGCGGCGATGCCAATGTGCGCGGCCCGGCGCGCGACCCGCTGGATCTGCTCGGCAGCCCCGACGACGACGACACGCGCAGCGTGTTCTCCGACCAGACTCCCTCGACACTGCCCGCGCATGACCCCCTGGCTCCTCATCGTTCAGACCCGGTCACCGATACCTTGAACCCGCGTGAGCGCGATGATGGCGCGCACGCCGCCCGCGACCACCTGCGCGAATACGGCAGCCACCTGCGCCCCGCGCGCGTCCAGTCCCAGGATTCCTCCGGCAAAGGCCCGGACAAACCGCCCCGCAAGTAAGGGGGCGGCCCTTCCTATTCGTACCGGTACTGGAAGTCGCCCTCGGCGGCTTCCAGCGTCACCGCTTGCACGGTGCGCCCGTCCATCGACGCGGTCAGCAGTTCGCGGCTGATCTGCGGCAGCACCGTGTTGGTCAGAATGGCATCCACCATGCGCCCGCCCGACTCTACCTCGGTGCAGCGGGCCACCACCAATGCCGTCGCTTCGGGGCTTACTGTGAACGCAATGCCATGGTTGTCCAGCAGGCGCTGGCGCACGCGGTCGAACTGCAGGTTCACGATGCGCGCCAGCATGTCGTCCGACAGCGGCATGTAAGGCACGGCCACCAGGCGTCCCAGCAGCGCCGCCGGGAACGTCTTGAGCAACGGTTCGCGCAGCGCCGCCGCCAGGCCGTCCGCGTCGGGCATCAGGTCGGGGTCGCGGCACAAGGTGGCGATCAGGTCCGTGCCCACGTTGGAAGTCAGGATGATGATGGTGTTGCGGAAGTCGATATAGCGGCCCTCGCCGTCTTCCATCCAGCCCTTGTCGAACACCTGGAAGAAAATCTCGTGCACGTCGGCGTGGGCCTTCTCCACCTCGTCCAGCAGCACCACGCTGTAGGGCCGGCGCCGCACGGCTTCGGTCAGCACGCCGCCTTCGCCATAGCCCACATACCCGGGCGGCGCCCCCTTCAGGGTGGACACGGTGTGCGATTCCTGGAACTCGCTCATATTGATCGAGATAAGGTTCTGCTCGCCGCCGTACAAGGCTTCGGCCAGGGCCAGCGCCGTTTCGGTCTTGCCCACCCCGCTGGGCCCGCATAACAGGAACACCCCCACCGGCTTGTTCGGATCCGTCAGCCGCGCCCGCGAAGTCTGGATGCGGCGCGCAATGGCTTCCAGGCCATGGCGCTGCCCGATCACGCGCTGCTCCAGCGTATCGGCCAGGCGCAGCACCGACTGCGCCTCGTCGCGCACCATGCGGCCCACGGGGATGCCCGTCCAGTCGGCCACGACCGACGCCACGGCCGCCGCGTCCACTGCCGGGTAGATCAGCGCCGACTCGCCCTGGCGCTGGGCCAGTTCCTGCTGCGCCTGCGCCAGCTCGGCGCGCAGCTTGTCGGGATCCTGCGCGGCAGCGTCGGCGGCCTGCCCGGCCTCGGCATCTTGTTCGGACAGGTCCGCGTCCAGGGCCTGCCGCAATTCAAACACCCGCTGCGCCAGCGCGCGCTCCGATTCCCAGCGCTCGGCCAGTTCGGTTTCCTGCGCGCGGGCCTGGGCCAGGTCGCCGGCCACTTGCGCCACGCGTTCGCTGTCGCCGGCGCCCAGCCGGGCCTCGCGTTCGGCAATGCGCTGCTCGATTTCCAGGGCCTCGATGCGCCGCCGCGCATCTTCCAGCGCCGCCGGCACCGCGTGCTGGCTGACCGCCACCCGGGCGCAGGCCGTATCCAGCAGCGCCACGGCCTTGTCGGGCAGCTGGCGGGCGGGAATATAGCGATGCGACAACGACACCGCCGCCGCGATGGCCTCGTCCAGCAGCAGTACCCGGTGATGTGCTTCCAGGGTGGCCGCCAGGCCACGCAGCATGCCCAGGGCGCGAGGCTCGGCGGGCTCGTGGATCTGCACCACCTGGAAACGCCGCGTCAGCGCGGGGTCTTTCTCGATGTACTTCTTGTATTCGGACCAGGTGGTGGCGCCGATGGTGCGCAACTGCCCGCGGGCCAGCGCGGGCTTGAGCAGGTTGGCCGCGTCGCCGGTGCCGGCCGCGCCGCCCGCCCCCACCAGGGTGTGGATCTCGTCGATGAACAGCACGATGGGGCTGGGGCTGGCCTGCACTTCGTCGATGACGCCGCGCAGGCGCTGCTCGAATTCGCCTTTCACGCCGGCCCCGGCCTGCAGCAGGCCGATATCCAGCAGATACAGCGACACGTCGCGCAGGGGCGGCGGCACGTCGCCGCTGGCCAGGCGCAAGGCCAGGCCTTCCACCACCGCGGTCTTGCCCACCCCGGCCTCGCCGGCCAGTAAGGGGTTGTTCTGGCGCCGCCGCATCAAGATGTCGACGATCTGGCGGATTTCCTCGTCGCGCCCGGACACCGGATCGATTTCGCCGTTGCGCGCGCGAGCCGTCATGTCCACCGCGTACTTCGCCAGCGCCGCCCCGCCCTCGGCCGAGCCCGCCGGGCCGCCGCCGTCCTGCAGGACCTGGGCGGTGGCCGCTTCGGGCGAGCCCTGCACAATGTCGTCCAGTTGCTCCAGCAGCACGTCGGGCACGATGCGCGCGAATTGTCCCGACATGCCCAGCAGCACATTGCGCAACGCATATGTCTTGACCAGCCCCGCCACCAAGTGCCCGCCGCGGATGCGCCCGGCGCCGAAGCGCAGCGAACCCAGCACCCAGGCACGCTCGACCGCGTGGTCGATATGCTCGGAAAGATCGGACACCGAACCCGCGCCGCGCGGCAACTGGTCCAGCGCGCGGGTCAGGTCGACTTGCAGTTCGCCCATGTCCACATCGAAGCGGTGCGCGATGTGATGCAAGTCGCTGTCCTGCATGTGCACAATCTGGTGGATCCAGTGCACCAGTTCCACATAAGGATTGCCCCGCAGCTTGCAGAACGACGTGGCGCCTTCCAGCGCCTGGTACAGCAGGGGATCGAGTTTGCCGAAGAGGTCGATGCGGCCGATGTCGGACATATAGTTGTTGTACTCAGCTTCAGGAATAGGGAATCAATCGGGAGCCGCGCAGCCCAGCGACAGCACCACCGTGCGGTCGCCCACCAGTTGATCGTCGCTGGCCAGCGTCAGGGTGCGCGAACCGGATTGCTTGATGGCGATGGAACCGCTTTGCAGGAAACTGCGATGCTGTCCCTCGAGCTCGACCCGCGAGGTATAGGTGGCAATGGCCGATTTGCAGCCGCAGCGCCCGATGGATTGCTTGACCTCCAGGTCGGCCTGCAGCAGCAGTTGCCCATCGGTTACCGTGCGCATGCCGGGCTGCACGGCCACGCACTGGGCCAGCGCGTTTTCCACTTTGACAGCGCCGGCGGCCTGCGCCGCCGCGGCGCCGCCCGCCATGGCCAGC
>NZ_JAJMLX010000360.1 GCF_020991325.1 Bordetella petrii | reverse complement strand
ACGTCCATGATAAACGCTGCGCCGGCGCCCGGTGGCGCACGCCGGCCGCCGGCGCGTTGACCGCCCCCGGGGCCAGGCATAGAATCGTCTGGCATTTGTTTATGTTTCAAGGTTTTAAGCCGTCTCGCGGCCCCTGCCGCCCGATGCCATCTTCTTTCCCGGCCGCCTTCCATCATGTCTTCCGCAGCGCCCAGTTACGCTTTCGCCACGCCATTCCAAACCCCCGCCGCCTCGCCCATCCGTTCGCTCATGTCGTATGCCATGCGCCCGGGCAGCATTTCGCTGGCCGGCGGCTATCCGGCGCAGGAACTGTTCGATATCGACGGCCTGACCGCCGCGTCCAATCAGGTGCTGGCGCACCTGGGCGCCTGCCTGCAGTATTCCAATATCGATGGCCAGGCCAGCCTGCGCCACGAACTGGCGCGCCTTACGTCCGAGCGCGGCCTGGTCTGCGACCCTGATACCGAACTGGCAGTCACCGGCGGCTCGCAGCAGGCGCTGGCCCTGGTCAGCCGGGTCATGCTGCAGCCGGGCGACCACGCTTTCATCGAAAGCCCGGCGTTTCCCAATTCGGTGCAGGCGTTGCGCTACACCGGCGCCACGGTGCATACGGTGCCGTCCGGCCCCGAGGGCGTGGACGTCGACGCGCTGGACGACATGGCCGCCCGCATCAAGCCCAAGATCGTCTGCGTGGTGGCTTCGTTCTCGAATCCGTGCGGCGCCACCATCAGCCGGCAGCGCCGCCTGCGCCTGCTGGAACTGGCCGTCAAGCACCAGTTCCTCATCGTCGAAGACGACCCGTACGGTGAACTGCGCTTCGCCGGCGAGCCCGTGCCGCCCATCGCCGCGCTGGCCGAAGGCGAGGCGCGCCACTGGGCGGTGTACATCTCGACCATGTCCAAGACCATGGCGCCGGCCTTGCGCATTGGCTGGCTGGTGGCGCCGGCCGAAGTGCGCCGCCGCTGCGTGGGCGCCAAGGCGGCCGACGACATGGCCTCGTCGGCCTGGATCCAGGAAGTGGTGGCGCAGTACCTGGCCGATGGCCGCTACCAGCAGCACGTGCCGCGCATCCGCGCCGCCTATGGGGCCCGTTGCGATGCGCTGGCGCAGGCACTGCAGCAATCCCTGGCCGGCCGTGTCACGTTCCGCAAGCCCGAGGGCGGCATGTTCTTCTGGGCGCGCCTGGACGGCGATATCGATGCCACGCGGCTGCTGCCTTATGCCATCGAACAGGGCGTGGTGTATGTGCCGGGCAAGGCGTTCTATGCCAACGCGGACCAGGCCGACCTTAACGCCATGCGCATGTCGTTCGCCACCATGAATGAAGGCCAGATCGCCCAGGGCATCGAACGCCTGGGCCAGGCGCTGGACGCCTGCCAGGCCAATGCGCCCGTGTCGGTGTCGCTGGCGGCATGACACCGCGCCCGGCCCGCCCGGATGCCAGCGGGCCCTAGCGCTTGCGGCGGTACAGCAGCGAAATTTTTGCGAAAGCAATCTGCAGTTCACGCGTGCCGCCCTGGAACACCACGGGGCGGCCGCGCTGCGTGAACACCACCAGCCGCTTCGAGAACAGCAGCGGCACGAACTTGGCAAACTGGATATCCTGCCAGGCCACTTCGCGCCGGGTGATCCAGGTTTGCCGCAGGCCGGCTTCGTCGATGGTGGTGACAGACTTCTGCATATGCCACGACACCAGCGCCAGCCCCAGGAAGCACAGCACCACGATCACGCCCAGCATGGTGCTGACCTGCCCGGGCGGCAGGCGGATGGCCGACGACACGATCTGCACGCCGATCACCGCCAGGATGATCCAGGCCAGGATGCGCACCCAGTCGGGCCAGGCCTGGCCCGCCAGCGGCAACGGCCCGATCTCGCGCAGCAGCGCATCGCGTTCTTCCGTGGTGGGGGCGGCAAAAAGAGGGTTCATGCGGGTGGTTCCCGGTAGTGCGGCGGGGCGAGGGCCGAATCGCCTCGCCTGGCGCGCATTCTACGTGGGTTTTGGTTACGCGGCCCGCTTGGCGGCCACGGCATTGCCGGCCCGGCTGCCGCCCTTGCGGTTCAGATTGGCCGACATCCACTGGCCGATGTCGACCACCGCGTCGAAGTCCACGCCGGTATCGATGTCCAGGCCGCGCAGCATGTACAGCACGTCTTCGGTGGCCACGTTGCCGGTGGCGCCCTTGGCGTAGGGGCAGCCGCCCAGGCCGGCCACCGAAGTATGGAAAATGGTAATGCCGGTTTCAAGCGCCGCCAGGATATTGGCCAGGGCCTGGCCGTAGGTGTCGTGGAAATGCCCCGACACCCGGGCCGGGTCCACGTCCCGCGTGACGGCGGCCATCACGTCGCGCACCCGCTGGGGTGTGCCCACGCCGATGGTGTCAGCCACGTCGATTTCGTCGCAGCCCAGCGCCATGAAGCGCCGCGCCACGTCCACCACGGACTCGATGGGCACTTCGCCCTGGTAGGGACAGCCCAGCGCGCAGCTGATGGCGCCGCGCACCCGCACGCCCGCCGCGCGCGCGGCTTCGGCCACGGGTTCGAAGCGGGCAATGGATTCCGCAATCGAGCAATTGATGTTCTTCTGGGCAAACGCCTCGCTGGCCGCGCCGAAGATCACGACTTCGTCGGCCTTGGCGGCCAGCGCGCCTTCCAGCCCTTTCATGTTGGGCGTCAGCACCGAATAAATGACGCCGGGCTTGCGCTGGATGCGCGCCATCACATCGGCGGCGTCGGCCATTTGCGGCACCCATTTGGGCGACACGAACGAGGTGGCTTCGACGTTCGGAAAGCCGGCGGCGGTAAGGCGGTCGACCAGTTCCACCTTGATGTCGGTGGAGATCAGTTCTTTTTCATTCTGCAGACCGTCGCGGGGAGATACTTCGACGATCTTGACGCGGGAAGGCAGTGCCATGTCTCTTCCTGTAGTTGTGGATGGCGCGCCCGCGGCGGGCGCGCGGCAGGGAATAATCATAATAGTAGCCCCGCCCGCGATGCGTGCCGCAGTTCGGCGCCGGATACCCGGCGGCCTTTAGTCCAGCCGCTGGAACCGTCCGCCGTCCAGCCGCGCCACGCGGCCGGCCAGTTCCAGTTCCAGCAACTGCGTGGTCAGCGCGGAAATATCCAGGCCGGTGCGCGCCTGCAGGGCATCCAGGTGCAGCGGATCGTGGCCCAGGGCGCGCAGCAGCGGGGTGTCTGGTTGCGCGGGTGCGGCAGCAACCTGGGCGGTGACGCGTTCCGCGGGCCCGCCGCCGCCCAGTTCGTCGGTAATGTCTTTGGCGGTTTCCACCAGCTTGGCGCCTTGCCGGATCAGCGCATGGCAGCCGCGCGACAACGGCGAATGGATGGAACCCGGAATGGCGAAGACTTCGCGCCCGCTTTCGCCGGCCAGCCGCGCCGTGATCAGCGAACCGCTCTGGCGTGCGGCCTCGACCACCAGCACGCCGCGCGCCAGCCCCGCCACCAGGCGGTTGCCCCAGGGGTCGCCGAGCATCTCCAGCATCTCGTGGCTGGCGGTCAGCGACCAGCTGTCGCTGTACTGGATCAGGGAGAAGGGCTGGCCGTTCTTGTCCATGTGGACACCGGCCGCGCCGGGTTCGCCGATGTCGTCGCGGACGATCATCGGCCAGTAGCCGACCGGCACGTCGTGCAGGCTGTCGAAGGCGTCGACGGACGCCGGGATCTGCCACAGCGGCGCGAAGTCCCGGATGGCCTGCTTCTGGAGGGCGGCGGCCACCCGGGTGAGCTGGGAC
>NZ_JAJMLX010000036.1 GCF_020991325.1 Bordetella petrii | reverse complement strand
GCATGACTTGCGACAGTTCCGCCAACGACGTGGCCCACCTGCTGTCGGCAGGCGGCACCGCCTTCGTGCGCGCCGTTGCCGCCCCCGATACCGCCCGCTACCTGCGCCGCGGCCAGTGGCCGGCCGGCGCCGAGCTCGACCTGCACGGCCTGCGGGTCGAACAGGCCCGCCACGCGGTATGGTCGTTCCTGGACGAATGCCTGGAACACGGCATCCGCAGCGTGCGCATCGTGCATGGCAAGGGTTATGGCTCGCAGGGCCTGGAACCCGTGCTGAAAGACAAGGTGCGCACCTGGTTGGTGCAAAAAGCCGACGTCATGGCGTTTTCACAAGCCCCCGACCGCGAAGGCGGGGCCGGCGCCCTGCTGGTACTGTTGCGCCAAGCTGGTGCGCGCCGGCCATGAAGTGGGTATACCTGGGCATCGCCATCGCGGCCGAGATCCTGGCCACCAGCGCCCTGAAAAGCGCGGAAGGCTTCACGCGGCTGCTGCCGTCGGTGGTCACCGTGGTGGGCTATGCGGTGGCGTTCTACTTCCTGGCGCTGACGCTGCGCGAAATCCCGGTTGGCATCGCCTACGCCATCTGGTCGGGCGTGGGCATCGTGCTGATATCCGTGGTGGGCGCGGTGTTCTTCAAGCAGCACCTGGACGGCCCCGCCATCGCGGGCATTGCGCTGATCATCGCCGGCGTGGTGGTCATGAACGTATTCTCTAAGTCCGTCGGGCACTGATCACGGCAGCGCCGGCGGCTTGCCGTCCGGTTCGCGCAGATAATGCACCAGCATGTCGGTGGCGCGGTCGGGCCGCGGCGTCAGCAGCGACACCACGATAATCGTCAGGAAAGCCACGGGCGCCCCGAACACGCCCGCCGCGATGGGCTGGATGCCCCACCAGGTATCCACCGGCAGGCTGCGTTCCACGCCGAAGACCCATTCACGCAGCCACGGATGCGTATGCGCCATGTAGGCGAAGGTGGTGGCCAGGCCGGCCACCATGCCCAGGGTGGCGCCCCACTTGTTGGCGCGCCGCCAGAATATGCCCATGACCAATGCCGGGAAGAACGACGAGGCCGCGAACGAGAACGCCGCCGACACCATGAACAGAATGTCGGCCGGCTTGCGGGCCGCCACCCAGGCGGCGCCGAACGCCACCACCAGCAGCAGGATCTTGGACACCATCACGCGGCGCGCGGCCGACATGCGGGGCGACACCAGCCGGTACCACATGTCGTGCGACAAGGAGTTCGACAAGGTCAGCAACAGCCCGTCGGCCGTGGACAGGGCCGCGGCCAGCCCGCCGGCGGCCACCAGCCCGGAAATCACGTAGGGCAGCCCGCCTATCTCCGGCATGGCCAGCACCACCACGTCCGCCCCCATGCTGATTTCGCCCAATTGCACCGTACCGTCACGGTTCACGTCCAGCAGGTTCAGCAGGTTGATGTCCACGGCGCTCCAGGCATGCACCCAGCTGGGCAGCGCGGCGAACTCGGTGCCCACCACTTGCGTGTACACCTCGTACTTCACCAGCAATGCCAGGGCGGGTGCCATGAAATACAGCAGCAGGATGAACAGCAGCGACCAGCACACCGAGCGGCGCGCCTCGACCATGGACGGCGTGGTGTATGACCGCATCAGAATGTGCGGCATGCCCGCGGTACCCAGCATCAGGCACAGTACCAGCGCCAGGAAGTTGATGCGCATGTGCTGGCGTTCCTGCGGGTCTTTGGCGGGAAAGGGCTCGGCGTGGGGCACCGGCGGCGAACCGCGCGCCTCGTAAGTGGCCCGCGCCTGCGACCACGCCACGCGGGCCTCTTCGACACTGGCGGGATAGGTTTCCAGCTCGCGCTCCAGCGAGCGTATTTCCACCATGGGCGCGTTGGCTTCGGTCAGTTGCGCCAGGCGGCTGCGCAATTGGTCTTTTTCCTGCTGCCACGACTCGGGCAGGGCCTGCAGGCGCTGGGTCATCTGGTCGGCGCGCGCCTGCCACAACTGCCGCACCTGCAGTTCGGCCACGTCTTTGCCCAGTTGCGCCTCGCGCTCGGTCACCTGCTGCATCACCGTGCCTGCCGACAACTGCGGCAAAGGCATGCCCGTGTGCTTGACCGACAGCCACACCACGGGCACCAGGTAAGCCACCACCAGGATGATGTACTGGCCCACCTGCGTCCATGTGACAGCACGCATGCCGCCCAGGAACGAGCACACCAGCATGCCGCCCAGGGCTACGAAAATGCCCAGCTCGAACGAAATGCCGGTCATGCGCGTAGTAATGATGCCCACGCCGTAGATCTGCGCCACCAGATAGGTGAAGGAACACAACACCGCGCAGGCCACGCCCGCCAGGCGCGCCAGGTTGCCGCCATAGCGCGCGCCCATGAAATCGGGAATGGTGTACTGGCCGAACTTGCGCAGGTACGGGGCCAGCAGCAGCGCCACCAGCACGTACCCGCCCGTCCAGCCCATGATGTAGGCCAGCCCGCCATACCCCGTCAGGTACAGCGTGCCGGCCACGCCGATGAACGAGGCCACCGACATCCAGTCGGCCGCGGTGGCCATGCCGTTGTAAAAGGCCGGTACGCGCCGCCCCGCCACATAATACTCAACCTGGTCGGACGTGCGGCACACAATGCCTATGCCAGCGTACAGGCTGACCGTCACCAGCAGGAACGCATAGCCGATCCAGTTGCGCGGCATGCCCGCCACCTCGGCCAGGGCCAGCAGCACGATCAGCAGCGCGAAGCCGGCCGTATACAGCACATAAATGCGGCGCAGCCGGATATCGAATTCGCGCGGGTTGTCGCCAGTAAACGGCATCAATCGCCCCGCTCGTCGTCAGGGCGGGCGCGCGAGTCGGCGCGGTTCATGATGAAGGCATAGACGCCCACCAGTACCAGGTACAGCAAGGGCGCGCCATAGGCGGCCATCCAGAACGAAAACGGCCAGCCTATGAAGGTGAACAACAGGTCGCGGGCAAAGAAGGCGGGCAGGAAGGTCAGGCCGGCCCAGCAGCCCAGCAGGATGCCGATCAGGACAAGGTTGCGCCGCCAGTAGCGCCGGGCGGCGGGATTTGAAGGGGTGCGGGTGTCCGGCATGGGTGATTAATAGCCGGTCAGGCGCCGCTTGGAAAGCCTTTGTGCACGAAAGCGAGCCTTACAAGCGACAACGGCTGGCACGAATGGTGCCAGCCGTTGTGCGTTTTGCTTTTATTAAGGTACTGCCAGTTTGTTATACCGGTGCCGCCGGTCGCCCTTTAAGGGCTGTTTGTCTCCTCACCTGCATGGAACAAGATTCTGCACCAGGAATGGGATTGTCACACTAGGGGAATGCCCTAAGACAGCGCAGAAACATTTGGTTGAATGCACCATATTGGTGCATTTCATGCCGGCGGCACATAAAAAAGGCCACCCACAGTGTGGATGGCCAAGAACAAGGTGCCCCGACTCCGCTCGGAAAAGGGCAACCCGTACCCTGATCAGAAGCGGTGACGCAGGCCGACGCCGACCGTCAGCATCTTGTTGCCTTCGACGAAGGCGTAGCCGTCGGCGTAGGAAGCCACCGTGTACAGGTTGGTACGCTTGGACAGGTCGTAGGTGTAGCCCACGCTGTAGATGTCCATGTTTTCCAGACCCTTGTTCGGGTCGGCGCGCTGCCACGAACCGAACACGTTGCTGGCGCCGCCAATCGGAGCGCTCAGGCCAACCAGGTACGAATTGATCTTCAGGCCGTCCCAGGTGAAGCGGTCGTTGGTATTGCCCAGGCCCTTGGCGGGGGTGTTGGGGTTGACGGCGCCACCGCCCAGGTCGAAGTCCTGGCCGAGGAACACGCCATCCTTGGTGCGGCCGTAGGCCAGCGACAGCTTCATGACTTCGAAGTCGTACGCGGCGCCCAGGATGAACTGCTGGGGTTGCGGCTGGCTGGGAGCGCGGAACTGCTGGTCATACGTGAAGGCCACTTGCAGCGGGCCGCCCACGTAGCGCAGACCGGCGGTCACGGCACGGTTGTTGTCGTCTTCTTCAAAGCCGGTGGGGCCTTCGACGTCGTCGGTCGAGAACGAGTAGCCCACGCCCGCCTGGAAGCCGCTCCAGCTGGGGGTCTGGTACATCACCATGTTGTCATAGCGAACCGTGTCGGCCGCGCTGAACGCCGAACCCATGGACGAGTTCAGGTAGCTGAGCGAGAACGGGTCGATGTCGGAGAAGTACTTCGACGCGATGTTGGTTTGGCGGCCCAGATCCAGGCGGCCCATGCTGTCGGACATCAGGCCGATGGTGGCTTGGCGGCCGAACAGGCGATCGCCCTGCTTGCTGTTGCCATTGCTGGCGCCGAAACCGCTTTCCAGCACGAACACCGCCGACAGGCCATCGCCCAGGTCTTCGGTGCCGCGCAGGCCCCAGCGCGAACCGCTCTGGATGCCGTCAGTCATACCGATACGGGATTGGTAGTCTCCACCATACTGGCCGCGGTTCGCATCTTCGGTACCGACTTTGCCGCGCTGGTAGGTGATCCCGACGTCAATCAAGCCGTACAAGGTCACCGACGTTTCAGCGTACGCGGTGCCGCCGATGCCGGCAAGGATTGCGCCGGCGAGCAAGGTTTTTGTTAGTTTCATTTCCTCATCCCGATCAAGAGTGAAAAGCTCTTCTGTCTCCACCCGCGGAGACAGTTCGAACCCATACGTTAGGGAATGCCGCAAAACGGCCCAAAACGAGGAACTACACAAGGTATCAAAAATTGTTTTGCGCCCCCGGAATAATCAGGGTTTCCCTCTAGAACGCGGGAAAGGCGCGAATATTTAGTTACTTAATACACTTCTTATAACGCCGCTTTTATGGCGCGCAAGCAACACCTTCAACCTACGTGTGTCCAGAGTTCCTTGGCGGGGCAAGCTGATTTTTTGTGTGTACTTATTAGTAAGGTCGATGGAACCTGCAAATATTGGTACTTGTTTTAATACAGAGGGACATCGTCTGTCCATTCTTTACAGCGGCGACGTCCTGCGGGCATGAAAAAAGCCGCCCCGGGGGGCGGCTTTGGGCAAGCGGCGGTGCCGCCCCTGCGGCACATCACATATTGTCGATCATGACCTGGCCGAAGCCCGAGCACGATACCTGCGAGGCACCTTCCAGCAGGCGGGCGAAGTCGTAGGTGACCTGCTTGGACAGGATGGATTTTTCCATGCTGGCGATGATGAGATCGGCCGCTTCCGTCCAGCCCATATGGCGCAACATCATTTCGGCCGACAGGATTTCCGAGCCCGGATTGACGTAGTCTTTGCCCGCATACTTGGGCGCCGTGCCATGCGTGGCTTCGAACATGGCCACCGAGTCGGACATATTGGCGCCCGGGGCAATGCCGATGCCGCCCACCTGCGCGGCCAGCGCATCGGAGATGTAGTCGCCGTTGAGGTTGAGCGTGGCGATCACATCGTATTCGGCCGGGCGCAGCAGAATCTGCTGCAGGAACGCGTCGGCGATGGAGTCTTTGACGATGATCTCGCGGCCCGTCTTGGGATTCTTGAATTTGCACCACGGGCCGCCGTCGATCAACTGGGCGCCGAATTCTTTCTGGGCCAGTTCATAGCCCCAGTCGCGGAAGCCACCTTCGGTGAACTTCATGATGTTGCCCTTGTGCACCAGCGTGACCGAAGCACGGTCGTTGTCGATGGCATACTGGATGGCCTTGCGCACCAGGCGTTCGGTGCCTTCGCGCGACACCGGCTTGATGCCGATGGACGAGGTATTGGGGAAACGGATTTTCTTCACGCCCAGCTTGGTCTGGAGGAACTGGATCAGTTCCTTGGCCTGCTCGGTTTCCGCCTGGTATTCAATGCCGGCGTAGATGTCTTCCGAATTCTCGCGGAAGATGACCATGTCGGTTTTTTCGGGTTCGCGCACCGGCGAAGGCACGCCCTTGAAGTAGCGCACCGGCCGCAGGCAGACATACAGGTCGAGTTGCTGGCGCAGCGCCACGTTCAGAGAACGGATGCCGCCGCCCACCGGCGTGGTCAGGGGGCCCTTGATGGACACCACGTAGTCTTTCACGACGTCCAGGGTTTCGTCGGGCAGCCAGACATCGGGACCATACACCTTGGTGGCCTTTTCGCCGGCATAGACTTCCATCCAGTGGATTTTGCGCTTGCCGCCGTAAGCCTTCTGCACGGCCGCATCCACCACCTTGATCATGACCGGGGTAATGTCCGCGCCGGTGCCATCGCCTTCGATGAAAGGAATGACGGCCTGGTCGGGCACATTCAGCGAGTAGTCGGCATTGACCGTGATTTTCTGGCCCGCCGCGGGCACCTTGATATGTTGGTAGGACATGAATGCTCCAGTTGCTCCGAATAATTATGCGCGCTCGCCTGGCCAGGGCGCGGACGCTGGCGGCAAGCCGCTGGACAACCGGGCCGGATGGCGGACAAGTAACCCATTCTATCTCGCATTCCGCGCCCCGTGCGCCCGGCAGCGCAACACGGCGGGTCTAAAATAGGGGTTTACCTATCCGCAAGCCGCAGGCCCATGTTCAACCCTTCCCGCGACCAGGTCCGCGAATTCTTCATCGAAACCTGGCGCAAGCACCGCGCCGCCGAAGTCCTGACTCCCCTCGAATCCATGGCCCTGGACTGGATCATCGAGCATCCCGAATACCACGGCGATCTCGAACATCCGGATGCCATGACGGCCCAATACCCGGTCGAGAAAGGCCGCACCAACCCCTTTCTGCACCTGTCGATGCACCTGGCCATCGCGGAACAGCTGTCCATCGATCACCCGCGCGGCATCCGCGCCGCCTATCAGAAACTGGTGTCCCGCACCGACGCCCACCAGGCCGCCCATGAAATCATGGAGTGCCTGGGCCAGGTGGTATGGGAAGCGCAGCGGCTGGGCACCCCGTTGGACAGCGACGCCTATATCGAACTGATCCGCCAGCGCGCCGAGCGCTAGAACCCGCCGCGCCAGCGCGGGAATATCGCTATACAAAAAAAGCCGCCCTGCATGCGCGGGGCGGCTTTTTCCTGGCGGCGCGCCGCGGCGGCCCGCTACTTGCGCACGCCCAGGTCGCTGGGCTGGGATGCCAGCCAGGCGGCCACGTGCTCGATATCCTGGTCGGACAGTTGCGCGGCGAATGCGCCCATGATGGGATTCTTGCGCACGTTCGACGTGGCGGGTGCGCCGGCCGCGCCGCGCTTGTAGGCCTTCAGCGCCTGCACCAGGTAGTCGGCGTGCTGGCCGGCCAGCACTGGGTAGGAAGGATCCACCGAGGTCTTGGCATCGGCGCCGTGGCACGACGCACAGTTGAACTTGTCGAACACCGCCTTGCCGGCGGCCAGGTCTTGCGCCTGCGCGGTACCGCCGGCAACCGCCAGCACAACACCCGCGAGGGTCAGCGTATAGCGTTTCATGATGGGCCCTCGCATCACTTGAGATTAGAGTAGTACGCGGCCAGGTCGGCGATGTCCTGGTCGCTGAGGCTGCCCGCGATGGCATCCATGGTGGGATGGCTGCGCGCGCCTTTCTTGTACTCGTGGAGGGCCGCTTCGATGTACTTGGCATTTTGCCCGGCAATCATCGGAACGTGGTACAGCTCGGGAAAGCTGGCTTTATAGCCCGGAATGCCATGGCAGCCGATGCACATGGAGACCTTGTCGCGGGCGTTCTGGACATTGCCGACCGGCGCTGCATCGGCTGCGGCTGCCTGGCCAGCGACCAGACAGGACGCCAAAGTAACCAGCACGGACAGAGATGTTCTCAACTTCATTGGAATGGCTCTTGGTAAGGCTGAAAACGATGCTCGGGATGAGCGCTGGGTCTATGCCCAACTGCAAAACTCTGCGATTGTACGATAATTGTTCGCAAGCCATACCAACCCGCGCGGCCCGCCCGTGCCCTTACCTGCCGCCATTGCCCATGTCCGCTGCCCAGACTTCCGCCGCCCCCCGCTTCGAAGGAACGGAGCGCTACGTTGCCACCGATGACCTCAAACTTGCCGTCAATGCCGCGCTGACCCTGCAAAGGCCCTTGCTCATCAAGGGCGAGCCGGGCACCGGCAAAACCATGCTGGCCGAAGAAGTCGCACAGGCGCTGGGCCGGCCGCTGCTGCAGTGGCACATCAAGTCCACCACCAAGGCCCACCAGGGCCTGTACGAATACGACGCGGTGTCCCGCCTGCGCGATTCGCAGCTGGGCGACGAGAAGGTTCGCGATATCCGCAACTACATCATGCAGGGCACGCTGTGGCAGGCATTCGAGGCCCCCGAGCCGGTAGTGCTGCTGATCGATGAGATCGACAAGGCCGACATCGAATTCCCCAACGACTTGCTGCGCGAACTCGACCGCATGGAATTCCATGTATATGAAACGCGCCAGACCATCGCAGCGCTCCATCGCCCGCTGGTGATCATTACCTCGAACAACGAAAAAGACCTGCCCGACGCATTCTTGCGGCGCTGCTTCTTCCACTACATCCGCTTCCCCGACCGCGAAACCATGCGCGACATCGTGGGCGTGCACTTCCCCGACCTGAAGCAGGACGTGCTGCGCGCGGCGCTGGACACCTTCTTTGCGCTGCGCGATGCGCCGGGCCTGAAGAAAAAACCGTCCACCTCGGAACTGCTGGACTGGCTGCGGCTACTGCTGGCCGAAGGCGCCACGGCCGACCAGATCGATGCCCACGCAGCCGCGTCGGTACCCATGATGGCGGGTGCCCTGCTCAAGAACGAGCAAGACGTGCAACTGCTGGAACGGCTGGCCGCCATGACGCGCGGCAACCTCCGGCGCTGAACGGCCCCGCGGCCCAAGCCGACATGCTGACCGACTTCTTCTACCACCTGCGCGCCCACAAACTGCCGGTCTCGGTAAAGGAATACCTGACCCTGCTGGATGCCATGCGCCACGGCGTCATGGCTCCCACGTTGGACAGTTTCTACTACCTGGCCCGCGCGGCCCTGGTCAAGGACGAATCCCTGTACGACCGCTACGACGCGGCCTTCGGCGCCTACTACCGCGGCATCGAAGCGGCCTTGCCGGCCGGCAAGGAAATTCCCATCGACTGGCTGATCAAGCAATTCGAGAAAAGCCTGACCCCGGAAGAAAAAGCCGCCATCGAAAAGCACGGCTGGGACAAGCTGATGGAGCTTTTCAAGGAACGCCTGGAAGAACAGAAAGAACGCCATGCCGGCGGCAGCAAATGGATAGGCACGGGCGGCACTTCGCCCTTCGGCAACGGCGGCTACCACCCCGAGGGCATCCGCGTGGGCGGCGCGTCGGCCGGCAACCGCAGCGCGGTGAAGGTCTGGGACATGCGCCAGTTCCGCGACTACGACGACCAGCTCGAACTGGGTATCCGCAATTTCAAGGTGGCGCTGCGGCGCCTGCGGCGCTTCGCGCGCGAAGGCGCCGACCTGGAACTGGACCTGGACGACACCATTGCCAGCACCGCGCGCAATGCCGGCCACCTGGACTTGCGGCTGGTGCCCGAACGCCACAACACCGTCAAGGTGCTAATGCTGCTGGACGTGGGCGGCAGCATGGACGACCACATCGCGCGGGTCGAAGAACTGTTCTCGGCCGCGCGCAGCGAGTTCCGCAACCTGGACGTCTACTACTTCCACAACTGCCCGTACGAAAGCCTGTGGCAAAGCAATACCCGGCGCCAGACCGAACGCTTCGACACCTGGGACATCCTGCGCAAATACAACCCGGACTGGCGGTTGATCATCGTGGGCGATGCCACCATGAGCCCCTACGAAATCCTGCAGCCCGGTGGGTCGGTCGAGCACTACAACAAAGAAACCGGGGCCGTGTGGCTGCGCCGCCTGCTGGACGCCTGGCCCAAGGCGGTGTGGCTGAACCCCGAACCCACCGCGTCTTGGCAGTACCGCCAATCGATCGCGCTGCTGCGCGACATCATGCAGGAACGCATGTATCCGGTTACCGTGGCCGGCCTGGAACAAGCCATGCGCCTGCTGTCGAAGTAAGTCGGCGGCCGCCTCAGCCGTCCACGGGGTGGGCCGGCGTGTCCAGCGTCAGCTGGTAGAACGCCAGGTCCAGCCAGCGCCCGAACTTATAGCCCGCGTGCCGGATGGTGCCGGCATGCGTGAAACCCAGTTTCTCGTGCAGATGGATGCTGCCGGCGTTGGCGGCATCGATGCCGCCCACCAGCACGTGCAGCTGGCGTTGCCGCGCGCGCTCGATCAGCACGCGCATCAGGGCTATGCCCAGCCCCCGGCCGCGAAAGCGGGCATCGATGTAGACGGAATGTTCGACGGTGTACTTGTTGGCCGGAAAGGCGCGGAAGGCGCCATAGCTGGCAAAGCCCATCAACGTGTCGCCCTCGTCCTCGAGGCCCATGACCGGAAACCCGCCCGCCTGCTTGGCCTGGAACCAGGCCTGCATCGTGGCCGGAGTGCGCGGCTGGTATTCGTACAGGGCCGTGGACGTGAGGATCGCGTCGTTGAAAATGGCCAGAATCGCATCGGCGTGGCGCGCATGCGTGCATTCGACCAGGGTGGCGCCCTGCGGCACGGAGGGGGGTGGGGAATCCATGCGGCATTGTAGCGACGGCGGGCGGAACCGGTTGCCGCACAGTAAAACAGTACCAGGCGCTAGCGGCGAACCTGGCACCGTTCGTTGGCGCTGCCCTACGCCGCCCGTGCTCGCCCTCCGCGCACCGTGAAGTGCGCCCGCGGCCCCGGGCAGCGGCGCCAGGGAATATCGTCGGCGTCCATGTCCAGGTCGAACGCCTCGTTCGCGGCCTGGCGCGACAGGCCCGGTGGCTGCCCTTCCATTTCCAGCACATGGCCGGCAAAGCCGCGCGGCAGGCCGCCGCATTCGGCGCAATAGCGCCGGGCCGGCACGTCCACCACATACGTGGTGTGGTCGTGGCCCAGGATGGCGACGAACTGGCCGTCGTCGCTGGCATACGCGTAACGAAACCTGCCCTTGATGCGGTCCTGGTCCAGCGGCGTTCCCATCAGTTGGGACAAGGCGTGTGTGACGAGATCTGTCAGCATGTCTGTTCCTCCGGTCGGGTTGGCCGGCGCGGCGCCGGCGATGAACGCGCGAACGACGCTCCCGCGGCCGCGCAGGCCGGCAGGCGCGAGACGGGAAGCCGCTGCGGCTGTCGCGCTCCCGTCTAGGGAATAGCTTCTGTTTTGAACAGGTTACACCTGTCCCGGCAGCCACTTCAAATCGGAACCATTGCGGGGGTATACACTCCAACGACTTTCGCCAGTTACACGGAACCCTGCCATGCGTTTTTCGTTTTCGGGGCTTGCGGCCCGCCTGAACGCCCTGCTGATCACGTCATTCCTGGCCTTCCAGGCCGGCGCCGCGCCCGCGCCGGCCGGCCTTTCCCAGGAAGCATCGGTCGAGGGCATTACCGAGTACCGGCTGGCCAACGGCCTGCGCGTACTGCTGGCGCCCGACGCATCCAAGCCCACCACCACGGTCAACATGACCTATCTGGTGGGCTCGCGCCAGGAAAACTATGGCGAAACCGGCATGGCACACCTGTTGGAACACATGCTGTTCAAGGGCACGCCCACCACCCGCAACGCGCTGGGTGAATTCTCGCGGCGCGGCCTGCAGGCCAACGGCTCTACCTCGTCCGACCGCACCAATTACTTTGCCAGCTTCGCCGCCAACCCCGACACCCTGAAGTGGTACCTGGGCTGGCAGGCCGACGCCATGGTCAATTCGCTCATCGCCAGGGAAGACCTCGATTCCGAGATGACGGTGGTGCGCAACGAAATGGAAAGCGGCGAGAACAACCCGTTCCGCGTGCTGATGCAGAAAATGCAGGCCACCGCCTACCAGTGGCACAACTATGGCAAAAGCACCATTGGCGCCCGTTCCGATGTAGAAAACGTTGACATCGAGCAACTGCGCGCCTTCTATCACCAGTATTACCAGCCGGACAACGCCGTACTGATCGTGGCCGGCAAATTCGACCCCCAAAGCACGCTGGAGGTGATCCGCGACACGCTGGGCAAGCTGCCCAAGCCGCAACGCAAACTGCCGCCGGAATACACCGTCGAGCCCGTACAGGACGGCGAACGCGCCGTCACCCTGCGCCGCGCCGGCGGCACGCCGCTGGTGGCGGCCATGTACCACATCCCGGCCGCCGGCAGCCCCGACTACGCGCCCTTCGACCTGGCCACCACCATCCTGGCCGACACCCCGTCCGGCCGCCTGTACCACGCCATGGTGCCCACCAAGCTGGCCGCCGACGTATTCGGTTTCACCATGGACCAATACCACCCGGGCGTGGCCATGTTCGGCGCGCAGCTTCAGCCCGGCATGGACCAGGACAAAGCCCTGCACACGCTGACAACCACGCTGGAATCGCTGGCCGGCAAGCCCTTTACCCAGGAAGAACTGGATCGCGCCCGCAGCAAGTGGCTGACTTCCTGGCAGCAGATCTACGCCGATCCGGAAAAAGTGGGGGTGGCGCTTTCCGAGGCCATCGCCGCTGGCGACTGGCGCCTGTTCTTCCTGCACCGCGACCGCGTGCGCGATGCCCAGTTGGCCGATGTACAGCGTGTGGCCAACGCCTACCTGGTGGCCAGCAACCGCACCGAAGGCCGCTACATCCCCACCGAAAAACCGCAGCGCGCCCCCCTGGCCACCCGCCCGGACCTGGCCGCGGCCCTGAAAGACTACAAGGGCGACCCGGATTTCAAGCAGGCCGACGCCTTCGACCCGTCGCCCGAAAACATCGACAAACTTACCCAGCGCAGCAGCCTGGACCTGCCCAACGGCGCCGTGCAACTGGCCTTGCTGCCCAAGGCCACGCGGGGCGGGCGTGTACAGGCAGAATTGCTGATCCAGTTCGGCGATGCCGACAGCCTGCGCGGCCAGCGCGTCAATGCTTCCGCCGTGGCCGACCTGCTCGAGCGCGGCACCGATAAGCTGTCGCGCCAGGACATCCAGGACCGCTTCGACGCGCTGCAGGCCCAGGTCAGCTTCAGCGGATCGGGCACCAATCTCACGGTAGCCATGTCGGCCGCGGGCGAACATCTGCCCGAACTGGTGTCGGTGGTGCTGGACGTGGTGCGCAACGCCAACTTCCCGGCCGAACAAGTGCAGGAATACCAGCGCCAGGCGGCCACGTCGATCCGCAGTGCCATGACCGAGCCCACGGCGCTGGCCGCGCGCGCATTGGCCCGCCAGGACAACCCCTGGCCCGCCGACGACGTGCGCTACGTGCCCACCTTCGAAGAAGCCCTGGCCGACGCGGAAAAACTCGACCGCGATGCCCTGTCCACCTTCCACAAGCGCTTCTACGGCGCGGGGGCCATCAAGCTGTCGGCCGTGGGCGATTTCGACCAGGCCGCGCTGAAGCAGGCGCTGACCGACGGCCTGAAGGGCTGGCAGGGCGCGCCCGCCTATACCCGGTTGTCCGACCCGTATCGCGACATCAAGGCGCAGCGCTTCGACATCGAAACGCCCGACAAGGCCAATGCCTTCTACATTTCGCGCATGCCGCTCAAGCTGCAGGATTCCAACGAAGACTTCCCCGCTCTGTACCTGGCCAACTTCCTGCTGGGCACGTCGGAAACGTCGCGCCTGTGGCACCGGGTGCGCGAAACCGAAGGCCTGTCGTACAACGTGCGCAGCAACCTGTCGGTATCGTCCTTCGAGCCCACGGCCAGCTGGACCATATACGCCATCTACGCCCCGCAGAACCGCGAACGGCTGGAAAAAGCCATCAACGAAGAACTGGCGCGGGCCGTGAAAGACGGCTTCACCGCCGAGGAAGTCCAGGACGGCATCGCCGCCCTGCTCAACTACCGCAAGCTGGCCCGCGCCCAGGACAGCGTGCTGGCCTCGACCTGGGTCGACTACCTGAAGCGTGGCCGCACGTTCGAATGGTCGGCCGAGATGGATCGCAAGATCACCGCCCTGACGCCCGAGACGGTTAACGCCGCCCTGCGCAAATACCTGCAACCGTCGGCCTTCAGCACGGCCGTCGCGGGCGATTTCTCCGCCGCCAAGAAAGCAGGCAAATAAAGCGCGGTTCCCGTCCCCAGCAAAACGCCGGCCTTGCGCCGGCGTTTTTTATTTTTCCATTGATGGTGCCTATCGCAACGATTAATCCATTATTAATGGTCAAAAAATCAATTTCCATTTTATTAGTTGCGATAATGGAAAAATATTTTCAATAAATACGGGTTTATCCCAGGTCTTGATGCGCGCAGAATGCAGTCATCGGGAAACAAAACGAACCACGACGGAAGGCCGCCGGATTCAGTCCCAGATCAAACAGACGAATGGAGGTCTTATGAAAACCCTAGCTACCGCAGTACTGATGTCCCTGGGCCTGCTGAGCGCCGGCGCCTATGCCGCTTCGCCCAATATCGAACCGAACAACGTTCCGTTCCAGGGTGTGTACGGCCAGACCGACGCCAACGCCCCCACCCGCGCCCAAGTGCAAGCCGACCTGGCCCAAGCCAAGGCCGCCGGCCTGGTCACTTACGGTGAATCCGACTACCCCGCCGCGCAAACCTTTGCCGGCCCCGGCAAGACCCGCGAACAGGTCCGCGCCGAGCTGGCCCAGGCCAAGGCCAACGGCCAATACACCTTCGGCGAACTGGACTACCCCCCGGTTGCCAACTGACAGGGAAAGCCGTGCGGCCCGCGCGGGCCGTCCCAAGGCAAAAAAACCCCCTGCAGGGATATCCCGCAGGGGGTTTTGCATTGCTGGTGTCAGGCTCCCGCCAGGGTGCCTGACACCGTTCTATCGAGACAGCCGGGGCGCACAACGGTGTCTGGCACCGTCGGAGCCAGACACCAGCCTGGTCTGCCCAAGTTCAACTGAAGAACTCTTTCACCCGATCCGTCCAGGACTTGCTTTGCGGCGAGTGGCGGTCGCCGCCGTCGTTCAGCGACGTCTCGAATTGGCGCAGAATGGTTTTCTGTTCCTCGCTGAGCCGCACGGGCGTCTCGACCACCACATGGCAGTACAGGTCGCCGGGGTAGCTGGCGCGCACGCCGCGTATGCCCTTGCCGCGCAGGCGGAAGGTCTTGCCGGACTGCGTGCCTTCCGGAATCGAGATCTCGGCCTTGCCGCCCAGCGTGGGCACCTGCAGTTCGCCGCCCAGGGCCGCCGTGGTGAACGGGATGGTCAGCTCGCAGTGCAAGTCTTCGCCATCGCGCTGGAAAATCTTGTGCTGCTTGATGTGGATTTCGACATACAGGTCGCCCGGAGGGCCGCCGTTGATGCCCGGTTCGCCATTGCCGCTGGAACGGATGCGCATGCCGTCATCGATGCCGGCGGGAATCTTGACCTGCAGGGTCTTGTTGCGGCGAATGCGCCCAACGCCGTCGCAGGCCGGGCACGGATCGGTGATTTCCTTGCCGCTGCCATGGCAGGTGGGGCAGGTTTGCTGCACGCTGAAAAAACCCTGCTGCATGCGCACCGCACCCGAGCCGCCGCAGGTGCGGCATGTCTTGGGCGTGGTGCCGGCCTTGGCGCCGCTGCCATGGCAGGTGTCGCAGTGTTCCCAACTGGGCACGCGGATCTCGGTGTCGAAACCATTGGCCGCCTGCTCCAGGGTGATCTCCAGCGCGTACTTCAGGTCGGCGCCGCGATACACCTGCGGGCCGCCGCCGCGCCGGCCGCCGGCGCCGCCGAAGATCTCGCCGAAAATATCGCCGAAGGCATCCGCGAAGCCGCCGCCCATGCCTGCGCCACCCATGCCGGCCGCGTTGGGGTCTACCCCCGCGTGGCCATAGCGGTCGTAAGCGGCGCGCTTTTGCTCGTCGCCCAGGACTTCGTAGGCTTCCTTGATTTCCTTGAACTTTTCTTCAGCGTCTTTGCTGTCCGGATTGCGGTCCGGATGGTACTTCATGGCCAGCTTGCGGTAGGCCTTTTTCAGTTCATCGTCCGTGGCGTTCTTTGCCACGCCGAGGACTTCGTAGTAATCGCGTTTTGCCATAATGGATGGGCTCGGGTAGAGCCATAAACTTGTAGCTTCTGAACGAATCCGCCCGGTAACCGGAAAATCCGGGTACCGGGCGCATTCAGGCGTCAGGGACGGCCATTACTGATCGCGCTTGACTTCCTTGAAGTCGGCGTCGACGACGTTCTCGTCCACCGGCTTGGCCGAATCGGCGGCCTGCTGCTGAGCAGCCTGCGAAGCCTGCATATCGGCGTACATCTTTTCACCCAGCTTCTGCGAAGCCGTCGACAGGGCTTCGACCTTGGCGTCGATGGCCGCCTTGTCGCCGTCCTTCAGCACGTCTTCCAGTTCCTTGATGGCGTTCTCGATGGCTTCTTTTTCAGCGGCCTCGAGCTTCTCGCCATATTCGGTGAGCGACTTGCGGGTGGCATGCACCAGCGCGTCGGCCTGGTTGCGGGTCTGGGCCAGTTCGGCAACGCGGTGATCTTCCTCGGCATTCGCCTCGGCATCCTTGACCATGCGCTGGATCTCGTCTTCCGACAAGCCCGAGTTGGCCTTGATGGTGATCTTGTTTTCCTTGCCCGTGCCCTTGTCCTTGGCCGACACGTGCAGGATGCCGTTGGCGTCGATGTCGAATGTGACTTCGATCTGCGGCAGGCCGCGAGGCGCGGGCGGAATGCCTTCCAGGTTGAACTCACCCAGGCTCTTGTTGCCCGCGGCGATTTCACGCTCGCCCTGGAACACCTTGATCGTCACGGCCGGTTGGTTGTCGTCGGCGGTAGAGAACGTTTGCGAGAAACGCGTCGGGATCGTGGTGTTCTTCTGGATCATTTTGGTCATGACGCCGCCCAGGGTTTCAATACCCAGCGACAACGGTGTCACGTCCAGCAGCAGCACGTCTTTACGATCGCCCGACAGCACCGAACCCTGAATGGCGGCACCCGCGGCCACGGCTTCGTCGGGGTTGACGTCTTTGCGGGGATCTTTGCCGAAGAATTCCTTGACCTTCTCCTGGACCTTGGGCATGCGGGTCATGCCGCCGACCAGGATCACGTCGTCGATTTCGGAAACCTTCACGCCGGCGTCCTTGATGGCCACGCGGCAGGGGTCGATGGTGCGCTCGATCAGTTCCTCGACCAGCGCTTCCAGCTTGGCGCGCGTGATCTTCAGGTTCAAGTGCTTGGGACCGGAAGCATCGGCCGTGATGTACGGCAGGTTGATTTCGGTCTGCTGGCTGGACGACAGCTCGATCTTGGCCTTTTCAGCCGCTTCTTTCAGGCGCTGCAGGGCCAGCACGTCTTTGGACAGGTCGACGCCCTGCTCTTTCTTGAATTCACCGATGATGTAGTCGATGATGCGCTGGTCGAAATCTTCGCCGCCCAGGAACGTATCGCCGTTGGTGGACAGCACTTCGAATTGCTTTTCGCCATCGACATCGGCGATTTCAATGATGGACACGTCGAACGTGCCGCCGCCCAGGTCATAGACGGCGATCTTGCGGTCGCCCTTTTCGGACTTGTCCAGGCCGAACGCCAACGCGGCCGCGGTGGGCTCGTTGATGATGCGCTTGACTTCCAGGCCGGCGATGCGGCCGGCGTCTTTGGTGGCCTGGCGCTGGCTGTCGTTGAAGTATGCCGGCACCGTGATCACGGCTTCGGTGACTTCTTCGCCCAGATAGTCTTCGGCGGTTTTCTTCATTTTGCGCAGCACGTCGGCCGACACTTGGGGAGGCGCGATTTTCTTGCCGCGCGCTTCCACCCAGGCATCGCCGTTATCGGCCTTGACGATGCTGTAGGGCATCAGGTCGATGTCTTTCTGCACGGCTTTTTCGTCGAACTTGCGGCCGATCAGGCGCTTGACCGCGTACAGGGTGTTCGTGGGGTTGGTGACCGCCTGCCGCTTGGCCGGCGCACCGACCAGGGTTTCACCGTCGTCCATGTAGGCGACGATGGACGGCGTGGTGCGGGCGCCTTCGGCGTTTTCGATGATCTTGACCTGGCTGCCGTCCATGACAGCCACGCAGCTGTTGGTCGTGCCCAAGTCGATGCCGATGATTTTGCTCATGGTCGAATACCTTGATGTAGATCCGTGAATACAGGAAATAACTGAAAAAACTGAGTCTTAGCCTAACTGGGGTTGCCGCCAGGGTTTTTCAAGACCCCTGCAGGCGGCCGATTGCCTCGGCGAACCGGGGCAGCCCCGGCCAGCCGGTAATGCGCCCCAGGCGCTTGCCGCCCCGGAACAGCACGAAGGTAGGCACCCCATGCAACGAAAAACGCCGGCCCAAGGGCTCGTCGGCGTAGACGTCGGCCTGGAACCAGGCCAGGCCTAATTCAAGCAGCGCCTGCTGGTGCAGCAAGGCCGCCTGCTTGAATAGATTACAATTGTAACAATCCTGGCCCCATAAAAACACACAACGCAAGTCGTCGCCCGGCGCCTCGATTACGGCGGCATCGAAATCGGCGGAGCCCACCGGGCGCATGCCGAATATCTCGAATACCTGGGCCGGGTCGAAGGAATCGGGTCCGGACATGGCGCTTAGCCCTGGCCGGCCGACACCACCACCAGCGCGGGCCGCAGGGTGCGGTCGGCAATGGCGTAGCCCTTTTGCAGCAACTGCACCACGGTGTTGGCGGGTTGGTCGGACGGGATGGAAGAAATGGCCTGGTGCTGGTGGGGGTCGAACTTGTCGCCCTGGGCGGGGGCGATTTCCTTCAGCAGGTTGCGGTCGAACGCGCCTACCAGTTGTTTCAGCGTCACTTCCACGCCTTCGCGCAGCGCGTCCACGGTTTGGTCGGGCTGGGCCAGCGCGGCTTCCAGGCTGTCTTTTACGGGAACCAGGCTTTCGGCGAACGACTCGATGCCGAACTTGCGTGCCTTGGACACGTCTTCCTGGGACCGGCGACGGATGTTCTCGGCATCGGCGCGGGTGCGCAGCAGTTGGTCCTGCTGTTCGGTGACGGTAGCCTGGGCCGCCTCGAGCTCGGCGCGCACCGCGGCCAGTTCGGCCTGCAGCGCCTGCACCGTGGCGGGCGCCGCGGCGGCCTGCTCGTCAGACTCGGGGGTTTGATCGACAGGCTCTTGGGATGCCGTCATGGGATGTTCCTCCAAAAAACAATAGCGTCGGCCCCGATAATGGGGGCCGATGCGGTGATTTCAAGAGGCGGGCTAGCCCTTGCCGGGCCGGGCCGGGGCAGGCGGATCGCTGGCGGGGAAAGAATCTTCAAGCGCCTCGTCCACCGCCTCGTCGGAATGGCGCTGGGGGTCGTCGTCGGGCGTAATGGCGACGGGATCACTGGCCGGGAAAGTATCTTCCAGGGCTTCGTCGAGCTCGCGCTCGACGGGATCTTCTTTCAGGTCGGTATGCCCAGGTGCCGAAGATGTGCCCACGCCGGGTCTCACGGTAATGTTCATACGCTGCCTCCTGCAAAGTTGGCGATCAATCTGAACCGGCGCCATGTCCGGCGCCGGCGCCCGATGGACGCGTGCCCGAATCCAGTGTACGGCCTTGGGAGGCGCGCGTGGGCCAGCCTTGTAAGTGATTGTCGACCAGGGCGGCCAGGCCTTCGATCCAGGCCGGGTGGTCATTCAGGGCCGGAATGTAGCGGAACTGGCGGCCGCCGGCCTGCAGGAAGGCATCGCGGCATTCCTGGCTGATTTCTTCCAGGGTTTCCAGGCAGTCGGCCACGAAGCCGGGACACACCACGTCTACCTCGGTAACACCTTGAGCCGCCAGCGCTTTCAGGGTGGGCTCGGTATAGGGCTCGAGCCAGCGGGCCGCGCCGAACCGGCTTTGGAAGGTAACCTCGACCTGCTCGGGGTCCAGCCCCAGGCGCTTGCGCAGCAGGCGGGCGGTTTCCAGGCAGTCGCGGTAATAAGGGTCGCCCAGTTCGATGGAATAGCGCGGCAGGCCGTGAAAGCTCATGACCAGCTTCTGGGGCCGGCCATTGGCCTGCCAGTAGTCGGAAATCTGGCGCGCCAGGGCATCCTGGTAGCCGGGGTCGTCATGGAAACGCTTGATGAAGCGCAGTTCGGGCTGGTCGCGCAAGCGCCCGGCGTAGCCGGCCACCGCATCGACCACCGTGGCCGTAGTGCTGGCGGCGTATTGCGGATACAGGGGCACCGTCAGGATGCGCTGGCAACCTTGCGCCCGCAGACGGTCGACAGCCTGGGCGATTGAGGGCTCGCCGTAGCGCATGGCCAGCTCGACCTGCACCTGGTGCCCCCGCGCGTGCAGGGCTTGCCGCACCCCTTCGGCCTGCCGGCGGCTGTACACCAGCAGGGGCGAACCTTCTTCCATCCAGATGCCCTCATAGCGCGGCTGCAGGCGCTTGGGCCGCCGTGCCAGCACCAGGCCATGCAGCACCGGACGCCAGATATAGCGGGGGATCTCGATGACCCGCGGGTCGGACAGGAAAGCCGCCAGGTAGCGGCGGATATCCTTGGGGGTGGCGGTGTCGGGGGTGCCCAGGTTTACCAGCAGGACGCCCACCGGGCCCGCGGCGCGGGGCGCCGGGTTTTCATCGAAAGGGTCTGCCTGGCGGGGCTCGGGAAGATAGCGTTCGGGCCAAAGGTACTTGAACAGGCGAAGGAACACGAAAGACCTCTCTGGGCGCTCTTTCCGCGAAAAAAGGGCGGCCCGCTACAAATCTATTGGTTGTGGCTCAGCGCATTGGACAACAGCCGCGCCGTGATGTCGACGATGGGAATCACACGTTCGTAGGCCATGCGGGTAGGCCCGATGACCCCCAGGGTGCCGATCACCCTGCCATCGGCCCCGTAGGGCGCGGTGATGACCGAGACTTCTTCCATGGGCAGCAACTGCGATTCGCCGCCTATGTATATTTGCACGCCCTGCGCGCGGCTGGAGGTATCCAGCAACTGCAGCAGTTCGGTTTTCTGTTCGAACAGCGAGAACATTTTGCGCAGGCGGTCCATGTCGGACGCGATGTCGGTCACGTCGAGCAGCTTGCGTTCGCCCGAGATGATCATGTCGTCGCCGTCTTCGACGGCCTCGGCACCGGCCTCGACGGCGGCCTGCATCAGGCGCGAGATGTCTTCGCGCAGTTGCGCCAGTTCGGTCGTCAGGGTACGACGCACGGCATCGAAGGACTTGCCGGCAAAATGCACGTTGAAGAAGTTGCCGGCTTCGAGCAGTTCGGATTCGGTGTAGTCGCGCTGCACCGACAGGATGCGGTTCTGCACGTCGCCGTCGGGCGTGACAATAATGAGCAGCACCCGTTTTTCGGACAACCGGATGAATTCGATCTGGCGGAACACCTGCGCGCGCTTGGGCGTGAGCACCACGCCGGCGAATTGCGTCAGGTTGGACAACAGGGCCGCCGCCGCATTCACGGCCCGGGAGGGCTCGGTGGCCGTCAGTGTGGCTTCACTGAATTGCTGGGGCCGGAACTGAAACGGCTGCACCGCCAGCAGCGAATCGACGAACATGCGATAGCCGCGCGGGGTGGGTATGCGCCCCGCCGAGGTGTGCGGACTGTGGATCAGGCCAAGGTCTTCGAGGTCGGCCATGACGTTGCGGATGGTGGCCGGCGACAGGTCGAACACCTTGGAAAGCGTGCGCGAACCGACTGGTTGCCCGTCGGCAATGTGGCGTTCTATCAACGCTTTAAGTAATGCGCGTGCGCGATCATCCATATGGGCTATTGTAGGGAAACTTTTGGAAATGGGCGATTTTGTCCAGCGGCAAGACATGCGGCCCCATATAATCTTCGAATCCGCCATTTGCATAGATTATCCGCCTTAACGCCATGCACTTCCCTACCGTCGCCCTGATAGGCAGACACCAGGACACCGGCCTGGATGCGCCGCTGCGCGCCCTGGCGCACATGCTCGTGCAGGCGGGGCGCCAAGTGCTCATCGAATCCGACACCGCCGACAACACCGGCGTACGCGAATATCCGGTCGCCACCCTGAAAGAAATCGGCGCCAACGCCTCGCTGGCCGTGGTCATGGGCGGCGATGGCACGGTGCTGGGCGCAGCGCGCACGCTGGCACCGTTCGGCGTGCCGCTGGTGGGCATCAACCATGGCCGGCTGGGCTTCATCACCGACGTCCCCCTGCAAGAGGCTCACACGGCACTGCGGCGCGTCATCGACGGCAATTACCAGGCCGAAGACCGCATGCTGCTGGAAGGCAGCGTCTGGCGCGGCGACCAATTAATGTATTCGGCCCCCGCCCTGAACGACGTGGTGCTGAACCGCGCCGGGCGCGGCGGCATGATCGAAGTACGCGTCGAACTGGACGGGGCGTTCATGTACGGCCAGCGCGCCGACGGCCTGATCATCGCCACCCCCACCGGCTCTACCGCCTATGCACTGTCGGCCAACGGCCCCATTCTGCATCCCGGCCTGGACGCCATGGTGCTGGTGCCCGTGGCGCCGCAAACACTGTCGAACCGTCCCATCGTCATTCCCGGCGGCGGCGTGCTCAGCATGACGCTTACCGCCATCGGCCGCGTCGAGGTCGGCGCCAGCGTGCACTTCGACATGCAAACCTGGTCTGACTTGCAGCCGGGCGACCGCATTTCAGTGCAGCGCGCGCCCTACACCATCCGCTTCGTGCATCCCGAAGGCTACAGCTTCTTTTCCACCCTGCGCCGCAAGCTGCACTGGAACCTGATGCCGCAAGCCTCGGACAGCGTGGAGTAACGGCCGGCCATGCTGCGTACCCTGCACATCCGCGACTTCGTCATCGTCGAACAAGCCGAGATCCACTTCGACGCCGGCTTCACGGTGTTCTCGGGCGAAACCGGCGCCGGAAAATCCATTCTCATCGACGCGCTGGCCCTGGCCCTGGGCGAACGCGCCGACACCGGCGTGCTGCGCGAAGGCGCGGCGCGCGCCGACATTACGGCGCTGTTCGATGCTCCCCAGAACCTGCGCGGCTGGCTGGCCGAACGCGACCTGGACACCGGCGAAGAACTGGCGCTGCGCCGCGTGGTCGACGCCCAGGGCCGCAGCCGCGGCTATATCAATGGCATGCCGGCCACCCTGGGGCAATTGCGCGAACTGGGCGACCACCTGGTCGACATCCACGGCCAGCACGCCCACCAGAGCCTGATGCGCGCCGACGCCCAGCGCGACCTGCTGGACGCCCATGGCGGGCACGCCGAATTGCGGCAGGCCGTGGGCCAGGCCTGGAAAGAATGGCGCACCCTGGCGCGCCACCTGGAACTGGCCGAGAAAGACGCCGCCGGCCTGGCGGCCGAACGCGAACGCCTGCAGTGGCAGGCCGACGAACTCGACCAACTGGCGCTGCAGCCCGGCGAATGGGATGCCCTGCAGGGCGAACAATCGCGCCTGGCGCATGCGCAGTCGCTGCTGGACGGCGCGGGCCAGGTCCTGGAAGCGCTGGACGGCGAAGAAGATTCCGCCCAGCATCGCGTCGCCACCGCCCAGCACCGCCTGCAGCAAATGCTGCGCCACGACCCGGCCCTGCAAGGGGTGGCCGACGCGCTTGAATCCGCGGGCATCGCCATGGCCGAAGCGGTATCCGACTTGAACAATTACGTCAGCCGCGTCGAGCTCGACCCGCAGCGCCTGGCCGAAGTCGACACCCGCATGAGCGCGGTGTTCGACACCGCGCGCAAGTTCAAGACGGAACCCGAAGAATTGCTCGCGTTGCGCGACTCACTGCACACGCAGCTGGCCGACATGCAGGCTGCCGCCGATATCGACACCCTGCGCGCCCGTACCGAAGCAGCCAGCGCGCAATACGAAGCAGCGGCGGGCAAGCTTTCCGCCGCGCGCGCCAAAGTGGCCAAGAGCCTGGGCAAGCAGGTTACCCAGGCCATGCAGGCATTGGCCATGCAAGGCGGCAAATTCGAACCGGTGGTGTCGCAAGCCGCGCCGTCGGCGCAGGGCAGCGACCAAGTGGAATTCCTGGTGGCCGGCCATGCGGGCACCTCGCCCCGCCCCCTGGCCAAGGTGGCGTCGGGCGGCGAACTATCGCGTATTTCCCTGGCGTTGTCAGTCATTGCCAGCCGCGCCGCGCGCGTGCCCACCCTGATCTTCGACGAAGTCGACAGCGGCGTGGGCGGAGCCGTGGCCGAAGTGGTGGGCAAGCTGCTGCGCGAACTGGGCGAGCGCCATCAAGTGCTGTGCGTTACCCACCTGCCCCAGGTGGCAGCCTGCGGCAATGCGCAGTATCGGGTAAGCAAGTCGGAACGCGCGGGAGTAACCCGGTCGCACATCGCCGAATTGGACGCCGACCAGCGCGTGGAAGAAATCGCACGCATGCTGGGAGGCATCAAGATCACCGGCACCACGCGCGACCACGCGCGCGAGATGCTGGGCGGCGTGGCCGAGCCGTCGCGCTAGCCGGCACCCGGCGGCGCCACTACCGGCTTAGCGGGCCTTCTGGCAGTCGCCGCAAATGCCGTACAGCACCATGGCATGGCTTTCCAGGACGAAGTTGTTGTCCTTGGCCACCTTGTGCTGGCGCTTTTCGATGTCGGGGTCGGAAAATTCGACGACCTTGCCGCAATTGGTGCAAATGAGGTGATCGTGGTGGTCGCCGTCGTTCAGCTCGAACACCGCCTTGCCGCTGTCGAACTGGCTGCGGCTGAGGATGCCGGCCTGCTCGAACTGGGTCAGCACGCGGTATACGGTGGCCAGCCCGATCTCGACGTTTTCGCCAATCAGGGCGCGATAGACGTCTTCGGCGCTAAGGTGACGCTGGTCGGCTTTGCGGAAGATGTCCAGAATTTTCAGGCGCGGGAAAGTCGCCTTCAAGCCCATGTTCTTCAGTTCGCTTTGGTCGGTCATGGTGTAATCGCTCTCTGTCCGCGGTGGCTTGGGCAGGAAATACGGCCGCCGAACGGGCAAAGGTACCGCTTTTTCCGCTGCCCGCGGAGCTACCGCATTGTGAAACCTTTATGATAACGGTTTTACTGGCTTTAAATCACAGATAGGGGCGCTTGGAGTCCATGATTGCACGTATTCCGACCCGGTTCCTGAAAACTGCGCTGGCCGCAACCGCCGTGACGGTCGCCCTGGCGGGCTGCACGTCCGACAAATGGGGCTTTCCTTACAAGGCGCCGGTGCAGCAAGGCAACTGGATCACCCAAGAACAGGTTGCCCTGCTGCAGCCCGGCATGACGCGCGAACAGGTGCGTTTTGCCCTGGGCAGCCCCACTCTGACCAGCGTGCTGCACGCCGATCGCTGGGATTACCCCTATTATTTCAAGCCCGGCTATGGCAAGGCACAGGAGCGCAAGTTCACGGTGTGGTTCGACAACGATCGCCTGACGCGCTGGAGCGGCGACGAACAGCCCGAACTGCAGCCCTTCCAGCTGGACGCCGAGGGCAATCCGGCCAAGAAAGCCGCCGACGAGCAACTGGACGCCGAAACGGCCAAGCAGCAGGCTGAGGGCGCCGGCATCACGCGTATCGCGGTCTACGACGGCGCCGTCCAGGCGCATGGGGCCGATGGCGCCGGCGTGGTCATCCCCGCCGGTTGGCAGGCGCGCCTGACGGCGACGGGACTGTCGCCGATCGAGCC
>NZ_JAJMLX010000359.1 GCF_020991325.1 Bordetella petrii | reverse complement strand
CGAGGCGCCGCCCGCGCCTCGCGCCCGCGCCACGCGTGCGGCCAAGCTCAGCTCGTGGGAACTGCGCGAACTCGAAGGCCTGCCCCAAGCCATCGCCGACATCGAGGCCCGCCAATCCGCCCTGTCGGCTCAGTTGGCCGACGGCAGCCTTTATCGCGATGCGCCTGCGGAAGTCGAACGCATCAATAAAGAACTGGCGGCGCTGGAAACCGAAATGGAAGAAAAATTCGCACGCTGGGAGCTGCTCGAGGCACGGCGCGCCGACACCTGAACTCCTGCCGCGGACAACCGGGGAGGCCGGGCGCCCGCAGCCGAAGCCACGGCCTTCGGCTGCCATGGTCCAGCTGCCGCCCTACACCACGCGCCAGTCCAGCGATTCGCCCGCCGCCAACGGCACCAGCGAGGTATTGCCGAACGGCACTTCGTCGGGAATGACGTACGGCTCGCGCTGCAGTGTCAACGTGCCCGTATTGCGCGGCAGGCCGTAGAAATCGGGCCCATGGAAGCTGGCAAAACCCTCCAGCTTGTCCAGCCGGCCCGCCCGCTCGAATGCTGTGGCGTAAAGTTCCATCGCGTGCAAGGCGGTATAGCAACCCGCGCAGCCACAGGCATGTTCTTTCAGGCCCCGCGCATGCGGCGCGCTGTCCGTACCCAGGAAAAACCGGGGGTTGCCGCTGGTGGCGGCCTCGACCAGGGCCTGGCGATGCACTTCGCGTTTCAGGATGGGCAGGCAGTACCAATGCGGACGCACCCCGCCCTGGAAAATGGCGTTGCGGTTGTACAGCAGGTGCTGCGGCGTAATGGTGGCCGCAATGGGGCCGTCGGCGTCGCGCACATATTCGGCGCCATCCTTGGTGGTGATGTGCTCGAACACCACCTTCAAGCCCGGATACGCCTGGCGCAGCGGCCGCATCACGCGCTCGATGAACTCCGCTTCGCGGTCGAAGACGTCTATGCCCGGGTCGGTAACTTCGCCATGCACCAGCAAAGGCATGCCGCAGCGTTCCAGCGCCTGCAGCGCCTTGGCGCACTTGCCCAGCAAGTCCGTCACGCCCGCGTCGGAATTGGTGGTGGCGCCGGCAGGGTACAACTTCACCGCGTACACCTGGCCCGATTCATGGGCGCGCACGATTTCCTCGGCCGAGGTGTTGTCGGTCAGGTACAAGGTCATCAGCGGCGTAAACGCGGGCAGGCCATCTTGCTGGCGCAGCGCGTCTTCGATGCGTTGGCGATACGCCAGCGCCTGCTCGGTGGTGGTTACCGGCGGACGCAGGTTCGGCATGATGATGGCGCGCGCGAATTGGCGCGCCGTGTCGCCCACCACGGCCTGCAGCGCTGCGCCGTCGCGCAGGTGCAGATGCCAGTCGTCGGGGCGGGTAATGGTCAGTTGCGTGGGAAGTTGAGAAGACATGAACGGAAAACGGTAAGGGCTTATTCAGCCAGGGGCATGCCGCGCTCGGCCAGCGCGCAGAACATCGCGCTGCCCAAAGGAATCACGGCGTCATTGAAGTCGAAGCGGGAATTATGCAGCACGCAGCCGGATTCGGCCCCGCCCTGGCCCAGCCGGAAATAGGCGCCCGGGCGAGCCTGCAGCATGAACGAGAAATCTTCCGAGCCCATCGACGGGGTCAAGTCTCGCACTACGTTTTCTTTGCCTATCATGTCGGTGGCAATATCGGCCACCAGATTGGCGTGCTGCGGCGTATTCAGTGTGGCGGGATAAATGCGCTGGTACTCGATCTCGGCCGTGGCGCCAAATCCGCTCGCCACCGCGGCAACCAGTTCGCGCATGCGCGATTCCACCATTTCCTGCACCGACTTGCGGAAGGTGCGCACGGTGCCCACCAATCTGGCCTCGCGCGGAATCACACTCATGGCACCAGGATGCCCCGCCTGCAGCGACCCTATCGACAATACCGCGGAATCCAGGGGATTCACATTGCGCGACACGATGGTCTGCAAAACCGTGATGACGTGGCCCGCAATGGTGACGGGGTCGATCGTCTGGTAAGGGTGCGCCCCATGCCCGCCACGGCCGGTAATGATGATCTCGAAGCGGTCGGCCGCCGCCATCATGGGGCCCGGGTTGATGCCGATGGAACCAGGCTTCAGGCCCGGCCAATTGTGCAATGCGTAAATCGCATCGCACGGAAAGGTATCGAACAGCCCGTCTTCCATCATGGCCTTCGCGCCACCCCGGCCTTCCTCGGCCGGCTGGAAGATCAGCACCGCCGTGCCGTCGAAGTTGCGCGTCTGGGCAAGGTATCGCGCCGCGCCGATCAGGATAGCCGTGTGCCCGTCGTGGCCGCAGCCATGCATCAGCCCCGCCTTGCTCGATTTGTACTCGAAGTTATTGTCTTCGGTCATGGGCAGCGCATCCATATCGGCGCGTAGGCCTATCATGCGGCCGCTGTCGCGGCCACGGCCGCGTATGACGCCCACGACACCCGTCTTGCCTATGCCGCGATGCACTTCGATGCCCAGGGCTTCCAGCGCGCCGGCCACGATGCCCGAGGTGCGAACCTCTTCGAAGCCTAGTTCGGGATGCGCGTGCAAGTCGCGGCGCATCGCCGTCAGTTCGTCGTGAAATAGCCGGATGGATTCCAGCGCGGATCTAGCGTACATGAGCCGTTACACACCTTGATCTGGGGGTGTTGAAGTCCCCATTTTAGTTGCTACAGAGCATAAATGGCTTTGTCTTTGCTGGGGAGACACGTTATGCTCCGCCCGCAGGACAATTTTTCCAACAGCCAGAGAAGGAGCGCCGTATTATGGCTACAACCTCCAAACCCGCGACCGCACGCAAGCCGAACGCCGCGTTCATGAAGCCCCTGACCCCCAGCCCCGAGCTGGCCGCCGTCATTGGCTCCGAAGCCGTGCCGCGCACCGAGGTCACCAAAAAGATCTGGGAATACATCAAAAAGCACAACCTGCAAGACGCCAGCAACAAGCGCAACATCAATGCCGACGCCAAGCTGCGTCCGATCTTCGGCAAAGATCAAGTCACGATGTTCGAACTGACCAAGCTGGTCAACGCCCACCTGAAGTAAACAGGCAAAGGGCGTACCCGGTACGTCCCTGCCCTTCGCCGGCTGCCCGGTCACTGCCGCGGCCTGCCGCGCGCTGGCCTCTTCCGGCCCGCTCTCATCGCGTACGCCTGGCCTCGCAGGCTGCTAAGCCCTTTCTTAGGCTGCCCGCCAAGAGCACCCCGAATAAAAACGGCTGACCTTTCTCTGGTCAGCCGTTTTTATTGGGCACATGGCGCTTACGCGTAAGGTGTGGGGGCCGACCCCTCCAGCAGCGCCAACCAGCCCTTGATAAGCCGGTACAACACCCACACTACCGTGGCCGCCAGGCCAAGCCAGCCAATGAAAATCAGCGTCGCAATAGCGCTGATGGCCAGCCACAGCAAGGCCCACCAGAAGGTGCGCAACAGCCAGTCGAAGTGTGCTGCATACATGGTGCCAGCGGTGTCGGAACGCTTTACGTACATCAGCACTACCGCGGCCAGGGTCGCAATACCCAGGAAACCACCGGTAAGAAAACCCAGCGCATATAAGCCGTAGGCCACGTGGGTCAGCGTGCGCAAGTCGGGCGAAGTGCTGGATTGGGGGATCTGGGGATCGCTCACGATAACCGCTCCATCTAATAGATTTAGCCAATCTTACCGCACAAAGACGCGTGTTCGGGGATGGATGGCAATACCGTTACCGGGGTGTGGCGAGGTCGCGACGCCTGGTGGCAATAGCCTTGGATCGGCGTCACACCTGTCGATGCAATGATCCAAGCATCTAGGTATGGGCGAGGCTTTTCTGTTTCCGCAAAGACAAAACCCCAGCACGTTGTGTGCTGGGGTTTTGCGGGATAAGAGCCTGACGATGACCTACTT
>NZ_JAJMLX010000358.1 GCF_020991325.1 Bordetella petrii | reverse complement strand
GACGCGGCCGTCAACGGCCTGCAGCGCGATGCCCAGGGCCGCCCGGTGGCCTTCGAGCAAGACGGCTGGAACGCCCGCCTGTCGCGCTACGACGCCCTGGGCCCCGGCCTGCTGGTGCTGCAGCGTGCCGAACCCGGGCGCCGCATCGTGGTGCGGCTGGCCATCAGCCAGCCCTGATCCCCGGCCATGCTGTACGACGTACCGGCCCCGGCCAAGCTGAATCTGTTCCTGCATGTGGTGGGCCGCCGGCCCGACGGCTACCACCTGCTGCAAACCGCGTTCCGCTTCATCGACCTGTGCGACACGCTGCATTTCGAGGCGCGCGCCGACGGCCGCATCGAGCGCGCCGCCGATCTGCCCGGCGTGCCGCCCGAACAAGACCTGACCCTGCGCGCCGCGCGGGCGCTGCAGCAGGCCACGGGCACCCGCCAGGGCGTCACCATCACGCTGGAAAAAAACATCCCGCAGGGCGGCGGGCTGGGCGGAGGCTCCAGCGATGCCGCGTCCACCCTGGTGGCGCTGAACCGCCTGTGGGGCACCGGGCTGGCGCGCCGCGAACTGATGCAGCTGGCCCTGCCCCTGGGGGCCGACGTGCCGGTGTTCGTGTTCGGGCAATCGGCCTTTGCCGAAGGAGTGGGCGAAATCCTTGCGCCGCTTAGTTTGCCGCCCGCCCATTACCTGGTGGCCCAGCCCGACGCCAGCGTGCCCACCGCAGGCATTTTTGCCGATCCCGGTTTGACAAGGGACACGCCTTCGGTCAAAATAGCGGACTTTCTTGCTTCACAAGATTCTGGCGCGGCAACAGGCCAGGGTTTTTTTGGCAGAAACGACCTAGAGCCGGTGGTTTTCCGGCGCTACCCTGAAGTTTCCCGGGCGGCGCGGTGGCTATCGGGGCGTGGCATACACGCCCGCATGTCGGGGTCTGGCGCATGTTTGTTTGCCCAGTACGCCACGGCGCAGCAGGCCGTTTTGGCTCAGCAGGAAATAACCGCTACAATGCGCGTCGCTGGTGAATCAACTGGCAGCACGCAAGTAGGGTTCCGGTTGGTGCGGGCATGTCCCGGGTTGGCCGAGCACCCGTTGCGGAACTGGATTGCAAGATAGTTGGGGAGTCGCCAAGCTGGTTAAGGCACCGGATTTTGATTCCGGCATGCGAAGGTTCGAATCCTTCCTCCCCAGCCACCAAATATCTATAAAAAAGCTGTTGAACGCGCCTGTCAGACACTGGCCACGGTTCAGCAGCTTTTTTATTTGCCGGATATCCCGGCCGCAGCAGTACACGTACGCGTCCTGAAACGACCATCGCAGCTTCCATCATGGCAAACGACAGCTTCATGATTTTCACGGGTACGGCCAATACGCGCCTGGCCGTGGACGTAGTCAACCATCTCGACATGTCCCTGGGCAAAATGACCGTGGGCCGTTTCTCCGATGGCGAAGTCATGGTGGAAATCAACGAGAACGTGCGCGGCAAAGACGTTTTCGTGCTGCAGCCCACCTGTGCGCCCACCAACGACAACCTGATGGAAATCATGGTCATGGTCGATGCGTTGCGCCGCGCCTCGGCGGGCCGCATCACCGCCGCCATCCCGTATTTCGGCTATGCCCGCCAAGACCGCCGCCCGCGCTCGGCGCGCGTGGCCATCTCGGCCAAGGTGGTGGCCAACATGCTGCAAGTGGCCGGCGTCGACCGCGTACTTACCATGGACCTGCACGCCGACCAGATCCAGGGTTTCTTCGACATCCCTGTCGACAACATCTATGCCGGTCCGATCTTGCTGGGCGACATCTGGCGCCGCAATTTCTCGAACCTGGTGGTGGTGTCGCCCGACATCGGCGGCGTGGTGCGCGCCCGGGCGCTGGCTAAGCAGCTGGAGGCCGACCTGGCCATCATCGACAAGCGCCGCCCGCGCGCCAACGTGTCCGAAGTCATGAACATCATCGGCGAAGTCGACGGCCGCACCTGCATCATCATGGATGACATGGTCGACACCGCCGGCACGCTGTGCAAGGCCGCGCAGGCCCTGAAAGACCGCGGCGCCGGCGCCGTCTACGCCTACTGCACGCACCCCGTGCTGTCGGGCGGCGCCATCGACCGCATCGAAGGCTCGGAACTCGACGAACTCGTCGTTACCGACACCATTCCGCTGTCCGAGCAAGGCCAGGCCAGCGGCAAGATCCGCCAGCTGTCCTGCGCGGCGCTGCTGGGCGAAACCATTCTGCGTATTTCCAACGCCGAATCGGTCAGCTCGCTGTTCGTCGACTGAACCCGGCGCCAGCCCAGAATTCCTGAATTTGCCTGCCTGCTGGTCGCGGCAGATGGGCAAACAACACGGCACGCATGTCGCGCGCCGTGCAACTTAGCCGGCAGCCTTACCGCTGCCAGATTTGGAGTCATCCATGAAATTCAATGCCACTGCGCGTAGCGTCCAGGGTTCGAGTGCGAGCCGCCGCCTGCGCCGCGCGGGCCGCGTCCCTGCCATCGTTTATGGCGGAACGGCTGCCCCCCTGAACGTCGAACTCGACCACAACGAGATCTACCACGCCCTGCGCAAGGAAGAATTCCACGCCTCGATCCTGCAAATGCAGTACGAAGGCAAGGAACAAGCCGTGCTGCTGCGTGCGGTTCAATGGCACGCCTACAAGCCGCAAGTCCTGCACGTGGACTTCCAGCGCGTCGACGCCAACCAGGCCCTGCACACCAAGGTGCCCCTGCACTTCATCAACGGCGAAACCTCGCCCGCGGTCAAGCTCAGCAACGCCATCATCAGCCACGTGGTTACCGAACTGGAAATCACCTGCCTGCCGGCCGCGCTGCCCCAGTTCATCGAAGTGAACCTGGGCGACCTGCTGGGTGGCGGCTCGGTGCACCTGTCCGACGTCAAGCTGCCCAAGGGCGTCACCTACATCGCCCACGGCGCTGAAACCAACCCCGTGCTGGCCTCGGCGCTGGTCAAGGGTGGCGGTGCCGCCGCGGCTGACGAGGGCGGCGACGCCCCGGCCGAAGAAACCCCGGCCGCCTAAGTCCAGGCACCCGGCGAAAGCCGGGCGCCCGGCCGCAACCCTGCGCGTGCAAGCCGCATGCGCAGGGTTTTGTTTTTTCGCCGGTCCGTCCGGCCGGGCAGGGCAGGCCGCCGGGCCCGGCGCTGTCCCGCTTTTCTCTATACTTGCCCATCATGTCTACCGCCATCCGCCTGATCGTCGGCCTGGGCAACCCCGGGCCCGACTACGAAACCACCCGCCACAACGCCGGCTTCTGGCTGGCCGACCACCTGGCCGACGACCTGCGCGCCAGCTTCAGCCTGGAAAAAAGCTTCTTCGGCCTGGTGGCCAAGGCGCGCCACGCCGGCGACAGCGTGCTGCTGCTCAAGCCCATTACCTACATGAACCGGTCCGGCCAGGCCGTGGGCGCGCTGGCGCGCTTCTACAAACTGGCGCCCGAGCAAGTGCTGGTGTTGCACGATGAACTGGACCTGCTGCCCGGCCAGGTGAAACTGAAACAGGGCGGCGGTCACGCTGGCCACAACGGCCTGAAAGACATCCAGGCGGCGCTGGGCAGCCCCAACTTCTGGCGCCTGCGCATCGGCATCGGCCATCCGCGCACCCTGGGCCTGGCCCAGCAGGTGGCCGACTTCGTGCTGCACCCGCCGCGCCGCGACGAACAAGGCCCTATCGACGAAGTCATCCGCCGCTGCCGCGTGGTGGTGCCCGCCATGCTGGACGGCGACTTCGCGCGGGCCACGCGCGAACTGCACAGCGGCAACGGAGCCTGACCGGCATGTCCCAGGCAACCGCCGCCCTGCGCGCCGGACAGCCCGGCCTGCGCCACGAACTGCGCGATTTCATCCGCTTCGTGCGCCGTCCCGACCTGCGCCGCCTGCCCGGCCGCCG
>NZ_JAJMLX010000357.1 GCF_020991325.1 Bordetella petrii | reverse complement strand
GGCCGCTGGCGGGCACGCTGTGCGTGGCCCCTGGCGAACGGCGCCGGCTGGCCTGGCTGCCGCAGGCCGCCGAGCTGGACCGGACTTTTCCCATTACCGTGCTGGACATGGTGGCCATGGGCGCCTGGCGCCGCGTGGGGCCGTGGCGCCGCTACGGCGCCGCGGAAATGGACAAGGTGTGGCAGGCGCTGGAAACCGTGGGCCTGCAAGACCAGGCCGGCCGCATCGTGGGGGCCCTGTCGGGCGGCCAGATGCAGCGCGCGCTGTTTGCCCGTCTGTTGCTGCAGGACGCCCAGGTACTACTGCTGGACGAGCCCTTCGCCGCGGTCGACAGCCACACCGCCGATACCCTGATGCAGTTGCTGTGCTGCTGGCACCAGGAAGGGCGCACGGTGGTGGCGGTGCTGCACGACCTGGACCTGGTGCGGCGGCATTTCAGCCAGACACTGCTGCTGGCGGGCCGGCAAGTGGCCTGGGGCGAGACGGCCCGGGTGCTCAGCCCTGAAAACCTGGCTGCCGCGCGCGGCGCGCAGGCGCAGTGGTCATGAGCGCGTGGGACTGGGCGGTGGCCCCTTTTCTAGATTACGGCTTTATGCGGCGCGCCCTGGCGGGCACCGCGGCCACGGCCCTGGGCGCGGCGCCGCTGGGGGTGTTCCTGGTGCTGCGGCGCATGAGCCTGGTGGGCGATGCCATGTCGCACGCGATTCTGCCGGGCGTGGCGGCCGGTTTCCTGCTGGCCGGCCTGTCGCTGGGGGCGATGCTGCTGGGGGGGCTGGTGACGGGGCTGGCCGTGGCGCTGCTGGCCGGGCTGGTGTCGCGCCTGACACCTTTGCGTGAAGACGCCAGCTTCGCGGCTTTCTACCTGATATCGCTGGGGCTGGGGGTGCTGCTGGTATCGGTGCGGGGGTCCAACATGGATCTGCTGCATGTGCTGTTCGGGACGGTGCTGGGGTTGGACGACCCGGCGCTGCTGCTGGCCGCCAGCGCCGCCAGCCTGACCTTGCTGGCCATGGCGGCGTTGTACCGGCTGCTGGTGGCGGAATGCCTGGATCCGGGCTTTCTACGTACCTGCGGGGGCGGCGGCGCCGTGGCGCACATGGTTTTTCTGGTGCTGGTGGTGGTGAACCTGGTGGCCGGTTTCCAGGTGCTGGGCACGCTGATGGTGGTGGGCATGATGATGCTGCCGGCCGCGGCGGCGCGGTTCTGGATGCCGACGGTGGGGGCGCAGATCGGGCTGGCGGCCTGTCTGGGCCTGGCCGCGGGGATATCGGGCCTGCTGGTTTCGTACCACTACAACCTGCCGGCGTCGCCGGCCATCATCCTGGCCGCTGGCGCGGCCTATCTGGTTTCTGTGGCCTGCGGCCCGCAGGGCGGGCTGTTGCACAGCCTGGTCTCGCACGGCCGGGCACGCCAACGCTAAGGAGAATGACATGCATGGATTCTTTGCCGCGCAAGGACGCCGGCGCGTACTGATGATGCTGACGCTGGGGGCGGCCTGCGTGTCGGCGCCGCTGATGGCACGCGGCGCCGAGCCGTTGCGCGTGGTGGCCAGCTTTTCGGTGCTGGGAGACATGGTGCGCGAGATCGGCGGGCCGGATGTGGCGGTAACCACGCTGGTGGGGCCCGATGGCGACGCGCATTCCTACGAGCCCACGCCGGCCGCGGCGCGCCAGCTTGCCGGGGCCGCCGTGCTGGTGGAAAACGGCCTGGGCTTTGAAACCTGGCTGCCGCGCCTGGCCAAGTCGGCGGGTTTCGCCGGCCATACCGTGGTGGCGTCGCGGGGCATTGCGCCGCGCAAGCTGGCCGAAGATGAGCAGGGCCACGGCCACGAGCATGACCACGGCGGGCACGGTCACGATCATGGCCAAGAGCACGATCACGCGCACGATCACGCGCATGATCACGCGCATGATCACGCGCATGATGGGGCTGGCAACCCGGCGGCGCACCACCATCATCACGGCGACCAGGATCCGCATGCGTGGCAAAGCCTGGCCAATGGCGTCGTCTATGCCCGCAATATCGCCGCCGGCCTGGCGGCGGCCGACCCGGAGCGGGCCGCCGCGTACCGGCAACGCGCGCAGGCCTATATTGCGCGCATCGAGGCGCTGGACGCGCAATTGCACAAGACCTTCGACGCCATTCCGGCGGCCCGTCGCCAGGTGGTGACATCGCACGACGCGTTCGGCTATTTCGGCGATGCTTATGGCGTGCGCTTTATCGCGGTGGCGGGTTTTTCCACGGATGCGGAGCCCGCGGCGGCCGACATGGCGCGCATCATCGAGCAGGTCAGGCGTGAACATGTGCCGGCGGTGTTTGTCGAAAACATCGCCAGCCCTGCGCTGGTGCAGCAGATTGCCCGCGAAACCGGGGCCAAGGTCGGTGGTACGCTTTATTCCGACGCGCTGGCCCCGCCCGGAAAGCCGGCTGCCACCTATCTGGGAATGTTTGAATGGAACGCGCGCCAGCTGTCCGCCGCTATGCAGCCACCCTCGCCATGACCTGCGCGGTATCCGCCGCGCAGGCGCATCCGCACATGTGGATCGACGCCCGCGCGCGCATCGTGTTCGATGCGCAGCAGCGCGTCACAGCCATCGAGCAAGACTGGAAGTTCGACGAGATGTTCGGCACCTACACCACCCAGGGGCTGGCCAGGAACGCCGATGGTAGCCTGTCCGACGACATTCTGAAGGGCATGGCGCGCGACTGGATGAGCGCCCTGGGCGAACCCATTTCGCACTACTTCACGCGCGCGGCCGTGGACGAGCAGACGCTGTCCTTTGGCGAACCGCGCAATGCCAAAGTCAGCTGGAATGCGCAAGACCAGCGCCTGACGCTGTCGTTCACCCTGCCGCTGGCGCAGCCGGTGGCGCCCGGCCAGCAGGGGCTGCGATTCGACATCTACGATCCCACCTATTTCGTGGCCTACGATTTCAGCGCGCCGGGCGCGGTGGCCGTCTCGGGCGCCCCGGCGGAATGCGCGCCCCGCTACCAGCCGCCGCGCGAACTGGACTGGAAGACCATGCAGCAACTGGCGGCGATTCCGGCCGACCCCGACGCCTTGCCTGAAGAACTGTTCGCCATTACCAAGGGACTGACGCACCGCATCGAGGTCGCGTGTCCATGAGGCGTGGGTGGCAGGTCGCGCTGTGGGGCGCGCTGGGGCTGTTGCCCTGCGCCGCGTGGGCGCAAGGGGCGCATCCGTTCGGCGTGCCCGAAAGCACGGCCGGCCTGTCCGGTGGCCCGGATTGGCTGTCGGCATTCTTTGGCCAGGTGGCGGCCTGGCAGACACATTTTTATCGGCAACTGACCGGCGCGGTGCGTGCCTGGCAGGCCGACGGCGCGGCCGCCTGGGGCCTGCTGGCCCTGTCGTTCGCGTACGGCGTGTTCCACGCCCTGGGGCCGGGGCACGGCAAGGCCGTCATTGCTTCCTACGTGTTGGCCAACCGGCAGACCGCGCGCAATGGCGCGCTGCTGGCGTTTGTGTCGGCGTTGCTGCAGGCCCTGGTGGCTATCGGCCTGGTGGCCGTGCTGGCCTGGTTGCTGAACGCCACCGCGCCGGTCATGAACCGCGCCACGCGCTGGCTGGAGATGGCATCGTATATTTTCATCGTGGCGTTGGGCGCCTGGCTGGTGTGGCAGAAGGGCGTGCGGCCCTGGCTGCTCCGGCCGTCGCAGCCGCACGGCGAGGGCCGTGGGGCCCTGCACGGCCACGACCATGGCCATGATTCCGCGCATGTTCATCATCACGCGCCGGGGCATGGCCATGGCCATATTCACGACCCGCACGACGGCCACCCGTCCGCGCCGCGTGCCGCTGATTGCGGTTGCGGCCACTCGCAGGCCGACCAGCGCAGGCAGGCCATATCGCTGACAGCCAAGGGCCGCAAGTTGATTGAACAGATGCGCC
>NZ_JAJMLX010000356.1 GCF_020991325.1 Bordetella petrii | reverse complement strand
ATAGCCGCGAGTTGCTCCACGGACGCCGCTGGACCTCGAAAACGCAGACCCGCCTCGAGCTGTACCGCGGGCTGGCCTACTACAACCGACGCCGCCACTCGCCCTCGGCTACCTCACACCAGCCGAGTCCGAACAACAACTCCCCACATCACCTACGCTGTCACTCGCCGCATGAAACCCGGTGTCCACTCCCGAGGTTCAGCCTCAGCTCACCGCCGCACCCTCGGGCGAGGTCACCGCCCGGCTCTCCAGCGAGGCCTCATCCGCGGGGCAGAACCGTCCCCTTTCTGAACAGCCCCTCCAGCCGAGTCCCGAGCAGGCCCGCGCCGCGGCGGCGCCCTGGTCCTGGGCGTTCTGCCACGATTCCAGGCGCAGCCTCCGGCCCGCGGCCGCCACCTGCATGACGGCGACATCCCCGGCGGCGTACACATCGGGTGCCGAAGTGCGGCAGTATTCGTCCACCAGCACGCCGCCTTCGCAGGCCAGGCCGGCGGCGCGCGCCAGTTCGTCGTTGGGCTGCAGGCCCACGCCCAGCACCACCGCATCGGCCGCCATCACCGTATCGTCGGACAAGGCCAGCGCCAGGTCCGGGCCGGCCGGCAGAATTCCGGCGACACCGGTGCCCAGGCGCAGGGCCACGCCGTGGCCGCGATGCAATTCGGCCAGGGCGTCCGACACCCCAGGCATGACACTGCGTGCGCACAGTCGGCCGGCCTGTTCTATTACCGTCACCTGGCAGCCCATCCGGCGCGCGGTGGCGGCCACTTCCAGCCCGATCCAGCCGCCGCCCACCACCGCCAGGCGCGTGCCCTGCCCCAACGCCTGGCGCAGCCGCAGCGCATCGTCGCGGGTGCGCAGTACATGAACCCCGGGCAAGTTGGCGCCGGGCAGGGCAGGCACCAGGGCGCGCCCGCCGCAGCACAGCAGCAACTTGTCGTAGGCCACGCCGGGACCGTCGGCGCACACCACGGTTTTCTCGCGCAGGCGCAGTTCGCGCGCCACTGCCCCGGGCCGGAAATCGACGCCGAGTTCACGCAATGCAGCGGCCCCGAACAGCTCTGTGGTTTCGGGCGCGGCCTGGCCGGCCAGCACCGCCTTGCTGAGCGGCGGCCGTTCATAGGGAGCATGCGGTTCGGCGCCCAGCAGCACCACGCGCCCTTCATAGCCGGCGTCGCGCAGCGTGCGCGCGGCCCAGCCGCCCGCCTGGCCGGCGCCGACGATGACGATGGCGCCGACGCTCATGCTTCCGCCCTCAACAGAATAGTGCCGCCCTCCACCTTTACCTGATAGCGTTTCAGGTCGGTGGTAACAGGCGGGCATTGCGGTTTGCCGGTACGGATATCGAATACCCCCTGGTGCAGCGGGCATTCGATGGTGCCGCCTTCCACATAGCCTTCGGCCAGGCTGGCATTGCCATGCGGGCAGCGGTCCTGCGTGGCGCAGATCTCGCCCTGCAGGTCGTACAGGCACACGGCTTCGCCATCCAGCATCACGCGCAAGGTGCTGGTATCCGCAGAGATATCCTTGACGACCGCGACGGGTTTCCAGGCATCCATGGCTACAGCCCCATCGCTACGCGGTAGTACTGGTAAAACGCCCGGATCAGCACTTCGGTCACCATGTAGTCGGCGGGCTGCGTATCGCGCCCGCCCATCTCGACCACGCCCTGCCCCTGCGGATACCCGCCCACGCCGATCTGCACCTGGTTCAGCATCTCGCTGTCGTCCATGGACACGAAACCGGCCGGCCCCAGCAGGTTGGCATGCTTCAGGCGCAGCCGGGTCATTTCCTCGTCGTCGTCTTCATAGCCGTAATAGGTGAACACCAGCTCGTGCTCGGTGGGGCTGCGCGGAATGACGTGGCGCGTCTTCAGCGAATTGGCCTGGATGCCGAACTGGGCGGCCGGAAACACCCAGGCGCCGCCCACCCGCCCGCGGTTGAATTCGGCGCGCGGCGTCACGGTTTCCAGGTCGAGCAGTTCCAGGTCATCGCGGAAGCGGCTCATTTCCGAGGTGGCCTCGGTTTTCTTCTTGCCCTCGTTGTGCGACACCATCACGCTGTGCGCGCCGCCGCCCGTGGGAATGCATTCCGATTTCGAATCGGCGCGCCACAGGCCGAAGGTGATGTAGAACGTATGCAGCAGCGTGGCGTGGTAGGGGTCTTTCAGGTTTTCCAGGTACATCTTCCAGTTGCTGGGAATCAACTGGCGGGTGTAGCCCAGCAGCTTCAGCTTCTTGCCCGGCAGCATGTGGTCGATCTCGGCCAGCACCTCGGCGCCGCAGTAGTCCTCGAAGCTGGGGCCGTCCTCGGCGAAGGTCGCCCACACCGAGCCGCCGCGGTTCACGCTGCGCAGCTTGCGGATACCGTTCTGCTTGGGATCGAAGTCCTTGGGCATGCCGCCCTTGCCCATGGCGCCGCGGCGAAACGGTACGCCCTGCAGGTTGCCGTTCAGGTCGTAGTTCCATTGGTGATAAGGGCAGGTAAAGTCCGCCACCTTGCCGGTGTTCTGCCAGCAGATCTGCGCGCCCCGGTGCGCGCAGCGGTTCTCCAGCACCGCGATCTCGCCGGTTTCGGTGCGCACCATGATCACGGGACGGTCGCCTATCCAGTTGCGCTTGTAGCAGCCGGGCTCGGGCACTTCGCAGTCCAGGCCGACGTAGTTCCAGGTTTGCCCGCCGAAGAACACGTCCATTTCCTTGCGGAAAATATCCGGGTCGGTGTAGACCCAGTTGGGAATGCGCGTGTGGCCTTCCTTGGGCCAGCGGCGGTCGATGCGGATGGGCGCCGCGGCGGCCTCCAGCACGGGGGTATCGGGACAGGTCATGGCTGTTCCTTCAGATTCAGACGGGAATGATCAAAGAAGTGCGCACGCGGTAGTTGTCGTGCACGCAATCGCGCCGGCGCAACCGGAAAGCATCGCCGTCGCGCACCAGCACATCCAGGTAGCGGCCCACCATGTTCAACACGGGTTCGCGGTCCGACAGCGACTCCATGATGGCGAAGTTGGCCTGCGCCGTGATGGTGTCGCCATCCACTTGCGTGGCCCGCACGCCGCTGATGAAATGACGCAGCGAGCGCGGCTCGTACACGGTGGTTTCCCGCAGGGCGGTCACCCGGTCTTTCAGCATGTTCTTGTTCATGCAGTAGATCAGGCCGATGGGCAGCCCGGCATCATGGTTCTCGCGCGACAGCACACGGTAATGGCAGTCTTCGGTGAAGAACGCGGGCCAGTCTTCCAGGCGCCCTTCGTCCAGGCACGCGGCATAGTCGTCGTAGAAATCGCGCAGTTGCGCGCGCAGTGCCGGCATGTCGATAGCAGTGGTCGTGGTCATAGTCAGTCCAGCAGATATTCCGTATATGCAATCAAGAAGCGGCGGCCAGCTGCGCACGGTTGCTCTCGAAACCGCCCTGGCTGCCCAGGGCCAGGATGGGCTCCTGCAGGCGCTCCTGCCAGATCAACGATTCCATGGCGATCTGCAGCGGATGGTCCTGCACAGTCAGCGCCGAGGTGGTCTCCGTGCCCGAATGATGCGAATGCATGGCCCAGCCGGGAGCCGACAGGATCAGGTCGCCCGCCTTCCAGTCCAGCCGCTGCTTGCCGACCTTGCTGTAGCCGTTGCCGCGCAGGTAGTAGTTGATGGCGGCCGAGCTGTGCCGATGCGGCACATGATGGTTGTCGGGCGGCGACGACGATATGGTGGCGAAGTAGCTGTGCGTGGTGCCGATGCGGCGCTCGGTGGCCGGGTTGTACAGCACGAACAGGCGGCGGCCGTTGTAGCCCTTGGCGATGTCTTCTACGCTGGGCAGGTGGCGCGACACTTCTTTCCAGGGCCAGTGCAGGGATTTCGATTCCAGCACGTCGATGTCGATCAGCCATTCGTAGCCCAGCAAAGTGGCGCCGTCGGGGCTGATCTGTTCGCGCAGCGCCAGGTCGCGCGCCCGCGCCGCGCCCGCGG
>NZ_JAJMLX010000355.1 GCF_020991325.1 Bordetella petrii | reverse complement strand
CGGCCGGTAGTGGATGGAATCGAGCAGGCCCACCGCCACGAACACCGACAGGATCACCGCCGAACTCATGGCCGGCGCATCGCGCCCCACCCGCGCCCAGGTGGCGCGCAGCGTGGGGCTGCGGCGCACGCGCCAGATATAGCCCAGCACTCCCGCCACCAGCAGGAACAGCGCGATATCCGTCCACAGGAATACGAACTTGGGCATGGCGGTTACTCGAAACGCACGCGGGGGTCGACCAGCGTGTAGGAAATGTCGGCCAGGATCAGCCCCACGATGTACAGCGCGGCCCCCAGGAACACCATGGCGCGCACGATGGAGAAGTCTTGCGCGTTGATGGCGTCGATGGTGTAGCTGCCCAGGCCCGGAATGCCGAAGAACGATTCCGCGATCAGGCTGCCCATGAACAGCAGCGGAATGGCCGACACCGTGCCCGTAAGAATGGGCAGCATCGCGTTGCGCAGCACATGGCGGAACAGCACGGTGCGTTCGGCCAGGCCCTTGGCGCGCGCGGTGCGCACGTAGTCTTTGCCGACTTCTTCCAGGAACAGCGCGCGGTAAAAGCGCGCCTCGGGGCCCAGGCGCGACACGATGGCCACCAGCACCGGCAAGGCCAGGAACTTGACCGCATCCAGCCCGCCGGCGAAGCCCGAGTACGGCACCAGGCGCAGCACCTTGGAGAACATCCATTGCCCCGCGATGATATAGAACAGGCTGGAAATGGACAGCAGTATCACGCACAGCACCACCCCCCAGAAATCCAGCCGGGTGGCGCGGAAGTACACCAGCAGCAGCGAGAACACGGCGCTGGCGAACAGCCCCAGGAAAAACGTGGGAACGGCCAGCGCCAGGCTGGGCCCCATGCGCATGCGGATTTCGCGGCTGATGTCGTGGCCGGAATCCGATGCGCCGAATTCCAGGCCCAGCAGGGGCACCGAACGCTGGTAGAAAATGGTGTGGGTGAGCTGTTCGACGCCCTGGGCCTGGCGGTTCAGGAACAGCGGCTTGTCATAGCCGTGCTCGGCTTTCCAGCGGTCTACGGCTTCCTGGCTGACCCGTTGCCCGCCGATGGCCAGCCGCGCCATGTCGTCGGGCGTATTCACGGCGAAGAACAGGATGAACGTGAATAGGTTCACGCCTATCAGTATCAGCACCCCGTACAACAGGCGGCGGATGACGTAGCCCGTCATGACTGGTTCTCCTTCGAGGGCCTGGAACCCGCCGTCGGGCCAAAGGCGGTTTGCCGCTCGCGCCGCTTCAGCGCCACGTACGATGGCCAGATCGCCAGCGCGATCACGACGGCCAGCAGCAGCAACGGCCACCAGCGCGGCGTATTCCATTCGTCTATCTTGCTGACGCGCACGGCCGGGTCCACCTTTACGTACTGCAGGGTGTTGCGCATCATCTGCGTGGGCTTGGCGTTGCCCACCCACTGCTGGTAGGCGCCCGCCGACATGGGAAAGTAGCCGAACATCCAGGGCGCGTCGCGCTGCACGATGGCCTGCATGCGCGCAATGACGGCTTCTTTCTCGGGGCCATCGTCCAGGAACTTCATCTGCTCGAACAGCTGGTCGAATTCCGGGTTGGAATAATTGGCCGCGTTCTCGCCGCCATGCTTTGCCTTGCCATTGGGGCCGTACAGCAGGAACAGGAAATTCTCGGCGTCCGGGTAGTCGGCCAGCCAGCCCCACAGGAAGATCTGCGCCGACCCGCGCCGCATCTTGTCCTGGAAGCGGTTGTAGTCGGTGGACCGCACGTCCATCTGGATGCCGATCTTGGCCAACTGGCGGCGTATCCAGTCGAATTGCGGATTGGCGCCGCCGCCGGTCATGGCGTCGTAATACAGCACCAGCGGCGCGCCGGTTTCGGCATTGCGCCCATTGGGATAGCCGGCCTCGGCCAGCAACTGCCTGGCCACGTCCAGCGGCTTGCGCACCGGCTTGCCGTCCACCAGGTCATAGACCACCGGGTTGATGCCCTCGGGCGGCTCGCGGTAGCCCAGCACGCCCGGCGGCACGGGCCCGTAGGCCACCATGGCCTGGCTGTTCTCGAACACGGCCACGTATTCTTCCCAGTTGAAGGCAATGCTGATGGCCTGCCGCAGCTTGCGGTTCTTTTCCTGCTGCTCGGGCGTGTCGCCGTGCCCCACTACGGGGTCCAGCCAATTGAAGCCCATGTACCAGATCGAGGTCTCGATGGAGGTGGGCAGCTGGATACCATGGTCGCGGTAGCGCCTGGCCTTGTCCGGCGAATCGCCGGCGGCCACCAGCATGGCCACGCCGTATTCGCCGCGCTCGACCTGCGGGATGTCGTAGTACCCCTGCATGAACTTGCCGGTAAGCGGCACGGCTTCTTTTTCGACGCTGAACACCACCCGGTCGACGAAGGGCGTGGGCTTGCCGCAGTCTTCCAGCAAGCCGGCGGCACGGTCGGCGGGCTCGCCCTCGCAGGGGTAGGGTTCGCCGCGGAAGTTGGGGTTGCGGGCCAGCACATGGCGCCGATTCAGTTCGGATTCGGCCAGCATGTAGGGCCCCGTGCCCACCGGCCAGGTATTCAGCGACAGGTCATGGGCGGCCATGCCTTCCTGGCTGTAGAAGCGGTCGGCTTCCCAGGGAACGGGCGCGGTGAAACTCATGGCCAGCCAGTACTTGAACTGGGGATACTTGCCCTTGATGCGGATGCGCAGGGTGTGGTCGTCCAGCGCCTGGACGCCGTCGAAACCCTCGGCCTCGCGCAAATCCAGCCAGGGCAGGTCGCGCTGGCCGTACGGCAGGCCTTGCCGCAGGGCTTCGTCGCGCTGTTTCAGGCGCTGGCCGTATGCGTCCATGCCGACGATGTATTCGGCCATGACCGCGTAAATGGGCGAGGCCACGCGCGGGCTGGCCAACCGGCGGATGGCGTAGACGTAGTCGTGGGCGGTGAGCTCGCGGGTTCCCGTCTTGGGAAAATCCGGAATATAGAACTTGTCGTCGAGCTCGCCCGGCCGCAGGGGAAAGTAGCTGTAGGCGCCGTCGGCCTCGCGCGCGAACGCGGGATGCGGCTGGAACTGCACGCCATGGCGGATGGGAATGTCGTACACGCTTTCGGCGATCTGTTCGCCGGGGGTGTCCTGGGGCAGTTCCCTGCCTTGCGCATCGTAGTAGCGCGGCGGCGATACCGCCGCCGCCGCGCGCGGAATCAGTTCGTATGGGCGCTTCAGGTAGTGATACCCGTAAAGCGGCTCGTAGATGTTGTAGGTGAACGGGGTTTCATCGGAAGAATACGAGCGGGCCGGGTCCAGGTATTTGGGCGACCGCTTCACGAATGCGGTGTACAGCGTATTTTCCGCCAGGGCGCCGGTTTCGTAGGGGCTGTTGATGGGGTCCCGGGAACAACCCGCCAGCGCCAGTGTAGACACCAGCACCGCCATCGAGATCCGCCGCAGCCATGCACCCATAGAATTGTTTTCCGTGTAATTTTCCCGCTACCCGCCTGGCGCACAGCATAGCAAAGGCAACCGGCCCGCCCCATCCAGGCAAGCCCGGATGCAATGCGCGCCATGGCCTTGGACAGGCTGCTAGCAGCGCTGGTTCCGCCAGCATTCGTAACGCCACTTCCAGGGCTCGGTGGCGCCACCCTGCCCCCACAGGCCTTGGCCGGCCTGGCGGGCCTGGCGCTGCAGGCCCGGCATGGCCTGGTCGCGCAGGTAGTCGCCGCGCCGCGCGGTATAGGCCCAGGCATAACCGGCCGCCACCTGCGCCCGGTTGGCCGAGCTGCCGTCCGGCAGCACCAGGGCGCAGACCTCGCGGTCGAACTGGTCTTGTTCGTAGCATTGGGCGGTAAGCGTCTTGCCGCCCACCAGTTGTTCCAGGTGCCGCTGTGCGGCCTGGGCGTAAGGCTGGCCGGGTTCCCTGGCACCGTGCCCGGCCTCGGGCGCATCGATGCTGTCCAGGCGGATGCGGTGCGGCGCCCCGTTGACGCGCAGGGTGACCGTGTCGCCATCGGGCACTTTGACCACCGTGGGGGGCAAGCCGCAGGTGCGCAGCGCCGAACCGCATGCGCACGTTTATATCCGGTCGCCTTACGGGGTGT
>NZ_JAJMLX010000354.1 GCF_020991325.1 Bordetella petrii | reverse complement strand
CGTCCGCCTCGCGCAGCGCGGCGCAGGCGGCCAGGCCGGCCCAGCCGGCGCCGATGATGGCGATTTTCATCGCGCCAGGCGGCGCAACAGGCCGCGGCCGCCGCCCACCCAGGTTTTCCAGGCCAGCCAGAGTTTGCGCAACGGGGTCAGCGAAATGCGCTGGTGCAGCACCTGCCAGTTGTCGCGCTCGATTTCGTCGAGCAGCGCATGGTAAATGGCCGCCATCATCAGGCCCGGGCGCTGGGCGCGCCGATCGGCTTCGGGCAGAGCGGCCATGGCTTCTCCATATAGCTGCCGCGCCCGTTCGGCCTGGAACTGCATCAGCGCAGTGAAGCGGTCGGAATAGGTGCCGTCGAGAATCTCGGCGGCCTTTACGTCGAATTGCTGCAGTTCGTTCACGGGCAAATAAATACGCCCGCGCCGCGCGTCGTCGCCCACGTCTCGGATGATGTTGGTCAGTTGGAAGGCCAGCCCGAGTTTGCCGGCGTATTCCAGCGTGCGGGGATCCGTGTAGCCGAACACGCCGGCCGACAGTTCGCCCACCACGCCGGCGGCGTGCCAGCAGTACTTGCGCAGGCCCGGCCAGTCCAGGTAGCGGGTCTGGTCCAGGTCCATTTCCATGCCGTCGATCACCGCCAGCATGCGTTCGCGCGAAATACCGCAGGCCTCCAGGTGGGGCTGCAGCGCGCGCATGACCGGGTGTTCGGCCTGTCCGCCGAACAACTGGTCGACCTGGGTGCGCCACCAGGCCAGCTTGACGCGGGCGAGCGACGGGTCGGAACATTCGTCGACCACGTCGTCCACTTCGCGGCAGAATGCATACAGCGCCGTAATGGCGCGGCGGCGTTCCGGCGGCAGGAACAGGAACGAATAATAAAAACTCGATCCGCTTTTGGCGGCCTTTTCCTGGCAGTAGTCGTCAGGCGTCATAAATTGGTGAGTATCCCTTCAGTTTTCCAGCGCACCGCGCCACGCATTGCGACAGCGCCGCGCGAACGGGGGCGCCGCGGATCCGGCCCTGCCAGCCCGTCAGCGCCGCTCTCCCGAGGTGGACGGGCGCAGCGCGTCCCGGGAAGGCCCGATACAGCGCCACAGCATGACGGCCCAGTCTTTCGGGCCCAGTTCGGGGCGGTTCATGAACACGTCGTAGCCGTTGCGTTCGATGCGTTCGAGGATACGCAGCCCGCCTTGCACCACCATGCGCAATTCCAGCCCGATACGCCCCGGCAGGCGTCGCGCCAGCGGAGCGCCAGAGTGTAGCAGTGCCCGTGTGCGGTCTACCTGGAACGCCATCAGCGCGCGCCAGGCCGGTGTCAGGCGGCAGGCTGCCAGGTCTTCTTCGCTGACGCCGTGGCGCCGCAGGTCGGCCGCCGGTAGATAGACCCGCTGCTTCCGCCAGTCCAGCCGCACGTCCTGCCAGAAGTTCACCAGTTGCAGCCCGGTACAGATGGCGGCGGACTGCTCCAGGTTCTGCGGCGTGGCGGCGTCGTACAGGTGCAGCATCAACTGGCCCACCGGATTCGCCGAGCGCGAGCAGTAGTCGAGCAGCGTCGCATAGTCGTCATAGCGCTTGACGGTGACATCCTGCTCGAAGGCCGACAGCAAGTCGAAGAACGGGGTAATGGGCAACTGGTGGCGGGCGATGGTGCGCGCCAGCGGGGCGAATATGGGTGCCAGTTCCGGCGCGGCTGCCGGCACGCTGCCGGGCTCGGCGCCGATGCGATGCAGTTCCGCCCGGAACGCGGCCAGGCTGGCCAGGCGTTGTTCGTCGCTGGCGTCGCCTTCGTCGGCGATGTCATCGGCGGCACGGGCATAGCGGTATATGTCGGTGACTGGGCGGCGCAGCCGGCGAGGCAGCAGCACCGAGGCAACAGGAAAGTTTTCGTAATGATCGACGGCCATAAGTCATGCGGGCAGCGGCCCCCTGGCCGCCGTACGGGTATTTTAGTGGCGCTTTCCGGGGAGCGTCCGGCCGGATCAGTTAGACTAGCTGCCACAGGATTTCCCATGCCCCGTCCCATACAAGCCTCCATCTCGACTTCCGCGCTCAGCCACAACCTGGACGCGGTGCGGCGCCATCTTGCCCAGGCCGCCCAGGCCGGTGCCGGCGTGGCGCCCAACGTCTGGGCGGTGATCAAGGCCAACGCCTACGGGCACGGCATCGAAGCCGCGGTGGCCGGCTTTTCGGCCGCGCAGGGCCTGGCCATGCTGGACCTGGCCGAGGCCGTGCGGTGCCGCGAGGCGGGGTGGGGCGGCCCCGTCCTGCTGCTTGAAGGTTTTTTCCAGCCGGCCGACCTGGAACTGGTCGACCGCTACCATCTCACCGCGTCCGTCCACACGCGCGAACAGCTCGACATGCTGGCGCATTCCAGGCTGTCGCGCCGGGTGGACATCATGCTCAAGCTCAACACCGGCATGAATCGCCTGGGGTTTGCCCCCGAAGCCTATGAAGGCGCCTACGCGCGCGCGCGCCAATTGCGCGAACAGGGCCAGGTGGGCACCATCGGCAAGATGACGCACTTCGCATGCGCCGACGGGTCGCAGGGCGTGGCCGGCCAGATGCAGGTATTCCGCGATGCCATCCGCGGCCTGAACAGCGATGGCCCCATCAGTGTGTGCAATTCGGCCGCCACCCTGCGCTACCCCGACATCGCCGTCGCGAACGCAAGCCCGGCGCACTGGGTGCGGCCGGGTATCTGCCTGTATGGCGCGTCACCGTTCGACGACGCGTCCGCCACGGCGTACGGGCTGCGGCCGGCCATGTCGCTGCGATCCCAGATCATCGGCGTCCAGAATATTCCCGCTGGCGCCGATGTCGGCTACGGCGCCACTTTCCGCGCCGAGCGCGCCATGCGCATCGGCGTGGTGGCTTGCGGCTATGCCGACGGCTATCCCCGCCATGCCGGCACGGGTACGCCCATCGTGGTGGGCGGCGTGCGCACCCGCCTGGTGGGGCGAGTGTCCATGGACATGCTGATGGTCGACCTCGATCCCGTCCCGGCGGCGGGTATCGGCACACCGGTATCGTTGTGGGGCCAGGACGGCCCCTCGGTCGATGAAGTGGCAAGCGCGGCCGGCACCATCGGGTACGAATTGCTGTGCGCGCTGGCACCCCGCGTGCCGGTCAAGCGCGAACCCTGACCTTATTGAAGCGAGGATTCCCATGAAGGATAAATGCGTACTGGTAACGGGCGCCACCAAGGGCATAGGCTGGGCCCTGACCCAGCGGCTGGCCGACCTCGGCTGCCATGTCGTGGGTATCGCGCGCAATACCGACCATATCGATTTTCCCGGCTACCTGTATGCCTGCGACCTGTCCGATGCGGGCCGCACCGAAGAGGTCCTGCGCGAAATCCGCGACAAGTTCCCGGTCGATGCGGTGGTGAACAACGTGGGCGTGGTGCGGCCCCAGCCACTGGGCGAAATCGACCTGGCGTCGCTCTACAGCGTCATGGACCTGAACGTGCGGGTGGCGGTGCAGGTAACCCAGGCGTTCGTCGAATCCATGAAAGTCCGCCGCACGGGCCGCATCGTCAATGTGTCCAGCCGGGTCATTCACGGTGGGCTCGAGCGCACCAGCTATTCCGCGGCCAAAAGCGCCCTGATCGGCTGCACCCGCACCTGGGCGCTGGAACTTGCCGAATACGGTGTCACCGTGAATGCCGTGGCCCCAGGGCCCATTGAAACCGAGCTGTTCCGCGTGGCCCAGCCCGCTGGCAGCGACGGCGAAAAGCGGGCCCTTGCCTCCATTCCCATGAAACGCCTGGGCACGCCGGCCGAAGTGGCTGCCGCCATCGCATTCCTGCTGTCCGACGACGCCGGCTTCATCACGGGCCAGGTGCTGGGCGTGGACGGCGGCGGCAGCCTTGCCGGGCGCTGAAGCGCCACCCGGCAAGGCGCCATGCCCCAAGGTGAAGAGGGCGCTTTGCAGGGCATGGCCGGGTGTCTCTGTCGATGCCAGGCCTCGGTTTCGTTGGCAACAGGCGTCAGGGCGCGGGCGGCAATAGCGCCCGCAGGTCGTCGGGCAGTTCCAGTGCGGGCGCGTCGCCTCGCAAGTCCTGCAGCGCCCGCACGGCCTCGTCGCGCCGCCCATCGCGCAGCAGCGCGCGGAT
>NZ_JAJMLX010000353.1 GCF_020991325.1 Bordetella petrii | reverse complement strand
TAGCCGCCAGCGCCAGCAGCAGGGGCAGGCGCGCCCGAATGCCGGCCTGCAGGGTGCCGCCCTGGATGCCCACTGCGTCCTGGATGCCGACGGCCGCCAGCTTTTGAACCAGGCCATGCGGCGCCTGCATGGGTCGGCGCGCGCCACCCACCGCGCCCTGCGCGTAGCCCGCACCATTGCCGATCTGGACGGCCAGGAACGGCTGCAGGCACGGCACGTGGCAGAGGCGCTGCAATACCGTTGCAGCCTGCGCTAGGGTGGCTTGCGCGAGCGGCTCGACAAAACCGCCAAAATTGCCATATAATCAAGGGCTTTTCCCGGTTCTCCAGGAAAAAACAGAAGTGGTGCCAGGTTCGGCAAGCCTTGGCTGGGTTGGCTGCTTGAAGTTCAAGCAGCCGCCTTGCGCAAGCACCTGTGTGCCATGTAATCAACAAACTAGGAATCATCATGCCCAAGATGAAAACCAAGAAAAGCGCGTCGAAGCGCTTTCAGGTTCGCGGCAGCGGGTCCATCAAGCGTGGCCAGGCTTTCAAGCGCCACATCCTGACCAAGAAAACCACCAAGAACAAGCGTCAACTGCGCGGTTCGGCGGCGGTTCATGAAACCAACGTGGCCTCCGTCAAGGCCATGATGCCTTTCGCTTGATAACGGAGATCCACTATGCCTCGCGTCAAACGCGGCGTTACCGCCCGCGCCCGTCATAAAAAAGTCATCGCCGCCGCCAAGGGTTACCGTGGCCGCCGCGGTAATGTATTCCGCATCGCCAAGCAGGCGGTCATGCGCGCTGGGCAATATGCCTACCGCGACCGTCGCAACAAGAAGCGCACCTTCCGCGCCCTGTGGATCACCCGCATCAACGCCGCCGTGCGTGAACAGGGCATGAGCTACAGCGTGTTCATCGCCGGCCTGAAAAAAGCGTCGATCGAACTCGACCGCAAGGTGCTGGCCGATCTGGCCGTGCGCGACAAGGCTGGTTTTGCCGCCATCGTGCAACAGGCCAAGGCCGCCTTGTCTGCCTGATCGCGCGCTGATCGTATCGCGCATCGCTGCAAACGGGGCTGATCGGCCCCGTTTGCATTTTGCTCAAGGCAAAACAGCCTCCGCGAGGAACCGCTAGCCGAAGGCGCTGCGTCGGGGGCATTGTTTTTAGGCTGTGATTCCATGACTCTATTGGCTGACGACCTGGTTTCCCAGGCCCAAGAACGATTCGCCGCGGCGCCCGATGCCGCCGCCCTGGAAAACGCCAAGGCGCGATTCCTGGGCAAGGAAGGCGCACTGACCGTGCTGCTGAAGGGGCTGGGCAAGCTCGACCCCGAGCAGAAGCGCGAAATGGGCGGCCGCATCAACCAGGCCAAGCAGCAGATCGAAGCCCTGCTGAACCAGCGCCGCGCGGAACTGGCGCAAGCCGAGCTCGACGTCCGCCTGGCCTCGGAAACCATCGACGTCACCTTGCCCGGCCGCGGCCGCGCCATGGGAGGCATCCATCCCGTCGCGCGCAGCTGGGAACGGGTAGAAGAAATTTTCCGCTCCATTGGTTTCGACGTGGCCGACGGCCCCGAGATCGAGAACGACTGGACCAACTTCACCGCGCTGAACAATCCGCTGGACCACCCCGCGCGTTCCATGCAGGACACGTTCTACGTCGACCTGCAGGACGGCGATGGCTTGCCGCTGCTGCTGCGCACGCATACCAGCCCCATGCAGGTGCGCTATGCCCGCATGCACAAGCCGCCCATCAAGGTCATCGCGCCGGGCCGCACGTACCGCGTGGACAGCGACGCCACCCATTCGCCCATGTTCCACCAAGTGGAAGGGCTGTGGATCGCCGAAGATATTTCCTTTGCCGACCTGAAGGGCGTCTACACCGACTTCCTGCGCCGCTTTTTCGAGAACGACGACCTGGTCGTGCGCTTCCGCCCGTCGTTCTTCCCGTTCACCGAGCCCTCGGCCGAGATCGACATGATGTTCACGTCCGGCCCCAATCGCGGCCGGTGGCTGGAAATTTCCGGTTCGGGCCAGGTGCACCCGCAAGTGGTGCGCAATTTCGGCCTCGACCCGGAACGCTACATTGGCTTTGCGTTCGGCTCCGGCCTGGAGCGCCTGACCATGCTGCGCTACGGTGTGGACGACCTGCGCCAGTTCTACGAAGGCGACCTGCGTTTCCTGCGCCAGTTCAACGAATAACCCACGGCTGATCATGCAAATTCCTGAATCCTGGCTGCGCGCCCTGGTCAATCCCGCTATCGCAACCGATGAACTGGCGCACCGGCTTACCATGGCCGGCCTGGAGGTCGAAGAAACCGCCACCGCGGCACCGCCTTTCAGCGGCGTGGTGGTGGCGCGCATCACCTCCATTGCCCCGCACCCCGATGCCGACAAGCTGCGCGTGTGCCAGGTGGACGATGGTTCCGGCCAGGCCTTGCAGATCGTCTGCGGCGCGCCGAATGCGGCGCAGGGCCTGACCGTGCCGCTGGCGCGCGTGGGCGCCGAATTGCCGGGCGGCATGAAAATCGGCATGGCCAAGATGCGCGGCGTGCAGTCCGCCGGCATGCTGTGCTCGGCGCGCGAACTGGGGCTGTCGCAAGACCATGCCGGCCTGCTTGAATTGCCGGCCGACCTGCTGCCCGGCCAGTCGCTGCGCGAGGCGCTGGACCTGGACGACACGCTGTTCACGCTGAAACTCACGCCCAACCGCGCCGATTGCCTGTCCATCCTGGGCGTGGCGCGCGAAGTGGCCGCGCTGACGGGCGCGCCGTTGTCGGTGCCTACCGCGGTGGCCGTGCCTGTCAGACTGTCCGACCGCATTCCGGTGCGGGTGCAGGCGCCTGACCTTTGCGGCCGGTTCGCCGGGCGCGTGATCCGCGGCGTGAATGCGCGCGCCGCGACGCCGGCCTGGATGAAGGCACGCCTGGAGCGCGCCGGCCAGCGTTCGGTGTCGGCGCTGGTCGATATCTCGAACTACGTCATGCTCGAACTGGGCCGTCCGTCGCATGTGTTTGACCTGGACAAGATCCGCGGTGATATCGAAGTGCGCTGGGCGCGCGAAGGTGAAAGTCTGGAACTGCTGAACGGCCAGACCGTCGAGCTGACCGGCAAGGTGGGCGTGGTGGTGGCCGGCGACCAGGTGGAAAGCCTGGCCGGCATCATGGGTGGCGAAGCCACCGCCGTCACGCTGGATACCGCCAACATCTACGTGGAAGCCGCGTTCTGGTGGCCCGAGGCCATTGCCGGGCGCGCACGCCGCTACAAATTCAGTTCCGAGGCCAGCCACCGTTTCGAGCGAGGCGTCGATTACGCCAGCATTCCCGAGCACCTGGAATTCATTTCGCGCCTGATCCTGGACATCTGCGGCGGGCAGGCCGGCCCCATCGACGACCAGGTGATCAACCTGCCGCGCCGCGAGCCCGTGCGCATGCGCCTGTCGCGCTGCCACCGCGTGCTGGGCGTGCCGGTGCCGCAAGTCGAAGTGGCGCAGATCTTCACCAGCCTGGGCCTGCCGTTCCAGGTCCAGGGCGACGATTTCATCGTCGAGCCGCCGTCGTACCGCTTCGATCTGCAAATCGAAGAAGACCTCATCGAAGAGGTGGCCCGCATCCATGGCTTCGAGCGCCTGCCCGACGTGCCGCCGGTGGCGCGCGCGCAGATGCTGGCGCAACCGGAACAGCGGCGCGGCCCGCATGCGCTGCGCCGCCTGGTGGCCGCGCAAGACTACCAAGAGGTCGTTAACTACAGCTTCGTCGAAGCTGATTGGGAACGCGATTTCGCCGGCAATGACAATCCGGTCCGCCTGCTGAACCCCATTGCCAGCCATTTGTCGGTGATGCGTTCCAGCCTTATCGGCGGCCTGTTGGCCAATATCCGCTACAACGCCAACCGCAAGCAGTCGCGCGTGCGCGTGTTCGAGCTGGGCCGCGTGTTCCTGCGCGACGCTGCCCACCAGGACGGCCCGCTCGATGTGGCGGGCGTGCGCCAGCCGCTGCGCCTGGCCGGCGCGGCCTGGGGGCCGGCGCTTGAAGAACAATGGGGAGCGGCCACGCGCCATGTCGATTTCTACGACGTGAAAATGGACGTGCAGGCCTTGTTCGGCGCGCGCGCCGGGCAGCTTCGCTTCGA
>NZ_JAJMLX010000352.1 GCF_020991325.1 Bordetella petrii | reverse complement strand
GCCGGGCACGCCCGCCGCGCCGGTACCGGTGCGCTAGGGCAAACCGCGGGGCACGGCAGCCGCGGCCCCGCCCGCGGCTGCATTCAGGCAAAATGTCGCCTATCGCCGACTTTTCGCCGCACCCATGTCCGACGTCATCGCCCTGATATTCGACTTCGACGACACGCTGGCCCCCGACAGCACGTCTGGCTTCCTAGACAGCCTGGAGGTGGACACGGCCGCATTCTGGAAGGACAAGGTAGGCCCCTTGCTTGCCAACCAGGACTGGGACCCGGTTCCGGCCTACCTGCACCAGATGATCGAACTATCGCGCGGCGGCACCCATGGCCTGATCACCCGGCAGCGCCTGGAAGAATGGGGCGCCCGGCTGCCGCTGCACGATGGCGTGCCCACTTTGTTCCAGCGCCTGCGCGCGGCGGTGCGCGCCGAGCATCCGCAGGTGCAGCTCGAGTTCTACCTGATTTCCAGCGGCATCGGCGACGTGGTGCGCGCCACGCCCATCGCGCATGAGTTCACCGAAATCTGGGCATCCGAATTCGTCTATGGCGACGACGGCGGCATTACCTTCCCGCGCCGCTTGGTCAGTTTCACCGATAAAACCCGTTATCTGTTCCACATCCAGAAGGGCATCATCGGACGCGAGTTCCGCAACAAACCGTTCGAGGTCAACCGCAAGGTGCCTGAAGACCGCCTGCGCGTGCCTTTCGACCAGATGGTGTTCGTGGGCGACGGCTATACCGACATTCCGTGTTTTTCCCTGATCCGCCGCGCTGGCGGATTCGCCTTCGGCGTGTGGGATCCCAAACACCGCGACAAGCGCAGCCGCGCCTGGGGCTTCATCGAAGAAGGGCGCGTATCCAACCTGAACCAGGCGCGCTACGACGAAGACGCCGAACTCTACCAATGGCTGGAAGAGGCCGTCACCAGCCTGGCCGGCCGCATCGCCCTGAAATCGCGGGTGTACCGTGGCTGATGTGGTCATGGCGCCCGAACCGGCCGCGCCCGCGCCGGGCGACGCCGATTTCATGGCGATGGCCCTGCGGCAGGCGCAGGCCGCCTGGGACATCGGCGAAGTGCCGGTGGGCGCGGTCGTGGCCGATGCCCAGGGCCAGGTGCTGGGCACGGGCTACAACCGCACCATCGTCGACAGCGATCCCACCGCCCACGCGGAAATCGTGGCCCTGCGCGCCGCCGCGCAACACCAAAGCAATTACCGCCTGCCCGGCCTGACTTTGTACGTCACCTTGGAACCCTGCGTGATGTGCATCGGCGCCATGCTGCATGCCCGGCTGGCGCGTGTCGTCTACGGCGCGGCCGACCCAAAAACCGGCGCCTGCGGCAGCGTGCTCGACGTGGGAGCCGTGGCGCGCCTCAATCATCACACCACCATCACGGGCGGCGTGCTGGCCGAACCCTGCGGCGACCTGCTGCGCCGGTTCTTCCGCGAGCGCCGCGCCAAGGAATCCGTTTCATGAACACCATTGCAGGCCCCGCGCACGGGCAACAGGGCCATGTCTGCGCCGACGATTGCGGCCATCACCATGACCATGACCACGGCCACGGCGATGTGCCCGCCGCCGGCGGCATTTACCTGATTTCGCCGTCGTCGGCCGTGCGCGAGCCGGGTTCGGTGGAAAAAGCCTGCCAGCGCCTGGCGCAGGAAGGCTTCAAGACCACCGTCGACCGCGCGGCCCTGGCCGTGCACCAGCGCTTCGCCGGCACCGACAAGCAAAGGCTGGCCGCGCTGGCGCGCGCCGCGCGGCAAAAGCATCCCATCGTCATGGCCACGCGCGGCGGCTACGGGCTCAGCCGTTTGCTGCCGCACATCGACTGGCGCGCCATGGCCGACAGCGGCAAGCGCTTCGTGGGCCTGAGCGATTTCACGGCATTCAACCTGGCGCTGCTGGCCCAGACAGGGGCGGTCAGCTATTCCGGCGCCACGGCCGTGGCCGATTTCGGCGGCAAGCAATACGACGACCTGACGGCGGCGCTGTTCGGCGAACTGATGCGGGGCGAACTGGAGATCCTCAGTTTCGAGACGCAGGATGCCGACCCGGTCGATTGCCGCGGCACGCTGTGGGGCGGCAACCTGGCCACCCTGGTGTCATTGCTGGGCACGCCGTACCTGCCGCGGGTGCGCGGCGGCATCTTGTTCCTGGAAGACGTGGCCGAACATCCCTACCGGGTCGAGCGCATGTTGGCGCAGTTGTGGCAGGCGGGCGTGCTGGAACGCCAGAAGGCCATCGTGCTGGGCTATTTCACCGACTATCGCCTGGCGGCGCACGATGCGGGCTACGACATGCCCGCCGTGCTGCAATGGCTGCGGCGCACGGTGAAAGTGCCGGTGGTTACCGGCCTGCCGTACGGGCACATTCCCACCAAGGCCACGCTGCCCATCGGCAAGAAGGTCGGGCTTGCCACCGAGCCCGGCATGGCGCACCTGGTCATCGACGAGCACCACCACTAGCCCAGGCAAGGCGCCTGGCGCCTTGCCTGCCGGTCATTCCGCGTCCGGCAATTCCGGTACCCAGCGCGGCGCGCGTTTTTCCAGGAAGGCGGCGATGCCTTCGCGGCCGTCTTCGGTGGCCCGCTGGGCCGCCAGGCGCGCGGCGGTTTCGTCCAGCAATGAAGCCTCGATGTCCCGGCCCGCCACATCGCGGATCAGGCGCTTGGATTCGGCCAGCGCATGCGGCGAGGCCAGCATGAAGCTGCCCAGCAGCGCATTGATGCGCGCGTCCAGTTCGTCGGCCTCGCACAGTTCATGCACCAGGCCCATGCGCCAGGCCTCGGCGGCATCGAACACTTCGGCGCTCAGGAACCAGCGGCTGGCCGCGCGCGCGCCCATGGCACGCAGCACGTAAGGCGAGATCATGGCGGGAATCAGCCCCAGGCGGGTTTCCGTCAGGGCGAAGCGCGCCTCGCGTGCGGCCACGGCAATGTCGCAGGCCGTGGCCAGGCCCATACCGCCCGCCATGCACGGCCCGTGTATGCGGGCGATGGTGGGCTTGGGGCAGGTATAGACGGTGTGCAGCAGGGTGGACATGGCCTGGGCGTCTGCGCGGTTCTCGTCCTGGGTGGCTTGCGCGCTGGCGCGCATGGCGTTCAAGTCCGCGCCGGCGCAAAAGGCCTTGCCGCGTCCTGCCAGCACGATGGCGCGCACCGAACTGTCGTCGGCCAGCGCCATGAAGGTTTCGGTCAACTCGGCAATCAGGCGCGAGTCCAGGGCGTTGCGCACATCGGGCCGCGCCAGCCATACCACGGCGGTTTGCGGCCCGTAGGCGACTTCCAGGGTTTGCAGCATCAAGCGTTCCTTCGTTCAGGCGGGATGAATCTCAACGGTACAACACCGTGGGCAGCCACAGGCCGATTTCCGGGAAGACATACAGCAGGAAAATGGCCACTATCTGGATACCCATGAAGGGCAGCATGCCCAGGAAAATCTGGTTCAGGGTCACATGCGGCGGCGATATGCCCTTCAGGTAGAACGCCGACATGGCCACGGGCGGGGACAGGAATGCCGTCTGCAGGTTCAGGGCCACCAGCAGGCCGAAGAACAGCGGGTCGATGTCGAATGTGATCAGCAGGGGCACGAAGATGGGCATGAAGATCACGATGATCTCGGTCCATTCCAGCGGCCAGCCCAGCAGGAAGATGATGACCTGGGCCAGCAGCATGAACTGGATCGGCGTCAGGCCCAGCGACAATACCCATTCCTCGATGATGCGCTGGCCGCCCAGCAGGGCGAAAGCCGCCGAGAATATCGACGACCCGACGAACAGCCAGCACACCATGGCGCTGGTCTTGGCTGTCAGGAACACCGATTCCTTCAATATGGGCATGTTCAGGCGCCGGTAGGCCAGCGCCAGCAGGGCGCCGCCCATGGCCCCCATGGCGGCCGCTTCGCTGGGCGTGGCCAGCCCGAAGGTAATGGACCCCAGCACCGCCGCGATCATCAGGGCCAGCGGGAAGAACGAGCCCATCAGCATCTTGAAGATTTCCAGCCGGGCCCAGGTCAGCAGCACGTAGAAAATCGCCAGCAGCGCCGCGCAGATGCCGAAGAATATCCAGTATCCGCCCGGCGCCGTCAGGCGCTCGGCTGCGCTGTCAGGCGCCGGATCGGCCTGGCCCGGCGCTGCTTCCGCG
>NZ_JAJMLX010000351.1 GCF_020991325.1 Bordetella petrii | reverse complement strand
GTCGCGCGCCGCCGTGTCCGGATGCCCGGCCCGTCCAGCGTGGCGGCATCCGGCGTGCCGGCGCCGCAGAACAACGCCAGCACGAAGCTGCCATCCAGCTGCGACAGCCACCAGCCTTCGCCGCCCAGGGCGTCGCGCACCGGCGCGTCCAGCGCCACCGCGCCCGGCACCATGCGACCGGCAAAGGGTTCGGTATCGGGCGTGTTCAGGGGCGAATCCGTATACACGGTAGGCAGCGACAGCCGGCCGCTGTTGACCAGGGCGCGCGCGAACGCGTGGTCGCGCGCCAGGTTCAGCACCGCGTTGCGGAAGCTGCGGCTGGCCGGGCTTTTCGGGGTGATGAAGTCGGTAGAGCGCGTGGAATTCAGCAGGTTCTCGTCGGCGGCGAGTTCGCGCTCGGCCGCGTAGGAATCCACCAGTGTTGCGGGCGCCTGGCCGTCCAGCACGGCCTGCAGTTTCCAGGCCAGGTTCTCGGCGTCCTGCACACCGCTGTTGGCGCCGCGCGCGCCGAACGGCGACACGCGGTGCGCGGCGTCGCCCGCGAACACCACGCGGCCGTGGCGGAAGGCATCCATGCGTTCGCACGCGAACGTGTACACGCTGACCCACTGCAATTCGAATTGCGCATCGGCGCCCAGCAGGGCGCGGATGCGCGGCAGCACATTCGCGGGTTTCACCGCTTCCACCGGGTCGGCGTTCCAGCCCAGCTGGAAGTCGATGCGCCAGACATTGTCGGGCTGCATGTGCAGCAACACCGACTGGTTGGGATGAAAAGGCGGGTCGAACCAGAACCAGCGCTCGGCGGGAAAATCCGCCGTCATCTTCACGTCGGCGATCAGGAAGCGGTCTTTGAAGACGCGGCCATGGCTTTCCTGGCCCACCAGCTTGCGTATGGGGGAGCGCGCGCCATCGCAGGCCAGCAGCCATTCGGCGCGTAGCGCATAGCTGCCGTCGGGGGTTTCCACGGACAGGTCAACCCCGTCCGGGCGGGGGGAAACGCCCACCACCTTGCTTTTCCAGCGCAGGTCGATCAATGGGTGCGCGCAGGCGGCTTCGTACAGAAACCCCTCTACATAGTATTGCTGCACATTCACGAACGCCGGGCGGCGATGGCCGGGGTCGGGCTGCAGGTCGAAGCGCCAGACTTCCTGGTCGCGGAAGAACACCTTGCCCACATGCCACGACACCCCTTTCGCGGCCACGCGTTCGCCCAGTCCCAGGCGATCCCAGATTTCCAGGGTGCGCTTGGCGAAGCAGATGGCGCGGGATCCGGTGGACAGGCGGTAGTCGTCGTCCAGCACCACGACGGCCACGCCGCGCTGCGCAAGATCCAGCGCGGTGGTCAGGCCGACCGGGCCCGCGCCCACCACCACTACCCGGTGCGAGGCCGGGGCGGGGCACGATTGGTCGGCGTGCTTCTGATAGGCGAACTCCAGCGCCTGGTAGTCGATATCGGTCACGCATTGTCTCCTGGCGGCGAGCGCGGATCGCCTTGGCGCGCCGCGCCCTCTGTGGGGCACTGGCGCGGCCGATGCAGCTTATGAAGCGCGGTGCAAGTGCTTCCCCGGCAGCGTCTCGGGGACGGTAAAGCTCAGCCTTCCAACTGCTGCCACATTTCCCGGTCGCGCTTGTCCGTCCAGATGCGGGGGTCGACGTGGCCGGTGGCCTCGTCATAGGCGCGCGACACATTGAACGGCATGCAGTGGTCGAAGATGACCCAGTCGCTGTAGCGCGGCTGCATGAAGTCGTACACCTCGCGGTAAATGGTCTTCAGGTCCTTGCCGTGCGCCACGCCGCGGTTCACCGCGCCGTACAGGTCGGTCAGGAAGGCGCGCGTGCCGGCCAGGCCCTGGCGCACTTCCTCGGCGCTTTTCAGGGCGGGGCCGCGGCCGGGCACCATTTTCTCGGCATTGAAGCCGGCCAGCGCGTCCAGCGTGGACGGCCACAGCCGGAAGTACGCATCGCCGCAGTAGGGCGTGGACTGGTATTCCACCAGGTCGCCGGCGAACAGGATTTTCTGTTCGGGCAGCCAGGCGATGGTGTCGCCCTTGGTGTGGCCGCGGCCCACTTGCATCAGCTGCACTTCCAGATTGCCCAAGTTCACCGTCATGGCGCCCTGGAAGGTCATGGTGGGCCATACCAGGCCGGGCGGGATGGATTCGGCGTTGCGGAACAGGCGCGGAAAGCGGCCGATTTCGCTGGCCTTGTCCTGCTCGCCGCGTTCGGCGATCAGGTCGTGGGTATCGCGGCTGGCCAGGATTTCCTGGGCGTTGTAGGCCGACGCGCCAAACACGCGCACGGCATGGTAGTGCGACAGCAGGATGTACTTGACGGGCTTGTCGGTCACTTCGCGGATGCGGCGGATGACGTCTTGCGCCATCACGGGCGTGGCCTGCGTGTCCACCACCATGACGGCGTCGTCGCCGATGATGATGCCGGTGTTCGGATCGCCTTCCGCCGTATAGGCGTAGGCGTTGTCGGACAGTTTTTCGAACGCTACGACCTTGTCGGCAAGGTCGGCCTGCGAGGCGAATTGCTTGCTCACGGGTGTCTCCTGTAATGGGCAGCGGCCGTGGGCGGCCGCGGTCATGCAGGGAATATAGCCGTGCGTTCGTTTTTATGCAATACGTTCGCTATAGACGAACATTCGGGACGTGCTCCATCCCCCACGGGGGAGAACAGGCCTTAGCGGCGCTGGCAGGTGGGGCAGAAGTACGTGGCCCGCTGGCCTTGCACCAGCCGGCGGATAGGGGTGCCGCACACGCGGCAAGGCTGTCCGGCGCGCTCGTAGACGGCGGCGTGGATATCGAAGTAGCTGCCAGGTTGGCCGCTGGCGCCCACATAGTCGCGCAGCGTGCTGCCACCCGAGGCCAGGGCGTCGGCCAGGGTGGCGCGCACCATGTCGGCCAGCCGCGCGCAGCGCGCCAGGGAAAGGCGCCGCGCCGGGGTGCGCGGGTCGATACCGGCGCGGAACAGGCTTTCCGACGCGTAAATATTGCCTACCCCCACCACCGCGTCGCCGGCCAGCAGGGCCTGTTTCACGGCAATGCCGCGCCCCTTGAACTGGCTGTGCAGCCAGGCACCGTCAAAGCGCGGGTCGAAGGGTTCTATCCCCAGTTTGGCCAGCAGCGGGTGCGCGGCGATGGGACCGGCGCTGTCGGGGTGCCACAGCACCGCGCCGAAGCGGCGCGGGTCATGCAGCCGCAGCGTGGCATGGTCGAAGATCCAGTCGACGTGGTCGTGCTTGCGCGGGGCTTCGCCTTCCGGCACGCTGCGCAGCGACCCCGACATGCCCAGGTGCACGATTTGCGTGCCATGTTCGAAACGCAGCAGCAGGTACTTGCCGCGGCGCGCGCATTCCAGCACGGCGCGTTCGGCCAGCAGGCCGGGTAAATCGGTGGGAATGGGCCAGCGCATGCGCGGTTCGCGCACCACCAGGCGGCGCAGCGTCCTGCCTGTAATAACGGTATCGATGCCGCGGCGGGTGGTCTCGACTTCGGGAAGTTCCGGCATGAGCCAGTGTAAGATGATCAATTGCGTGTACAGATGATTGTGCCATCAACCGGACGGGCCGCGTGAAGTCGTTGCTTAAACAAGTTCATTCCGTAATCACCGCGCTGGCGCTCGCGCTGGCGGGTTTGCAGTCTTTGCCGGCCATGGCCGCCGACCGGGTCCCGGGCGATGCCACCGGGCCACGCCTGGTGCCGCAGTCGCGCACCCCCGAAACGCAGGTCATCCGGCTGCGTCCCGGCCAGATTCCGTTTGTTTCACTGACCGCCGATATTTTCTACCGCGTCCTGGCCGCCGAACTGGCCGCCCAGCGCGGCATGTACAGCACCGGGGCATCCACGCTGCTGAGCTTGTCGCGCGAAACCGGCGACCCGCGCCTGGCGCGGCGCGCCCTGGAATTCCAGTTGGCCGGCGGCAACCTGCCCGGCGCGCTGGACGCGGCCCGTGTCTGGGCCCGTCTGTCGCCGAACGATCTTGAAGCCAGCTCCACCGAACTGGCGCTGGCCGCGGCCAACGGCCAGACCAAGGGCCTGTCGCAGGCGCTGCGCAACCGCATCGAGGCCCCGCGCGACAAGCCTGCCGCCATCGGCCAGGCCCTGGCGGTGCTGAGCCGCCTGAACGACCGCCGCCTGGCGTTGCGCATCCTCGAC
>NZ_JAJMLX010000350.1 GCF_020991325.1 Bordetella petrii | reverse complement strand
CGCGGCCAGGTCGGCAATGCGCTCGCGGGTGGCCGCCAGCGTGGCGTCCGTCAGGTCGGACGCCGTGGCGGCCGACACCATGGCGCGCGTCACTTCGTGGCGCGGCGCGGCGAAAATGTCCTGCGTGCGGCCCATTTCCACCACTTCGCCGTGCGACAGCACTGCCACGCGGTCGCAGATCTCGCGCACCACTTCCATCTGGTGCGTGATCATCACCACGGTGATGCCGGTCTTGCGGTTGATGTCGCGCAGCAGCGCCAGGATGTTGTGCGTGGTTTCCGGATCCAGCGCCGAGGTGGCCTCGTCGCTCAGCAGCACGTCGGGGTCATTGGCCAGCGCGCGGGCAATACCCACCCGCTGCTTCTGGCCGCCGCTGATCTGGCTAGGATAACGGTCGCGCAGGTGCTCCAGCCCCACCAGCGCCAGCAGCCGTTCCACCCGGGCCGGAATCTGGTTCCCGGGCACGCCGGCGATTTCCAGCGGCAGCGCCACATTGCCGTACACCGTGCGGCGTGCCAGCAGGTTGAAGCCCTGGAACACCATGCCGATGCGGCGGCGCTGGCTGCGCAGGCGCGCCTCGTCCAGGCCGGTCAGGGCGGTGCCGCCTATGGTGATTTCACCCTGGTCCGGGCGCTCGAGCAGGTTGATGCACTGAACCAGGGTACTTTTGCCGGCCCCGCTGGGGCCGATGATGCCGAACACCTCGCCCTGCTCGATGTGCAGGGTGATGTCGCGCAATGCCTCAAAGCGCCCGTGCGGGGTGGCGTAGGTCTTTGAGAGGTTTTCGATGTGGATCATGACGTTGCGATTGTGGTGGAGCGTGCTTCCAAAGAGAACAACTGTTTATTCTCTTTTTAATAACTTTTGGTTATATAAAGAAGCCGCTCCAGGCGTGATGCGCGCCGAACCATAGCACATGAGGCGTACCGACAGCACTGACCTGACACCAACCCGTACCAAGCACACTCCCACGCCGCACCAAACCGATGCGCCCCAAGCGGGGACGCGCGGAGCCGGCTCTGCCGGTCCGCAGCGTCGCCCCCCTGGGGGGGAAGCGCGCAGCGCTTCGGGGGGGTTCTACTACCTCGCGCGCGAGATGCGCACCTCGGCCCCGCGACGCTTCACCTCCAGGCCTTCGGACGGAAGAATGCGCAGGCCTTCCAGGCCCTTGATATAGCTGGAACCCTGCATCTGCATGACGCGGATCTTGTTGCGCATGACCACGGGATTATGCATGGGCATGCCGAACATCCAGACCTCGTCCAGGATGCGCGCCGAATTGAATTCGCCGGCGTGCTGCGCCACCGGCCCCAGGCACAGCATGTGCCCTTCGCGGCCGAAGACCGGGAATTTGTCGGTGCCGCATTCGATCGTCCAGGTAGTGCCGCCTTCGTAGCGGTGGCCGGTGTTCAGGTCCCACCAGGCCTCGCCCTTGGGCAGGTACACACGCACACTGTTGCCAGGCTGCGTCACGGGCGCCACCAGCAGCGCCGGGCCCAACAGGTATTGCATGTCCCAGTCGTGGGCGTCCGGATCGTGCGGGAAGCTCAGCGCCATGGAACGCTGCACCGGCAGGCCGGTGCGCACCGAATCTTCGATGGCGCCCAGCACATAGGGGATCAGGCGGTAGCGCCACTGCAGCCAGGTACGGGCCTGCTCGAGCGCGGCATCGCCGAACGACCAGGGCAGCAGCGACGCCACGCCCTGGAAGCAGAAGTTCGCCGAGAACACGCCGGCGGTCAGCCAGCGCAGGTACAGTTCGGGCGTCATGCCGTCCATGGGCGCGGTGGCCGAGCCAATGGAATGCACCTGCACAGGCACGCCGCTGGCGCCAATGGACAGCGCCGTGCGCAGGGTATGTTCCAGCCCCGCCCAATCGTTCGTGACTTGCGGCCCCAGTTGCCAAGGCAGGCGTTGCGCGGCCGGGAACAGATCGGTGCTGGGCACCACTCCCTCGGGCGGCACTTTGTGGCCGGCCACGGCATCGAACAGTGCGCGGCGCGCCAGCGCCGGATACATGGTGCGCAGCGCGGCGCCGGTTTCGCCATTGCGCGCGCTGACGCCGTCGGGAATGGCGATCTGGGCGTCGCAAACCGGGGCGTCCAGGCCGTCGTCCAGCAACTGGCGGTGGCGCTCGATCCACAGGTTGTATACGTCGCGGTAGGTCAGGTCCAGCAGGCCGTAGGGGCGGCCCGAGGTGGCGGCATTACCGTCGAACACCTGCGCGCTGCCGTCGTCGCGCGTCAACAGCCAGCCGCGGTCTTCCAGTTCCTCGAACAGGGGGCTGGTCTTGATGACCCCCGGAAAGCCGGTAGCGGCCACATGCACATGATGCTTGTGGAACAGGGCCAGCATCTGGCGCGCATCGGGAAAGCGCGTAGCGTCCCATTCGAACACGGCCTTGTCGGCCTGGAAGCCCCAGGCCGCGGGCGCCGCCAGCTTGACCGCGTCCAGCGGCAGTTGCAATTCGCGCATCTGCGCAACCAGTGCCGCGGTTTGCGTGGGCATTTCGCCTTCGGCCTGCTGCAGCCAGGCGCCCATGGCCCACAGCACCGGCTGGCCAGCACGGCCTGTCAGGGCCGTGTACTGGTTCAGGATTTCGCCCGGTTCGCCTGCGAACAGGAACAGGTCCAGTACCGCGTCTTCCACCGTCGCGGTGTACGCGGCCGGTACCGGATCCACGCCCACCCCATGGTGGATGCGGCGCATGGAATTCACATAGATGCCCCAGCCGCGCGGGCCCCAGGCCAGCGGCAAGGCGCGGTGCTCCGGGTCGTCGGACACGACTTCTTCGTCGCGGCGGTTCAGGTCGCCGGACGTTTCGCCCAGCCCGTACACGCGTTCGCCGCCTTCCAGCGCGAACGCGGCATTCCAGACGGCATGCTCGGGCTCGTCGAGCGCGTTGTGCCCGAATGCCGGTTCGTGCACCGACACATCGGATGCAAGCACCTGGACATCGTTGCGATACAAAGCCACGCGGACAGGGTCGGATTGAATTTCCAGCGCGACGTCGCCCTGGGAAATGCGCCAACCGTTGCCGTCATCGCGCGGCGCGATGGCGCACTCGCCCACCGCTTCCTGGCGGGCCAGCAACATTTCGGCGATGGCACGGGCGCGCGCGCCCGGCTTGTCGTCAGAAAGGAGATTCGCCTCGCCGCAGCGCAGGCGAAACACACCAGGCGCATGCGCCTCGACTACCAGACGTAACCCATCACCCGCATCGAAATCGATGCGGCTGGATCGCGAGGTCAGCAGCTCGATGGATTCGAGCTGGGTAGTGTGGGCAAAGTCGAATTTGGGCGGCACAGAGCATCCCCCGGCTTAAGCCAAAAAACCATTAAAAGACGCTATTTTGACGGATTTGGCCCTCGAAATAAACTCGGTCCCTTTTTTCATGCCGAATTCGGTTCCAGGGAGGCCCCCAAACCGCCGCGCCGGGCGCCGCAGCAACCACTTACTCTGACCCTTCCGGGCGAGCCCGCGCAATCGGCCACACTCGCGTTCTACGGGCAACGTCTGGCATTACGCGGGCTTCTACCGCCTTACACCACCTAGCGCGGCGCCACCGCGGCCAGCAGATCGGCTTCGAGCGGCAGCGGCTCGCCAGCCAGGCAGGCCGCCAGCGCGTCGCCCGCCAGGGCAGACCAGCTCAGCCCCCGCGAGGCATAACCCGCCGCCAGCCACAGGCCCGGCGCGTGGGCCAACGGCCCGACCGCCGGCAGGCGGCCCGGCAACACCGCGCGCCAACCCGCCCACCCCTGCAATTGGCCCGGCTGCAGGCCGGCCCAGCCGGCAGGCAGCCCGCCCAGCAAGCCCGCCACCTTGTCCAGGTTAGTTTGCTGGCCGGCCGCGCTGACCCGCGCCTGGACGGCGCCATGTTCGTAGGTGCTGCCCGCCACGCACCATTGCCGCACGGCGGGCAGCAGGTAGCCTTCGCCTCCCACGATGCAGCGCGGCCCTGTCTGGGCCGCCAGGGCGGGCAGGAGGCTGATTTCGCCGGCCAGCGCATGCATTTGCGCCATGCGCGGCAACGGGTCCAGCAAACCGCTGTCGCGCAGCAGCGCCTGCGCGCCGAAGGCGTTGGCCAGCACCACGGTAGCCGCGCAACCCAGCATCTGCCCGCCGGCGTCCAGCACTTGCCAGCCCCCGGGGCCGTGGCGCAGCGCGGCAGCCTG
>NZ_JAJMLX010000035.1 GCF_020991325.1 Bordetella petrii | reverse complement strand
GTGGCCAGCGCGGCGGCGCTGCCGGCGGCGGCCGGCTCGGTGCGCGAAGAAATCGCCTCGCTGCGTTCCAGCACGGCTTACGTGCAAGACCTGGAAACCTCTACCGTCCTGTTCGCCAAGAACGACAACGTGGTGCGGCCCATCGCTTCCATCTCGAAGCTGATGACCGCCCTGGTGGTGGTGGATGCCAACCAGCCCATGGACCAGATGCTGGAAATCACCGACGACGATGTCGACACCCTGAAACACACCTCGTCGCGCCTGCGCGTGGGCACGCGCCTCACCCGCGGCGACATGCTGCACCTGGCGCTGATGTCATCGGAAAACCGCGCCGCGCATGCGCTGGGCCGTCATTATCCGGGCGGCCTGCCGGCCTTTGTCGCGGCCATGAACAGCAAGGCGCGCGCGCTGGGCATGTCCAGCACGCATTTCGTCGAGCCCACGGGGTTGTCCAGCCAGAACGTGTCGTCGCCGCGCGATCTGGCGCGCCTGCTGCGCGCCGCATCGCAACGGCCGCTGATCCACCGCTATTCCACCGACGACGAATACGAAGTCGACGTGGCCAACCGCACGCAGCTGTTCCGCAACACCAACCTGCTGGTGCGCAAGCCCGACTGGGATATCAAGGTTTCGAAAACCGGCTTCATCAACGAAGCCGGTGAATGCCTGGTGATGCTGGCGCGCATCAACGGCCGCGACGTGGCCATGGTGCTGCTGGATTCCCAGGGCAAGCTGTCGCGCATCGGCGACGCGGTGCGGCTGCGCCGCATCCTGCAAAGCGACGTGGCCATGCTGTAGCGGCCGGCTGCCGGCTCAGGCAGCCTTGCGGCGCGGCGCCGCGCCATCGTGCAGCGCATCGGGCAGGCCGGCCAGCACCGCGCGCGCATCCAGCGAACGGATAGGCACCGCGGTGTCGTTCGGAATGCGGCCGTCGGCCTGCAGCACTTCGTAGCGCAGGCAGCATACCCGTAGAAACGAGGTGAAATTCGCCGCTTCGCCACGGTATTCGATCAACTCGTCATACAGCCGTTCGATCAGTTGCGTGACCCGCATGCCATCGCGCTCGGCGATTTCTTCCAGCACCGACCAGAACAGGCGTTCGAGCCGCACGCTGGTGGCCACGCCATGCAGGCGCAAAGATCGGCTTTCGGGGGTGTAGGAATCGGGATGGGCGCGGATGAAGATTTCGCACATGGCGGTGGCTCCGTGAGGAAGAACCTCACTGTACGATTGCGGCCGCCGGGGCGGCAAGATGGCGGCGACGCGTGCAGGCGCCGCCAGGCACGCATGGCGCCTGGCGCCGGGCGTCAATGGGTGATGGTGGTACCCAGCACCTTCAGGAATTGCGCCAGCCAGGCCGGATGCGCGGGCCAGGCCGGCGCCGTGACCAGGTTGCCGTCGGTGTGCGCCTGGTCGATGGCGATCTCGGCATAGGTGCCGCCGGCCAGGCGGACTTCCGGCGCGCAGGCCGGATACGCCGAGCAGGTGCGCCCCTTCAGGATGCCGGCGGCCGCCAGCAATTGCGCGCCATGGCACACGGCGGCAATGGGCTTGCCGGCGCGGTCGAACTGGCGCACGATTTCCAGCACCTGTTCATTCAGGCGCAGATATTCCGGCGCCCGGCCGCCCGGAATGACCAGGCCGTCGTAGGCGTCGGCATCGGCCTGTTCAAAATCGTGGTTCAGCGCGAAATTGTGCCCGCGCTTCTCGCTGTAGGTTTGCGCGCCTTCGAAATCGTGGATGGCGGTGGCGACGCTGTCGCCGGCCTTCTTGCCGGGGCAGACGGCATGCACGGTGTGACCCACCGCCTGCAGCGCCTGGAACGGCACCATGGTTTCATAGTCTTCGGCGTAGTCGCCGACCAGCATCAGCAGTTTCTTGCCCATCGCGGTCTCCTGGTTGTTGGCCTGGGCATGCGCGGCAAGCGCCATGCCCGCATGCGCGCCAGGCATGCAGCGGCAATGCCGGGCCCGGATCGATCGATTTTGCGACAGCCGCGCGGGCGGCTGGTAGTAACGGGATACCGCAAGAAAGCGCCGCAAACCCCATCGCGGGCAGGCAGGCCGCCTATTCCAGGGCCACCGACACCGGGCGCGCGTCCAGCAGGCTGACCAGGGCCTTGGGGTCGATACCGATCAGGTAGCCCCGCCGGCCGCCGTTGATGTACACCACCGGATATTCCAGCACCTGCGCCTCGACCCACACCGGCATGCGCTTGCGCGTGCCGAACGGCGAAGTGCCCCCCACCTGGTAGCCCGAATGCCGCTGCGCCACATCGGGCTGGCAGGGCGCCACTTTTTTCAGGCCGGCCTGGCGCGCCAGGTTCTTGGTGGAGACTTCCCGGTCGCCGTGCATCACCACCACCAGCGGCCGCGCCGCCTCGTCTTCCATGATCAGGGTCTTGACCACGGCGTGCGGGTCCAGGCCCAACTGGCGCGCGGCCTCGCCAGCGCCCCCGTGGTCGATGTACTCGTACGTGTGTTCGGTATAGGCCACCTTGTGCCGCTTCAGCATCTGGGTGGCGGGCGTTTCGGAAACGTGGCGGGCTTTGCTCATGGCGCCGTGGCGGGCCGCGCGGCGGCCGGAGAAAAGCCGGTAGTGTAGGCAGCCGGCGCGCGCGGCGCAACGCGCATCAGGCGCGCGGGTGGTGCGCGGCGTGCAGGGCCTTGAGCCGTTCGCGCGCCACGTGGGTGTAGATCTGCGTGGTGGAAATGTCGGCGTGCCCCAGCAGCATCTGCACCACGCGCAAGTCGGCGCCGTGGTTCAGCAGGTGCGTGGCGAAAGCATGGCGCAGCACGTGCGGCGACAGCGGCGCGCGGATGCCAGAAATGACGGCGTACTTCTTGATCAGTTGCCAGAATGCCTGCCGCGACATGGGCTGGGCGCGCGCAGTAAGGAACAGCGCGTCGCTGACCCGCGCGCCCGCCAGTTCCGGCCGGGCGCCGTGCAGATAGCGGTCGATCCAGTGCGCGGCTTCGGCGCCCAGCGGCACCAGGCGGTCTTTGCCGCCCTTGCCCATCACCACCCGCACCACGCCTTCGTTCAGGCTGACTTCCAGCACCTTGATATTCACCAGTTCGGACACGCGCAGGCCGGTGGCGTACAGGGTTTCCAGCATGGCGCGGTCGCGCAGGCCGCGCGCGGTGTTCAGGTCGGGCGCGCGCAGCAGGGCATCGACCTGCGCCTCGGACAGCGTCTTGGGCATGCGCGGCGGCTGCTTGGCCGCGGTGAGGTTCAGGCAAGGGTCGCGCGGGGCGCGATGTTCGCGCAATGCCCAGGCAAAGAACCGGCGCAGCGAGGCCAGGCGGCGATTGGCGGTGGTGGCGCGGCTGTCGCCATGGCGGGCCGAGAACCAGGCCTCGATGTCGCCGGCCCCGGCGTCGCGCAACTGGCCCGCCTGCGCCGCGCCGGCGTGTTCGGCGGGGTTTTCCAGCCACTGGGCGAATGCGCTCAGGTCGCGCCGGTAGGCGGCCAGCGTATTGGCCGCCAGGCCGTCTTCGAGCCATACGGCATCGATGAAGGCGTCGATATCGGCCTGGGAGGCCAGGGGGTCGGGATGGGGCATGAAGCGGACGAAACCGTGATCGAGCAGCCCGCCCATTCTACCGGTCAGCCGCTCCTGGGATGGGCGGTTGGCATGGTCACCCCATATTTCCCGCTCCAATGTGACAATCCCTGCATGATGCTGTCAGACAGCGCCACCCCCCGCGCCAGAGAGTCACGCTTGAGCGCCAGGCCGCGTTCGCCCGGCAAGCGCACCCGGTCCACACCCGGCCGCGGCGGATTGGACTTGCACGTCTCGGCCAGCCAGTCCATTTGCCGCGCAAAATCCACCTGGCCGCCGAACGCGTCCGGATCGATGACCTGTATGTACACCGACACGCAGGTGCCGGCGGGGCGATCGGCCCGCCCGAATCCGGACAGAGTCGACAGCGCTTCGACCAACAACGCCCAGCCATAGCCCTTGTGCCCGTGGTCGAGCCCCCCCACCGGCAGCAGCGTGCCCCCCTGCGACAGGGCCACCTGGGGGTCGGCACTGGGATTGCCCTGGGCATCCATGGCCCAGGGCTGTGGAAAATTCTTGCCGGCCTTGAGCAGTTGCCGGCTCATGTTGATGGTGGTGATGGACGCGCTGATATCCAGCAGGATGGGATCGCCTTTGGTGGGAATGCCCGCGGCAACCGGATTAGGGGTAAATACAGCCTGCGTCCCACCGTAGGGCGCGACGCCGGCCAGTGACGGCATGGAACTGGCAATCACCGCCATGCAACCCTGTTCGGTGACGCGGGTCAGGTAGGCGGCCAAGGCGCCGATATGGTGGCTGTCGGAGATCGCCACCGTCACCGTGCCGTAGGTCTGAACGCGCTCGAGCGCCAGATCGACCGCCTTCGCCGTGAGCCATGGCCCCGGCAGACGTCGGCCCCGCCATGTGATGCAGGCGCCGCGGTCGGCCACCACTTCGGGCTCGCCGCTGGCCAGCAATGTCCCTGAAGCCGCCGCGTCCAGGTAGGCGGGCGCCAAGGCCAGGCCGTGCGTCGCATGGCCCATCATGTCGGCTTCGACCAGGATCTCGCTTACGACCCGGGCCTTCTCTTCGTCCAGCCCGGCCGCACGGAACAGCGCCTGCGCACATGTCCGGATCTCATCCACGCCGTAACGCCGGTGCTCCTCTCCTGCCATCGCATACTCTCCTTGATGCTTGCCCTCGGGCGCGACACGGGTCAGACCCAAAATATTTCCATACCTCGTTCCTGCAGGCCCAGCGCCTCGCATTGGTCGGGCGTGGCGTCCGTGACAAGCGCATCGATATCTTCCAACCCACATATTTGCGCAAATGAACGCCGCCCGAATTTGGATTGGTCGACCAGCAGTACGACACGTTTCGCCGTGGCAATCATGTGACGCTTGATATCAGCGATCTCGATCGAGCTTTCCGTCACCCCGGTGTCCGACACTGCGTGCACGCCCAGGAACAGGAGATCGACATAGACGCTGCGCAACAACGACTCGCATGAAGGGCCATACAGCGTATTGGTGTCCGGGCGGACGGTGCCGCCGGTCACGATCACACCGCCCGCGGCTGAGGTATTCAAGATCTGCGCGGTGGCCAGGTCATTGGTGATGGCGGTAATCGCCAGGCCGCGCCGCACAGCGGCGCGCGCAGCTTCCATGACGGTGGAACTGCTGTCGAACATGACGCTCTGCCCGTCCAGAATCAGACCCGCGGCGGCCGCGCCGATGCGCTGCTTGGCTTGCGGGTGCAATTGCTCGGCCACTTGCGCGGGTGGTTCATAAGTAGATGACTCCAGGCGCGCGCTGATCGCGCCACCATGGATGCGCCGCACGCTACCGCCGCGTGCACTGAGTTCAAGCAAATCACGGCGTATGGTGGATTCGGAAGCGCCCGTCAATCGCGTCAGCGTGGCCAGCGAGGCACTACCATTGCCGCGCAGATGATCCAGGATCAGGGCGTGTCTTTGGGGCGCCAACATCGAACGTTTGTTCTTTTGCATGTTATGAGTTCCTGTGCCGGCGTGGGAAGCGGCGGCCGGTTGCCAACCTGAACAGACAACCGGCCGCCGCGCACCCGTCAGTCTTCCTGGAAAGCCGATGCAGGCCTTTCTTGCCGCCTGCCGCCGGCTTGGTCGACCGTAAGCGTAACCTGTACTAGCTCGGAACCGGCAAAAGGGAAAGGCGCCGTATAAGTGTTACTGACGGGATGGCCCGCATCGTGCCCACACGATAAGCCGGCCGTCATGCCATGGGTTGGCCAAGACTTGGCGGAGCGGCCACGCGCCCGGGCCAGTCCGGTCCCCTCCAGGCTCAGGTCGATACTGCCGTCTTCGTTCCGATCGAACGAGGCGACCACGCTGGCCTTGCCCGTAGGCAGCGCATCATCGACTTCGATAACCACGCGCTCGTCCTGCGAATACACGTATTCCAGTACCAGCTTGCCGGCCCGCGCGTACAGCACCAGCCCGCCCAACCGGCTGCCCCAGGCCAGCATCACGCCCTGCACGGGCGCGCCCGAACGATTCAGCGAGGCTTCGATACGAAAGCTCTTGCCCGTGACATCTGGTGCCATCAAACGGTCGATGCGGGCCATGTGCGGCCGGTACACATACTGGGCGCGCGAACCTTCGCGTATGCGCTCGGCGGCGCGCTCCCATTCGCGGTCGTCCAGTGGCAAGACGCCATAACGCTCCGCCTCTTGCAGCCAGGCTTGCACCATGGCTTGCAGGCGCGCCGGCTCGGTTTGCGCCAGGTCGCTGGCTTCGGAGAAATCCTGCGTTATGTGATAAAGCTCCCAGACATCGGTGTCCATGGGCGTACCCTTGCGATGGCGCGTCACCGCCTTCCAGCCGTCCTGCCACAACGCTCGATCGCCCAGCAGTTCAAAATATTGCCGGGCGCGCCGTGACGCGGCGCCGGCCTGGTCGAAGCTGTAAGCCATGCTGATGCCATGCAGCGGTTGTTGCGCCACGCCCGCGAGCTCGTCCGGCGGCGTGATACCGAGTACGTCGTAGAGGGTCGGCGCGATGTCGATGACATGGTGGAACTGCGTACGGATCTCGCCCCTAGCGGTAAACCCCTTAGGCCAGCGCAAGATCAGGGGCGCGCGCACCCCACCGCCATGCGTGTCTTTCTTGTACCACTTAAGCGGCGTATTGCTGACCTGCGCCCAGCCGGTCGGGTAATGGTTGAACGCCTCGGCCCCGCCGATCTTATCCAGGTGGCGCACGGCCTGCCCGGGATCGTCCAGCTCGTAGACCATGTGCTTGCGCAGGTTGATCGCGCCGGTCGGGCCGCCCTCAGGGCTGGCGCCATTGTCGGACAGCAGCACCACAATGGTGTCGTCCAGCACATCCAGGGCCTGCAGGCCATCAACCAAGCGCCCGATCTGCTCGTCGGTATGGACCATGAAGCCAGCGTACGCTTCCTGCAACCGGGTGCTCAAGCTGACCACGGCGTCGTCGCGCCGCACCTCGTCCCACGGCCGCACATCGTCATTGCGCGGCGCCAGACGGGTGCCTGCGGGCACGATACCCATCTCGATCTGCGCTTTCAGGCGCTGCACGCGGACGTCGTCCCAACCCTGATCGTACTTGCCCTTGAAGCGATCGATGTACTCGCGCGGCGCCTGGTGCGGCCAATGGCACGCGCCAAAGGCCACGTACATCATGAACGGCGCGGCCGGCGCGCTAGTGCAATGGTCGCGGATCATGCCCAGGCTCTGATCCACCAGGTCGACGCTCAAATGGTAGTTCTCGGGCGGGTCGAGATGGATGGGATGATTGTCGACATACAGCTCAGGGTAGTACTGGTCGGCCAGCGCGCCGTGAAACCCGTACCAGCGATTGAAGCCCTTGCCCAGCGGCCAGTTGGAAAACGGCCCGGCCGCGCCGTACTCTTCGGTGCCGGCCAGGTGCCATTTGCCCACTGCCATAGTGTTGTAGCCTTCGCGCCGCAAGACTTCCGGCAGGGTGCCGGCGCTGGGGTAGATGCGGCCATCGTAGCCGGGCTGGCCGTTGGCCCACTCGGCAATGATGCCCACGCCCACCGAATGCGCGTTGCGTCCGGTCAGCAGGCAGGCCCGCGTCGGCGAACACATCGCTGTCACATGGAAATTGTTGTAGCGCAGCCCTTCGGTTGCCAACTGGTCGATGCGCGGCGTCGGGATCTCCGATCCGTAGCATCCCAGATCGGAAAATCCGACGTCGTCCAGAACGACAAAGACGATGTTGGGACGCTTCACATGGCTCATGAGTACTGTCTCCGGTGGTTGTCGGCGAGCGTTGCGCCGCTCAGGTTTTCTCGATGCCGGCCCGGCTGAGCACGGCCGGCCACTTCGCCAGTTCCGCCTGGATCAGTTTCTCGAATACGGCAGGCGTGCCCGCAGGATAAGGCGTGGCGCCGATGTTCCTGATGGACGCTTGCAGCTTGGGAGTCTGCATCGCCGCATGCAACGCCGCACTAGCCTTTTCTATCACGGCGTCCGGAGTCTTGCCGGTAGCCAGCAGGCCGAACCAGGGCACCACGTCCACGCCAGGATAGCCGCCCTCGTTCATCGTAGGCACGTCGGGCAGCGCATCGATCCGCTGCGGGGCAACCGCCGCCAGGGGCCGCAGTTGCCCCGCCTGGATGTAGTTCTTCGCCAGGGACACGCTCATCAACATGCAGTCGAGCCGGCCCGCCAGCAAATCCGAAATGGACGGCGGCTGGCCCTTGTACGGAATGCCCAGCAGGTCGATACCGGCCTCGCTCTTGAACAGTTCCATGCCCAGGTGGTTCGACGAACCATTGCCGGGATTGCCGTAAGTCAGCTTGCCCGGTTCGCGCTTGGCCAACTCGATGAATTGCGCCAACGAGCGCGCCTGGACATCGGGATGCACCACCAGCACATTGGGGCTGGTGGCGATGAGGCACAGCGGCCGGAAATCGCCGACAGGATCGTAGCCCGGTGCTTTGCGCAGGGCCGGATTCACGGTGAACGGCACCGATGCGCACAGCCAGGAATAGCCGTCGGGGCTGCTCTTGGCCACGTTCTGGATGCCGATCAGGTGATCCGCGCCGGGCCGGGATTCCACCACCAGCGGCTGCCCCAGCGTAGGCGCCAATGACTCGCCGACCGCGCGCGCGAGCAAATCGATGATGCCGCCGGAGGCCACCGGCACCACCACGCGCACCGGCCGGTCGGGCCATTTCGCGGTGTCCTGAGCCCAGGAAGAGGTTGTACCAGCCATGGCGGCCATGCCGGCCAGCGCTTGCACGGCGTCACGCCGCGTCATCCGACTACGGAACATGCTTGTCTCCAATCTTTGTATGCCTCGCCTTCCCGCCCCGATAGATTCCGAGTCGGCAGGTGAATGCTTATAGGAGATTTCCGTCAAATTCAGCCATTTCTGCCTGCCATGACCGGAAATCTTGACTGAATATAGTCGGTTATGAACATTTTTGATAGATCAGGCGGGAAAATCCCTGCGGCAGCACTCGCAGAGCGGCGCAGGCGATAACCGTAGAAGAGACGGGCCGGGCTATACCGCCGACTTCAACCAGGCCTCGAATACCTTGAGGGCATCCGGGCGTTCATCGCGCTGCGGATAGCCGAAGTAATACCCCTGGCCCACGGCCAGCACTTCCGGCACGGGCTGCACCAGGGTGCCTGCCTGCAGCGCCGGTTGCGCCAGGAAATGCGGCACCAGCCCCACGCCCAGGCCAGCCTGGGCGGCGGCCAGCGTCATGGTGAACAGTTCGTAGCGTGGGCCGCCCGCCGCCTGCGGGCCATAGGGCTGGCGGCAAGCCGCATACCACTGGCGCCAGGCGTCGGGGCGCGAACTCAGGTGCAGGTGCGTCAGCCCCGCCAGGCCTTCGTCGGCACGGCGCGGCAAGTGCGGCGCGCACACCGGCACCAGTTCTTTTTCCGGAAACAGCAGCGCCCCCTGCGTGCCCGGCCAGATGCCGCTGGCGTGGTACAGCGCGCCATCGAAGGGCTGGTCCTTGAACTGGAAGGGCAGCGTGCGCACCGACAGGCTGACGGTGATGTCGGGATGCTGCCGCTGGAATCCGGGCAGGCGCGGAATGAGCCAGGTGGTGGCCAGCGTGGGCACCACCGCGATATGGATACTGCGGCCCATGCCGGTGCGGCTGACCAGGCCGAACGTGTCTTTTTCGATCTGGTCCAGGTGGTGGCGGATGCGGCCAGCGTATTCGGCCCCGTGGTCGGTCAGGACGATGCGCCGGCGCACCCGGGTAAACAGTTGCACCCCCAGCCGCGCTTCCAGGCTGGCCACCTGCCGGTACACGGCGCTATGGGTCAGCGCCAGTTCCTCGGCGGCGCGCGAAAAGCTGCCCAGCCGGGCCGAGGCCTCGAAGGCTTGCAATGCGCTGAGGTTGGGAATGCCGTTTCTCATGGGAAGATAATGTCTTGGTGGCGGCCGGACGTGCCGGCAGGTCACTATATTGTGCAATTTTATCAATTGCCTTGTGCAACCCAGGAACATTATCCTCGACGGCTTGAATTCCGGTTGATTATGACTACTGCTACCTCTACCCCCACCGCCCGCCTGGGCGGGCACATCCTGGTCGACCAACTGGCCGCCCATGGCGTCAAGCACGTATTCTGCGTGCCCGGCGAAAGCTACCTGGCCGTGCTGGACGGCCTGCACGACGCCCGCATCGACGTCACGGTGTGCCGCCAGGAAGGCGGCGCGGCCATGATGGCCGACGCGCACGGCAAGCTGACCGGCGAGCCCGGCATCTGCATGGTGACGCGCGGCCCGGGCGCGGCCAACGCCATGGCGGGCGTGCACATCGCCAAGCAGGACTCCACGCCAATGATCCTGTTCGTGGGCCAGATCGAGCGCGGCATGCGCGAGCGCGAGGCGTTCCAGGAAATGGACTACCGCGCGGTGTTCGGCACGCAGGCCAAGTGGGTTACCGAAATCGACCAGGTCGAACGCATTCCGGAACTGATTTCGCGGGCCTTCCACGTGGCCACCTCGGGCCGCCCCGGCCCGGTGGTGATCGCGCTGCCCGAAGACATGCTGACCGAAACCGCCAGCGTGGCCGATGCGCCCCGCTATGAAGTCATCGACGCGGCGCCGGCCGCCGGCCAGCTGGACGAGCTGCAGCAGCTGCTGGCGCAGGCCCGCGCGCCCCTGGCCATTCTGGGCGGTTCGCGCTGGGATGCCCAGGCGGTGGCCCAGTTCGCCGATTTCGCGCAGCGCCTGTCGCTGCCCACGGCGGTGTCGTTCCGCCGCCAGATGCTGTTCCCGGCCGACCATCCCTGCTTCATCGGCGACGTGGGGCTGGGCATTAACCCCGCGCTGTCCAGGCGCGTGGCCGAGGCCGACCTGATCCTGCTGGTGGGCGGCCGCATGTCGGAAAGCCCCAGCCAGGCCTACACGCTGCTGGATATCCCGGTGCCGCGCCAGAAGCTGGTGCACGTGCACCCCGACAGCGCCGAGCTGGGCCGCGTGTACCGCGCCACGCTGGCCATCAACACCTCGCCGGCGGCCTTTGCGCAGGCGCTGGCGGGCGTGCAGGCACCGGCGCAACCCGCGTGGGCCGACGACACGGCCGCGATGCGCCAGTCGTACCTGGCCTGGAGCGACCCCGCCAAGATCAGCACGCCCGGCGCGCTGCAACTGGGCGGCGTAATGGCCTACCTGGAAAATACCCTGCCGGCCGACGCCATCATGACCAACGGCGCCGGCAACTACGCCACCTGGCTGCACCGCTTCCACCGCTTTACGCGCTTTGGCACGCAACTGGCGCCGACGTCGGGCTCCATGGGCTATGGCCTGCCGGCCGCCGTGGGCGCCAAGCGCGTCCAGCCTGAAAAAACCGTGGTGTGCTTTGCCGGCGACGGCTGCTTCATGATGCACGGCCAGGAATTCGCCACCGCCGTACAGTACAAGCTGCCCATCATCGTGGTGCTGGTGGACAACGGCATGTACGGCACCATCCGCATGCACCAGGAAAAACACTACCCCGGCCGCGTGTCGGCCACCGCGCTGCAGAACCCCGATTTTGCCGCCTACGCGCAGGCCTTCGGCGGCCACGGCGAACGGGTCGAAACCACCGAACAGTTCGGGCCGGCATTCGAACGTGCGCTGGCCAGCGGCAAGCCCGCCATCCTGCACTGCCTGATCGACCCCGAGACCATCTCGCCGTCGACCACGCTGGAAAAAATCCGCGACGCGTCGCTGCAAGCCCGCCAATAACGGCGCGGCGACGCTCTCACCCTTCTCGAATTCTCATATACCGGAGTGCGATACATGTCTTCGAACCCTTCCTTCCATTGGCAAGATCCGCTGCTGCTCGACCAGCAGCTTACCGACGAAGAACGGATGGTGCGCGACGCCGCCCAGGCCTATGCGCAGGACAAGCTGGCCCCGCGCGTGCTGGACGCCTTCCGCAACGAGCAGACCGACCCGAAGATCTTCGCCGAAATGGGCGAACTGGGCCTGCTGGGCGCCACCATTCCCACCGAATACGGCGGCGCCGGCCTGAATTACGTCAGCTACGGCCTGATCGCCCGCGAAGTCGAACGCATCGACTCGGGCTACCGCTCGATGATGAGCGTGCAGTCGTCGCTGGTGATGGTGCCCATCAATGAATTCGGCAGCGAAGCCCAGAAACAGAAATACCTGCCCAAGCTGGCCAGCGGCGAATGGATCGGCTGCTTCGGCCTGACCGAACCCAACCACGGTTCCGACCCCAACGGCATGGAAACCCGCGCCGTGCTGACCGGCAGCGGCTACAAAGTGTCGGGCAACAAAATGTGGATCACCAACTCGCCCATCGCCGATGTGTTCGTGGTGTGGGCCAAGTGCGTGGGCGGCGACTACGACGGCAAGATCCGCGGCTTCATCCTGGAAAAAGGCATGAAGGGCCTGTCGGCCCCGGCCATTCATGGAAAGGTGGGCCTGCGCGCGTCCATCACCGGCGAAATCGTCATGGACGAAGTGGAAGTGTCGGCCGAGCAGATGCTGCCCGAAGTATCCGGCCTGCGCGGCCCCTTCACCTGCCTGAACTCGGCCCGCTACGGCATTGCCTGGGGCGCGCTGGGCGCCGCCGAGGCCTGCTGGCACACGGCGCGCCAGTACACGCTGGACCGCAAGCAGTTCGGCCGTCCGCTGGCCGCCAACCAGCTCATCCAGAAAAAGCTGGCCGACATGCAGACCGAAATCACGCTGGGCCTGCAAGGCTGCCTGCGCCTGGGCCGCATGAAAGACGAAGGCACGGCCGCGGTGGAAATCACGTCCATCATGAAGCGCAATTCGTGCGGCAAGGCCCTGGACATCGCCCGCCTGGCGCGCGACATGCTGGGCGGCAACGGCATTTCCGACGAGTTCGGCGTGGCCCGCCACCTGGTGAACCTGGAAGTGGTGAATACCTACGAAGGCACTCACGACGTGCACGCCCTGATCCTGGGCCGCGCCCAGACGGGCATCCAGGCGTTCAGCTGATCGCCGCGGTGACGGTGTCTGGCACCCTGGCGGGAGCCAGATACCTCCGGTTTAATTCCCGCTCAGGTCGAACAGGCTGGTGGCATCCAGTTCCAGCACGGCTTCGTCGTGCTGGTTCAGCACTGTCCAGTACCAGCTGATAATGCCCATGTCCGCGCGCGAGGTAGAACGGCGCACCGCGTGCACCCGGGCATGCAGGCACAGGGCATCGCCGGGGCGCACGGGCACGCGCCAGCGCAGTTCACCCAGCCCGGGCGAACCGAAAGATTCGGAATCATGCAGCGCCGCCTCGACGGCCATGCGCATGGCCAGGGCGCAGGTATGCCAGCCGCTGGCGATCAGGCCGCCCCAGCGCCCCTGCGCGGCGCGCTGCACATCGGTGTGGAACCATTGTGGGTCGTACTGGCGGGCGAACGTCAGGATCTCGTCTTCGGTAACCGTGACCGGCCCCGCTTTGATCAGCATGCCTTCCTTGAATTCTGCGAACTTCATGTCAGCTTCTCGAACGAAATAAGGCAGTGCCCCGGATCAGGGACGCCGGGGAGCCGGCTTTGACAGCCCGCCAGCGGCGCCCTTGAGGACTGATCCCTGCCTGGAGAATCCGGGCGGCGGCCAGCCGCGAGGCGGAGCGCGCGCAGTGCTTCGGGGGTGGCCCTAATACGTTTCGAAATGCAGCCGCCCCTCGCGGCGCAACGATTCATGCAGGATAGACCAATCCTGCCCCGCTTGCACGACCACATCGCGCAAAGCGTCGAGCACGCCGCTTTCCATGCCTTTCAAGCCACAGACATAAATGCAGGTATTGACATCGCCCAGCAAGTCCAGCACGTCGGCGGCGCGCTCGCGCATCAGGTCCTGCACATAGCGCCGCGCCTGGGATGGCTCGCGCGACAAGGCCAGGTTGATGTCGATGAAATCGCGCGGCAGCTTCATCAACGGCCCGAAGTACGGCAGTTCGCGCTGCGTGCGCGCGCCGAAGAACAGCATCAACCGTCCGTTGGTGCCGCGCTCGATGCGGCGCCGGTAGCGTTCCGTCATGGCCCGCATGGGGGCCGAGCCCGTGCCGGTACAGATCATCAGCAGATTGGCCTGCGCGTGGTTGGGCATCAGGAAGGTATTGCCGAACGGCCCGATCACTTGCACGGTGTCGTTCCTGGCCAGGTCGCACAGGTAGTTGGAACACACACCGCGGGCCGGCTGGCCGTGGTGGTCTTCGGTGACGCGCTTCACCGTCAGCGACAGGTTGTTGTAGCCCGCGCGCTCGCCGTCGCGCGGGCTGGCCAGCGAGTACTGGCGCGCATGGTGCGCGCGGCCATTGGCATCCGTGCCTGGCGGCAGAATGCCGATGGACTGCCCCTCCAGCACGGGAAACGGCAGGTTGCCGAAGTCCAGCACGATGTGGTGGATGTCGCTGTCGGTGTCTTCGCCGGTGACGCGGTAATTGCCCACCACCGTGGCGGTGGCCGGCGTCTTGTGCGTGTACAGGTTCACATAAGGATGCGCGGCCGACCAGGGAGGAATGCTGGCGCCCGGCAACAGCGCGGCGGGCGCCGCTTCGGCCGCGGGTACGCCGGCCGCTGGTGCCGCGCTTTCCGTGTCGGCGGCTTCGTCGGCGTCGGCGGCCTCGGCGGCGGGCAAGCCATCGGGCAAGGGTTTTTCGCCCGGCAGTTCGTCCCAGCCGAACTGGTCCTGGACGCTATAGGCCTGGGCCTTCAGCACCAGCCGCCAATTGTCGATCGACCCCGTGGGACACGGCGGCACGCAGGCCATGCAGCCGTTGCAAATGCCGGGATCCACCACATAATTGGTGCCGTCATGCGTGATGGCATCGATGGGGCAGGTTTCCTCGCACGTATTGCAGCGTATGCAGATCTCGGGATCGATCAGGTGCTGCTTCAGCACTTCGGGCGGCAAGGGGGCATTCATTGCCGGGCTCCTGGTTTCAGTGGCGTCAGTTGAAACGCACGTATTCGAAATTCACCGGCTGGCGGTTCACGCCCATGACGGGCGGCGCGATCCAGTTGGCGAACTTGCCGGGCTCGGCCACCCGGCCCATCAACGAAGCCACGAACGCGCGGTCTTCTTCCGTGGGCAGCCATTTATGCCGGTTGGCCTGCCACTGGGCTTCGCCAAGCACTTCGCCTTCGGGCGCCACGCGGATGCCGGCCAGCGTGCCGATCTGCCGGTTGAACGCCTTGTGCGGTACCGACAGGCGGAACGGCAGGCCGCTTTTCTCGATGACTTTGTTCCAGCGTCCCACGCCCGCCATCGAATCGCGGATGAAGTCGTCGCGCAGCACTTCGTTCAGCGCATTCAGCATGGGCACTTCCACTTCGCGCAACGCGCCGCCGTCCACGCTCAGCACGCGGTAGGTGTCGTTCTTGAGCTGGTGGTCGTCGCCGCGCTTGCCTTCTTCATAGCGCCCCTTCAGGCCCGAGCTATAGAAAATGGCCGCGTTGGAGGACTGGTCGGCGCCGAACAGGTCGATGGTGACGCTGTAATGGAAATTCAGGTAACGCTGGATGGTGGGCAGGTCGATGACGCCGGCCGCCCGTATGCTGGCCGGATCGTCGGTCTTCAGTTGCTTCATGACATCGCAGGTGCGCTGGATGATGCGCGATACGCCCGATTCGCCCACGAACATGTGGTGCGCTTCTTCGGTCAGCATGAATTTGGTGGTGCGGGCCAGCGGGTCGAAACCCGATTCGGCCAGCGCGCACAACTGGAACTTGCCGTCGCGGTCAGTGAAATACGTGAACATGTAGAACGCCAGCCAGTCGGGCGTTTTTTCGTTGAACGCCCCCAGGATGCGCGGGTTGTCGGCATCGCCCGAGCTGCGCTCGAGCAGCGCGTCGGCCTCTTCGCGGCCGTCGCGGCCGAAGTAGCGATGCAGCAGGTACACCATGGCCCACAGGTGGCGCCCTTCTTCCACATTGATCTGGAACAGGTTGCGCAGGTCGTATTGCGACGGCGCCGTCATGCCCAGGTGGCGTTGCTGCTCGATGGACGCGGGCTCGGTGTCGCCCTGCGTGACGATGATGCGCCGCAGGTTGGCGCGGTGTTCGCCGGGAACGTCCTGCCACACATCGCGGCCCAGGTTCTCGCCGAAATGAATCTTGCGCTGGCCGTCCTGCGGGGCCAGGAAAATGCCCCAGCGATAGTCGGGCATTTTCACATGGTCGAAATGCGCCCAGCCGTCGGGCTCGACGCTGACGGCGGTGCGCAGGTACACGTCGAACCCGTGCGAGCCGTCGGGGCCCATGTCCTGCCACCATTGCAGGTAGTTGGGCTGCCAGTGCTCCAGCGCGCGCTGCAGGGCGCGGTCTCCGGACAAGTTGACGTTGTTGGGAATCTTCTCGCTGTAATTGATGCCGGACATGTCTGCTCTCTCCTTTGGGGCGGCCTGCCAGCGCGCCGGGTGATTCTGTCGGGATGCCAATGTTTCCTGTTTGGTGCGGGCATGTTTGAAGCCTGGAAACTGCGGGGGACTGCCAGGTGTCCGGCTCCCGTCAGGGTGCCGGACACCGTCCAACTGAGACTGTCGTGGCGCACTACGGTGTCTGGCACCTTCGGAGCCAGACACCCGCTGGCCCGCTGCCCTACACCCTGTTCCAGTCGAACGACGCCTGCTCGCCCTTGCCATAAAGTTTCAACGCGCCCTTCTCGCCTGCCGCGTTGGGGCGGTTGAAAATCCAGTTCTGCCATGCCGTCAACCGGCCGAAGATGCGGGTTTCCATGGTTTCGCCGCCGCCGAAGCGCAGGTTGGCCTCCAGGCCGGTCAGCGCGTCGGGCGACAGCGCGCGGCGTTCTTCCAACGCCAGGCGCACCTCGTCGTCCCAGTCGATGCTGTCGGGCGCGAAGGTCACCAGCCCCAGTTCCAGCGCGCGCGGCGCCGGCAATGACTGCCCCGCGGCGGCGCGCACGGCCTCCAGCGGCTGCACTTCTTCATAAAAGCGGTGCTGCAGGCGGCTGAGCCCGTTCACCATGGGGTAGGCGCCGAAGTTGCGTTCGTGCACCACGATCTGCGCGGGGGCATCGGCGTCTTCGTCGTCCAGCATGTAGATGCGGTCGGCCGCCAGCGCCAGTTCGAACAGCGTGCCGGCAAAGCACGAGCCCGGCTCGATCAGCGCAAAGATAGAGCGCGACGTCACGTCCAGGCGCGCCAGGGTACGCCGCAGCATGCCGGCGGTTTCGCGCACGAACCAGTGGCTGGCGTGCTGCTGCAAGGCCGCGTCGGCCGCCAGTACAGCCTGGCTGTCGCCCTCGGTCTTGATGACCCAGGTGCCCAGGTCGGGTTCGTTGGTGCGCAGGCTGAGAATGGCGTCGTCCAGTTCGCGCGCCATCTGCAGCGGCCACCAACCGGCCCCGGCCGCCACGATGGCATCCAGGTCCTGGGGCACGTTGCCCTGCGGCGCGCGTATCGTCCAGGTGGCCTGGCGTTTTTCGCGGTCGAACGCCACATCCACGTACTGGTACGACAGGCGGTTTTCGGTTTCGGTGCGCGACAGCGGCACCAGGCTGACGCCCTGCGCCTGCGCCGGGCGGTCGCTTTGCGCCGCCAGCGATTCGGCGCGCGCCCGCACGCCGGCATCGAACTGCGCGGGCTTGACGACCTCGTCCACCAGCCGCCAATCCTTGGCGCGCTGGCCGCGCACCCCTTCCACCAGGGTGCAGAAAATATCGGCGTGATCGTGGCGCACCTTGCGCTTGTCGGTCACCCGCGTCAGCCCGCCCGTGCCCGGCAGCACACCCAGCAAGGGCACCTCCGGCAAGGCCACCGCCGATGAGCGGTCGTCCACCAGGAAGATTTCGTCGCAAGCCAGCGCCAGCTCATATCCCCCGCCCGCGCAAGCCCCGTTCAGGGCGGCAATGAACTTCAACCCGCTGTGGCGGCTGGAATCCTCGATACCGTTGCGGGTTTCATTGGTGAACTTGCAGAAATTCACCTTCCAGGCATGCGAGGACAGGCCCAGCATGAAAATATTGGCTCCCGAACAGAAGATGCGGTCTTTCATGCTGGTAACCACCACCGTACGCACTTCGGGGTGCTCGAAGCGGATGCGCTGCAACGCATCGTGCAGTTCGATATCCACGCCCAGGTCGTACGAATTCAGCTTGAGCTTGTAGCCGGGACGCAGGCCGCCGTCTTCCGCCACGTCCATGGCCAGCGTGGCGATGGCGCCGTCGAGCTTCAGCTTCCAGTGCCGGTAGCGGGCCGGTTCGGTCTGGAAATCCACGCGGGGGGCGGCACTGTTCATGTACGTCTCCTGGCACTCACGAATATGAAAAATACTGCATTAGATGAATTAAAGTGCAGATTAATGCACAAAAAAAAGGCCGTCAACCAAAACATGCATGAAAATGCAGGCGCCTTTGGTGACAGGGCCCCGTAGGGAGCCCGTGCCCTTACAACGGCAGCCCCCCCGCCTTGCGCACCTGGGCACGCAGCCCCCCGAAGCTTTCCTGCAGGCTCAGACCGCTGGTTTCCCAGGTAAGGTCGGCCTTGGCGTAGAAGGCCTCGCGGCCCGCCAGGATGCGTTTCAGGTCGGCCATGGCCTCGTTGTTGCCGGACATGGGCCGGAAGTCGCCCTGCGCCATGACCCGCGCCATGTGCTCGTCGGGCGTGGCCCGCAGCCACACGGTATAGCAGTGCGTGAGCAGCAGGTTGAGCGTGGCCGGCTCGGACACCAGGCCTCCCGGCGTGGCCAGCACCATTTCCGGGTAGATCTGCACCGCCTCTTCCAGCGCCCGGCGCTCATAGCGCCGGTAGGCATTGGGGCCGTACAGATTGTGGATTTCCAGGATGCCGCAGCCGGCCACGCGCTCGATTTCCCGGTTGAGTTCCACGAAGGGGTAACCGAGGTCGTCGGCCAGCATCTGGCCCAGCGTGGATTTGCCCGCGCCCCGCAAGCCGATCAGGGCGATGCGCTGGAAGCGGTTCGGCCGCTGCGCCCCGCCGCCCAGGTCGAACAATTGCGCCAGCGCCTGGCGCGCCCGCTGCAGATCGGATTCGGTACGGCCGCTGAGCAATTCGCGGATCAGCAGCCAGTCGGGCGATTCGGTAGTGACGTCGCCCACCAATTCCGCCAGTGCGCAATTGAAGGCCTTGGCAATTTGCAGCAATACCAGGATGGACGCATTGCCCACCCCATGCTCCAGATTGGCCAGGTGGCGCTCGGATACCCCGGTGGCCTGCGACAGGCTTTTGCGTGTCATGCCGCGTATGGCCCGCAGGCGCCGCACCCGCTCGCCCAGGGCCACCAGGAACGGTTCGCGGCGCGGTTCGGAAGATTCCTTGTCTAGCGCTTGGATCATGCTTGTTCGAACTCCGAGGAAACCCTGATTTCCCAAGGTTTATGCACTATAGTGCTTGACGCTACTGGTGTGAAGCACTATTTTTCTGTTCATGCAGGGCGAATTGGGCAGCCATGTGCAGTTGGATAGCAATGAAATGCATGCGCCGCCCAGCGCGCCGACAGTGTAAAGGACGGGACACCCATGAGTACGCCAGCATCCTTCCACCAGTTGATGCGCCGCATTACCGGCCCAATTGCGGGCTTGCCCCTGGATGCCGGCCTGCAAGACCGCCTGAACCGCGACGCGGGCGCCGGCACCGACGTGTACCGCGAAGTGTTCGCCGCCTGTAGGCAAGGCGTGGCCGAAGGCTGGATGTGCAACCGTGAAGGGGGCGGCATCCGCTACGGCCGCGTGCTGAAGGCCGACGACGATCTGGCGGGTTTTTCGGTGGACGTGGTCGACATGGACAGCCTGGCCGGCCCGCACCACAGCCACCCGCAAGGCGAAATCGACCTGATCATGCCGCTGGACGAGACGGCGCGTTTTGACGGGCACCCCGCCGGCTGGCTGGTGTACGGCCCCGGCAGCGCGCACCGCCCCACCGTGACCGGCGGCCAGGCCCTGGTGCTGTACCTGCTGCCCGGCGGCGCCATCGAGTTCACCCGGCCCTAGGCCCGCAGGGCGGAATCGGCAGAAAAAACACCAGAACACCGGAGACATCCCATGAACCCCTGCCCCCTGGAATTGAACTTTGCCAGCCACCTGGCCGCGCTGAACGCGCCGCGCGCCAGCAAGGTGGCCTATATCGACGACATGCGCCGCATCACCTACGGCGAACTGGCCGAACGCGTGGCGCGCTGCGCCGGGGCGCTGCGCCAGCTGGGCCTGCGCCGCGAAGAACGCGTGCTGCTGATGATGCACGACAGCGCCGACTGGCCGGTGGCGTTCCTGGGCGCCCTGCACGCCGGCGTGGTGCCGGTGGCGGTGAACACGCTGCTGACGCCGGACGACTACGCCTATATCGCCGGCCATTGCCGCGCGCGCGCCGCCTTCGTCTCGGGCAACCTGCTGGGCCCGCTGCAGACCGCGCTGGGCAAGGGACCGCACGAGATCGAACATCTGGTCGTTTCGCAGCCCGCGGGCGAGCTGCCGCCGCAAGGCCACGACTTCGACGCCCTGCTGGCCGCGGCGCCGCTGGTGCCGGCCACCCGTACGCTGGCCGACGAGATCGCGTTCTGGCTGTATTCGTCCGGCTCCACCGGCAAGCCCAAGGGCGTGGTGCATACCCATGGCAACCTGTGGCATACCGTAGAGCTTTACGCCAAACCGGTGCTGGGCATACGCGAAGACGACGTGGTGTTCTCGGCGGCCAAGCTGTTCTTCGCCTACGGGTTGGGCAACGGGCTGAGCTTTCCCCTGGCGGTGGGCGCCACCGTGGTGGTCATGAGTGAACGCCCCACCCCGCAAGCCGTGTTCAAGCGCCTGGTGGATCACCGGCCCACGGTGTTCTATGGCGTGCCCACCCTGTACGCCAGCATGCTGGCCAGCAGCGAGCTGCCCACGCGCGGGCAGGTGTCGCTGCGCGTCTGTACCTCGGCCGGGGAAGCCCTGCCGCGTGATATCGGCGAGCGCTTCACCCGGCACTTCGGGTGCGAGATCCTGGACGGCATCGGCTCGACCGAGATGCTGCACATTTTTCTTTCCAACCAGCCCGGCCAGCTGCGCTACGGCACCACCGGCAAGCCGGTGCCGGGCTACGAAGTGCAGTTGCGCGACGACGACGGCCGCCCGGTGGCCGCCAATGTCATCGGCGACCTGTACATCAAGGGGCCCAGCACCGCGCTGATGTACTGGAACAACCGCGACAAGACGCGCCAGTGCTTCCAGGGCGAGTGGCTGAAAAGCGGAGACAAATACCAGTGCGACGCCGACGGCTACTACACCTACGCCGGCCGCAGCGACGACATGATCAAGGTCAGCGGCCAATACGTGTCGCCCGTGGAAGTGGAGAATGTGCTGATCCAGCACGAGGCCGTGCTGGAAGCCGCCGTGATCGGCGTACCCGACCACGACGGCCTGGTCAAGACCAAGGCCTATGTGGTGCTGCGGCCGGGCTTCCAGCCCGACGACCGCACCGGCGCGGCCTTGCAGCAATACGTGAAGCAGCACCTGGCGCCGTTCAAATACCCGCGCCAGATCAACTTCACCGAGGAACTGCCCAAGACGGCCACCGGCAAGATCCAGCGGTTCCGGCTGCGGCAATTGGAAGAAGCCTCGCTATGACGCGCGCCGCCAGCGCCGTTGCCGCCGAAGCCCCGGCGTGGGCCGCGCTGCACGCCCTGGGACGCGACCTGCGGCTGGAATGTCAGTGGATCGCCCCCGAGCGGCGCGACGCCCCGCTGCTGGTATTCCTGCACGAAGGCCTGGGTTCGGCCGGCATGTGGAAAGACTGGCCCCGGCAAGCCTGCGATGCGGCGGCCTGCCGCGGACTGGTGTTCTCGCGCTACGGATACGGGGCATCCACACCGCGCCCGGCCGGCGAGAAATGGCCGGTGGCATTCATGCACGACCAGGCGCGGGACGTGCTGCCCGCCCTGTTCGAGGCCGTGGGCATCAATGCCCGGCGCGACCGCCCCATCCTGTTCGGCCACAGCGACGGCGGCTCGATCGCGCTGCTGTACGCCGCCATGTACCCCGACGCCGTGGCCGGCGTGGTGGCGGCGGCGCCGCATGTCTTCGTGGAAGACGTCAGCATTGCGAACATCCAGCGGGCGCGCCGCGCCTACCTGGACACCGACCTGCCAGCCAGGCTGGCGCGCTATCACGCCGACGCCGATTCGGCCTTCTGGGGCTGGAATGACATCTGGCTGGATCCGGCCTTCCGGGCCTGGAACATTGAAGCCTTCCTGCCGCGCATCAGGTGCCCGCTGCTGGCGCTGCAGGGGCTGGACGACGAATACGGCACGCTGGAACAGATCCGCCGCATACGCCGCGGCGCGCCGCAGGCCCGCCTGCTGGAAATACCCGGCTGCGGCCATTCCCCGCACAAAGACCGGCCCGACATCGTGACCGCGGCCGTCGCCGATTTCGTCGGCGGCCTGGACAAGCCCGGCTGAGCCCGCGCGCCAGCCAACAATAACCAGGAGACAACACCATGCCCCACGCCCTGACCCGCGCCCTGCTTGCAGGAACGATAGCCCTGGCCGCCGGCGGCGCCTTGGCCGCCGACAAGATCAAGGTCGGCTTCATGCTGCCCTACAGCGGCACCTACGCCGCGCTGGGCAACGCCATCGAGAACGGCTTCAAGCAGTACGTGGCCGAACAGGGCGGAAAACTGGGCGGGCGCGAGCTGGAATACTTCAAGGTCGACGATGAATCCAACCCGGCCAAGGCGTCGGAAAACGCCAACCGCCTGATCAAGCGCGACCAGGTCGATGTGCTGGTCGGCACCGTGCACTCCGGCGTGGCCATGGCGCTGGCCAAGGCAGCCAAGGGCAGCGACACCACGCTGATCGTGACCAACGCGGGCGCCGATGCCATTACCGGTCCCATGTGCGGCCCGGGCATTTTCCGCACCTCGTTCTCGAACTGGCAGCCGGGCTATGCCATGGGCCCGGTGGCGGCCGCCAAGGGCCACAAGACCGCCGTCACCATTACCTGGAAATACGCGGCGGGCGAAGAACAGATGGGCGGCTTCCGCGAAGGCTTCGAGAAAGCCGGCGGCAAGATCGTCAAGGAACTGACCCTGCCCTTCCCCAACGTGGAGTTCCAGTCGCTGCTGACCGAGATCGCCGCGCTGAAGCCCGACATGGTGTTCGCTTTCTTCGCGGGCGGCGGCGCGGTGAAGTTCGTGCAGGACTATCATGCCTCGGGCCTGCAGAAGACCATCCCGCTGTACGGCACCGGATTTCTTACCGACGGCACGCTGAAGGCCCAGGGCGAGGCCGCGCAGGGGCTGCTGACCACGCTGCACTATGCCGACGGCCTGGACAACCCTCGCGACAAGGCTTTCCGCGCCGGCTATACCAAGGCCTACAACATGCCGCCCGATGTGTATGCCGTGCAAGGCTACGACGCGGCGCAGCTGATGCAGGTGGGCCTGCAGGCCGTGGGCGGCGATGTGTCGGACAAGGCCAAGTTCCGCGATGCCATGCGCGGCGCCACCATCGACAGCCCGCGCGGCAAGTTCACGCTGTCGGCCGCCGGCAACCCCGTGCAGGACATGTACCTGCGCCAGGTCTCCGGCATGGAAAACAAGATGGTCGAAGTGGCCGTGCCCAAGCTGGCCGACCCGGCGCGCGGCTGCAAGCTCTGACGCCCCCGCCCGGCATACCGACATGGACGCGAGCATTTTCCTCATCCAGTGCCTGAACGCGCTGCAGCACGGCCTGCTGCTGTTCCTGGTGGCCAGCGGGCTGACACTGATCTTCGGCATCATGGGCATCATCAACCTGGCCCATGGCAGCTTCTACATGATAGGCGCCTACATGGCCTTCGCGCTGGGGCCGTTGGTCGACCGCTGGCTGGGCGGCGGCTTCGTGGCCACGCTGCTGCTGTGCGTGCTGCTGGCCGCGCTGCTGGGCTATCTGCTGGAAGCGGCGTTCTTCAGCTATCTGTACAGACGCGACCACCTGCAGCAGGTGCTGATGACATACGGGCTGATCCTGGTATTCGAGGAAGTGCGCAGCCTGCTGGTGGGCAACGACGTGCACGGCGTGCCCGTGCCCGCCTGGCTGAACGGCACGGTATCGCTGGGCGGCGTCATGACATACCCGGTGTACCGGTTGTTCATTTCCGCCGTCGGCATCGCGGTGGCGCTGCTGCTGTACTGGGTGATCACCCGCACGCGCCTGGGCATGATGGTGCGGGCCGGCGCCAGCAACCGCGAGATGATCGGGTCGCTGGGCATCGACATCAACAGGCTGTACCGCATCGTGTTCGCGGCCGGCGTGGCCCTGGCCGCGCTGGCCGGCACCATTGCCGCGCCCGTGTCCTCGGTGTATCCCGGCATGGGCCACGGCGTGCTGATCGTGTGCTTCGTGGTGGTGGTCATCGGCGGCATCGGATCCATACGCGGCGCGTTCCTGGCGGCCATGCTGGTGGGCGCGGTCGAGACCTTCGGCCAGGTGCTGTTCCCGGCCGCCGCCGGGGTGCTGGTGTACCTGCTGATGGCCATCATTCTGCTGTGCAAGCCCGAAGGGCTGTTCAAACAGGGCTAGGGCCAGAGTAATGAATCACGCAAGCAAACTGATCCCCCTGGCCGTGCTGCTGGCCCTGGCCTTGTTCCCGATGCTGGGCGCCGACTACTACACCGGCCTGGCCATCAAGCTGATGATCTACGCCATCTTCGCGCTGAGCCTGCAATTGCTGGTGGGCGGGGCCGGCCTGATCAGCCTGGGGCATGCGGCGTTCTTCGGCATAGGCGCGTATGCGGCGGCGCTGCTGTCGCCGGAATCGGAATCCGGCAGCCTGATCTGGCTGCTGGCCGCGGCCGTGGGCGGCGCGGCCCTGTATGCGCTGGTGACCGGCGCGCTGGCGCTGCGCACGCGCGGCGTGTACTTCATCATGGTGACGCTGGCGTTCTCGCAGATGGCGTACTACGTGTTCCACGATACCGATGTAGGCGGCGGCAGCGACGGCATCTACCTGTACTTCCGGCCGCAGTTCTCGCTGGCCGGCTGGATGCCGTTCGACCTGGACCAGCCCGGCACCTACTACGGCTTCGTGCTGGCCTGCCTGGCGCTGGCGTGGGGGTTCCTGGCCGTACTGCGGCGCTCGCCGTTCGGCGCGGCGCTGGCGGGCATACGCATCAACGAGCAGCGCATGCGGGCCGCCGGCTACTCCACCTTTCCGTACAAGCTGGCCGCCTACGTGGTGGGATCGGCCCTGGCGGGGCTGGCGGGCTTCCTTTATGCCCTGAAAGACGGCTTCGTCACGCCGGAGCTGCTGGCCTGGGAACAATCGGGGCTGGTACTGCTGATGGTGATCCTGGGGGGCATGGGGCGGCTGGGCGGCGCCGTGCTGGGCGCGGCCGCGCTGATCCTGCTGCAGGAATTTTTCCAGTCGCAGGCCCTGTTCGGCGAATACGCCAAGCACTGGCACCTGCCGCTGGGGCTGGCCATCATCGCGCTGGTGGCCCTGCTGCCCGACGGCCTGGCCGGGCTGCCGGCCCAATGGCGC
>NZ_JAJMLX010000349.1 GCF_020991325.1 Bordetella petrii | reverse complement strand
GGCGAAACCCGCGGGCTGATCGTCCGCCGATACAACAAGGAGGGAATACTTCATGGATTCGCTGATCATCTGGGTGGTCCTGCTCGTCATCGCGATCGTGATCGTGTCGAAGACGGTGAAGATCGTGCCGCAGCAGCATGCGTGGGTGCTCGAGTGCTTCGGGCGCTATCACGCGACGCTGTCGCCCGGTCTCAATATCGTGCTGCCGTTCGTCGATCGCATCGCCTATCGGCACGTGCTGAAGGAAATCCCGCTCGACGTGCCGAGCCAGGTCTGTATCACGCGCGACAACACGCAGCTGCAGGTCGACGGCGTGCTGTACTTCCAGGTGACCGACCCGATGAAGGCGTCGTACGGGTCGAGCAACTTCGTGCTCGCGATCACGCAGCTCGCGCAAACGACGTTGCGCTCGGTGGTCGGCAAGCTCGAACTCGACAAGACGTTCGAGGAGCGCGACTTCATCAACCACAACATCGTGTCGGCACTCGATCAGGCCGCGGCGAACTGGGGCGTGAAGGTTCTGCGCTACGAGATCAAGGACCTGACGCCGCCGAAGGAAATCCTGCACGCGATGCAGGCGCAGATCACCGCGGAGCGCGAAAAGCGTGCGCTGATTGCCGCTTCCGAAGGGCGCAAGCAGGAGCAGATCAATCTCGCGTCGGGTGCGCGCGAAGCAGCGATCCAGAAATCCGAAGGCGAGCGGCAGGCCGAAGCGTTCGCGCGGCGCCATGCCGATGCCCGGCGCCTGGATGCGCCCGGGCAATTGCTGCCTGTTGCGCTCGGCGCAACACCCGAGGCCCAGCATGACGGCTTTTTCTATGCCTTGTTTGCCAAGCTGCCGTGAATCGCCAAGAATAGCCAAATGACTGGATCGGGTTGCGAATGTAGATGATCTCTCGCTTATGTTGTGCGCTATTGCTGGTATTCCTGCTGCTGCCGCTGGGCAGCGGCGGGCAGGCCCTGGCCAGCGAACCGCGCGTGACCCGCATCGAGCCCGTCATCCGCGATGGCAAGCTCGAGATCGACGCCGAAGTCGACTTCGCGCTGAACGACCAATTGCGCGACGCGGCCGAGCGCGGGTTGCCGCTGTATTTCACGGCCGACCTGATCATCAGCCGTTCGCGCTGGTGGTGGTTCGACGACACCGTGGTGGATACTTCCCTGACCTGGCGGGTGGCCTACAACGCCCTGACGCGGCAATGGCGCGCGGGGGCGGGCGAACTCAGCCTGCCCGTGTCGTCGCTGGACGAAGCCATGAACATGGTGCGCCACATCCGCAACTGGCGGCTGGTGGACGTGTCGGAACTCGACTATGGTGTGTCATACAGCGGCCAGATGCGCCTGCGGCTCGATACGTCCCAACTGGCCCGGCCTTTCCAGGTGAACGCCCTGAACAGCAGCTCGTGGTCGCTGGCGACGCCGTGGTCTGAATTCTCGTTCTCGCTGGCCGAGCCCCGGGACCCCTCATGAAAATGTTGCTGCGCGTAGCCCTGATCGTCGGGGCGATCAGCGGGCTGGCATTGCTGGGCCTGCTGGCCTGGTCCACCGGCAATGCCTCGCGCTTTGCCCGCTACTACGACACCCTGCTCGTCCTGAACGGCATTTTCGCGTTCGCGCTGTTCGTGTGGGTGCTGGCCCTGACCACCCGGCTGGCGCGCCAGATCCGGCGGCGGCAGTTCGGCGCCCGCATGACGGCCCGCTTCGCGCTGGCCTTTGCCCTGATCGGGGTGGTGCCCGGCGCGCTGATCTACACCGTGTCGGTGCAGTTCATGTCCCGCTCGATCGAATCGTGGTTCAACGTGCGGGTCGACAGCGCGCTGGAATCGGGCCTGAACCTGGGCCGCGCGGCGCTCGATTCGCTGCTGGCCGACATGGATGCCAAGGCGCGCGCCATGGCGTCCGTGCTGAACAACACGTCCGATAGCGATATTCCCCTGACCCTGACGCGCCTGCGCGAATCCAGCGGGGTGCAGGACGTCATGGTGTTCACGGGCAGCGGCCGGCTGGTGGCGTTTTCCACCGACCAGTACGGCCAGTTGCTGCCCGAGATGCCGCCGGCCACCGTGCTTAACCAGTTGCGCCTGGGCCGCGGCTATTCGGCCGCCGAGGCCGACGACCCCAGCGTCACGGCAAGCAAAGACGGCCTGGTGCTGCGCGTGGTGGTTCCGCTGGGCGCGCCGGTGCGCTTCGACACCCTGATGTCCGCGCCGTCCGAACCGCGCTGGCTGCAACTGCTGCAGCCCGTGCCGGACCAGATCGCCTCCAATGCCAACAGCGTCCAGCAGGGTTTCCGCGACTACCAGGAACTGGCCCTGTCGCGCCTGGGGCTGCGCAAGCTGTACGGCATCACCCTGACGCTGTCGCTGCTGCTGGCCGTGTTTGCCGCCATTGCCGTGGCGCTGTCCTTGTCCAAGCGCCTGGTGCGGCCGCTGCTGCGGCTGGCCGGAGGCACGCAGGCCGTGGGCGTGGGCGACTACCGGCCGCTGCCCGAACCGCCCGAACGCGATGAAATCGGGCAACTGACCCGTTCGTTCAACGCCATGACGCGGCAGCTGGACGAGGCGCGCCACATGGTGGAAAGCAACCGCCGCCAGCTCGAGCGTTCGAACGTGTACCTGGAAAGCGTGCTGTCGAACCTGTCGTCGGGGGTGCTGGTGTTCGACGAAGGGTTCCGCGTCACCACGGTGAACCAGGGCGCGCAGTCCATTTTGCAGGCCGACCTGCGTTCGGTCATCGGGCGCCCGCTGGAAACCGTGGACGGCATGATGGAGTTCATCCAGATCGTGCGCCAGGCGTTCTCGCAGCACGCCGCGGTGGGCTCGGAACGCCTGCACTGGCAGCAGCAGTTCGAAATCACGCTGGCGCCCGCGGCGGAATCGGACGAAGCCCCCCAGCCCCTGACCCTGCTGGCGCGCGGCACGCACCTGCGAGTAGACGGGCGGGGCAACGGATATCTGGTCGTTTTTGACGATATTACCGAGGTTATCTCGGCCAACCGCACCGTGGCCTGGGGCGAGGTGGCGCGCCGCCTCGCCCACGAAATCAAGAACCCGCTGACCCCGATCCAGCTGTCGGCCGAGCGCCTGGCCATGAAACTGGCCGACCGCCTGGAGCCGGCCGACCGCCAGATGCTGCAGCGGTCTACCAATACCATCGTCAACCAGGTGGGGTCGCTGAAGCAGATGGTGGACGATTTCCGCGAATATGCCCGCACGCCGCCCGCGGTGATGCAGGCCATTGATTTCAATGCGCTGGTGGCCGACGTGCTGGCCTTGTATGGCTGGGAACCCGGCGAAAAGGCCCCGGCGCGGCTGGCGGGCCTGAGCGCCAGCCTGAATCTCGATGTGGAGCTTGGCCCCGATCTGCCGATGATAGAGGGCGATCCCACCCAGTTGCGGCAGGTTATTCACAATCTGCTGTCGAATGCGCGCGATGCCATCGCCGAACAGGGCGAGCAGGGACGCGTGCGGGTGGCCACGCAGTTGATGGCGCCCGAAGGCGAAGGCCAGGCGCCGGCCGTGCGTTTCACCGTGGCGGACACCGGCCCCGGGTTCTCGCAAAAGGTCATGCAACGCGCTTTCGAGCCCTATGTGACCACAAAGGCCCACGGTACTGGGTTAGGATTGGCAATTGTGCGCAAGATCATCGAAGAGCACGGTGGCAGAATCGACCTTGCCAACCGCAAAGAAGGCGGGGCGCGGGTATCGATCTTGCTGACTCGATTGGTGTCCAGGGCCGTTACTATGGACGCGACCGCGCAAGAAAAGGATAATGCGGCTACGCAATAGGTGGATGGTTTATGGCCAGAATTCTGGTGGTTGACGACGAAGTCGGCATTCGCGAACTTTTGTCGGAGATTCTTTACGACGAAGGTCACACGGTCGAACTGGCCGAAAACGCGGCGCAAGCGCGTGCCGCACGGCTGCGCATGCGCCCCGATCTGGTCCTGCTCGACATCTGGATGCCCGACACCGATGGGGTCAGCCTGCTGAAGGAATGGGGCTCGCAGGGCCTGCTGGACATGCCGGTCATCATGATGAGCGGCCACGCCACCATCGACACGGCGGTCGAAGCTACGCGCATCGGCGCGATGGATTTCCTCGAAAAACCCATCACCCTGCAGCGCCTGCTGAAAACCATCGCGGCCGGGCTGGCTCGCGGCCGGGCGCCGCAGGCCGTGCCCGCGGCCTCTCCGCTGGCTG
>NZ_JAJMLX010000348.1 GCF_020991325.1 Bordetella petrii | reverse complement strand
GCCTGCGCGGCCGCCCGGGCTAAGCCGAGCAACGGGGCGCCGCGCGGCGGCGGCCGGCGATCCGGCGTATTATTGACGACTTTGCGTACCCCCTTTCGCCCGAGAACAGCCATGCCGCAATACCGCTCCCGCACGTCCACCCACGGCCGCAACATGGCCGGCGCCCGCGCCCTGTGGCGTGCCACAGGCATGCAGGACGGCGATTTCGGCAAACCCATCATCGCGGTGGTGAACTCGTTCACGCAGTTCGTGCCCGGCCACGTGCACCTGCGCGACCTGGGCGCCCTGGTGGCCCGCGAGATCGAAGCCGCGGGCGGCGTCGCCAAGGAATTCAATACCATCGCCGTCGATGACGGCATCGCCATGGGCCACGGCGGCATGCTGTATTCGCTGCCGTCGCGCGAACTCATCGCCGATTCGGTGGAATACATGGTCAACGCGCACTGTGCCGACGCCATGGTGTGCATCTCGAACTGCGACAAGATCACCCCGGGCATGCTGATGGCCGCCATGCGCCTGAACATTCCGGTGGTGTTCGTGTCGGGCGGCCCCATGGAAGCGGGCAAGATCAAGTCGCCCACCGACGGCAAGGTCATTGCCAAGATCGACCTGATCGACGCCATGATCAAGGCGGCCGACCCCAATGTCTCCGATGCCGAGGCCGAGCAGTTCGAACGCAGCGCCTGTCCCACGTGCGGTTCGTGTTCGGGCATGTTCACGGCCAATTCCATGAATTGCCTGACGGAAGCCATCGGCCTGGCGCTGCCGGGCAACGGCACCATCGTGGCCACGCATGCGTGGCGCAAGGGCCTGTTCGAACAGGCCGGGCGCCTGGTCGTGGATCTGTGCCGCCGCTACTACGAACAAGACGACGCCTCTGTCCTGCCGTGCAGTATCGCCACCAAGAGCGCGTTCCAGAACGCCATGACGCTGGACGTGGCCATGGGCGGTTCCACCAACACGGTGCTGCATTTGCTGGCCGCGGCGCAGGAAGCCGGCGTGGATTTCGCCATGGCCGACATCGACCGCATTTCACGCAAGGTGCCCTGCCTGTGCAAGGCCGCGCCGGCCACCGACAAGTACCACATCGAAGACGTGCACCGCGCCGGCGGCATCCTGGGCATCCTGGGTGAACTGGCGCGCGCCGATCTGCTCGACCTGAGCTGCGGCAACGTGCACAGCGGCACGCTGGGCGCGGCCATCGGGCAATGGGACATCAATGGCGGCGCGGGCGAGGCGGCGCAGAAGTTCTACCGCGCGGCGCCCGGCGGCATTCCCACCACCGTGGCCTTCAGCCAGGACGCCACCTTCCTGACGCTGGACGTCGACCGCCAGAATGGCTGCATCCGCAGCAAGCAGCACGCGTACTCGCAAGACGGCGGCCTGGCCGTGCTGTATGGCAACCTGGCCGACAAGGGCTGCATCGTCAAGACGGCGGGCGTGGACGAATCTCAGTGGGTGTTCACCGGCCGCGCGCGCGTGTTCGAAAGCCAGGACGACGCCGTCGAAGGCATTCTGGGCGACCAGATCGTGGCGGGCGATGTGGTCGTCATCCGCTACGAAGGCCCCAAGGGCGGCCCGGGCATGCAGGAAATGCTGTACCCCACGTCGTACCTGAAATCCAAGGGCCTGGGCAAGACCTGCGCGCTGTTCACCGACGGCCGTTTTTCCGGGGGCTCGTCCGGCCTGGTCATCGGCCATGCCTCGCCGGAAGCGGCCGAGGGCGGCAACGTGGGCTTGGTGGAAGACGGCGACACCATCGAAATCGACATTCCCAACCGCAAAATCCACCTGGCCGTGTCCGATGAAGAACTGGCCCGGCGCCGCGCCGCCATGGACGCTCGCGGCGACAAGGCCTGGAAGCCCGCCGACCGCCAGCGCGTGGTGTCGCAGGCCTTGCAGGCCTATGCGGCGCTTGCCACTTCGGCCGACCGCGGAGCGGTGCGGGATGTCTCGCAGCTGAAGCGCTAAGGCGCGGCTCGCCGGCACGCATCGGCATCAGGTACCCACGGCGCGACCTGACGCGGTTTGGCCGGGGGTCTGGCTCCCGCAGGGTGCCTGACCCCGTTATGTGCCGCAATAGTCTCGGTTAGACGGTGTCTGGCACCCTGACGGGAGCCAGCCACCCGGTAGTGCCCGCGAGAACTCGCCGCGGCAGCTTAAGGTAGTGCCAGCGCAGCCAGGCGCCGCACCGCCGTTCGCTTTCAAATCACCGACGACATCCCCCCGTCTACCGGGATGATCGCGCCCACTACATATGCCGAGCGCGGGCTGGCCAGGAACAGCGCCACGTCGGCCACTTCTTCGGCCTTGCCGTAGCGTCCCAGGGGAATTTTCGATTGGCCTTGCGCCAGGGCTTCGTCGCGCGTGATGCCTTGGCGCTGGGCGTCCAGGCCCAGCACCTGTTCCACCCGTTGCGTGAATGTGGGGCCGGGGTTGATGCCGTTGATCCGGATGCCGAAGCGCGCGTAATGCGCCGCCAGCCCCACGGTGGACAGCATCAGCGCCGCGTTGGCCGAGCCGCCCGCCAGGTGCGTGCTGGTGGGACGCTTGCCGCCGTTGCCGATAATGTTCACCACGATGCCGTTGGCGGCGCCCGCCGGGCGCGTTTCCGCCCGGGCGCGCATGCGCTTGAGCACCGCGTCCTGCACATGGATGTACGTGAAGAACTTCGCGTCCATGGCGGCGCGCCATTTGCCGGCGTCCAGGTCTTCGGGCTCGTGTCGGCGCGCCGCGCCGGCGCTGTTCACCAGGATATCGATGGGGCCGATCTCGGCTTCGATGCGCTCGACCACCTGCGCGGCGGCCTGCGCGTCCGACAAATCGGCCTGGAAGGTGGCCACGTTGTGGCCGCTGGCCTGCAACTGGGCCCGCGCCTGCTCCAGCCCTTGCGCGTTGCGCGCGATGATGGCCACGAACGCGCCTTCGGCGGCGAAGGCGTTCGCTACCGACAGCCCGATGCCCTTGCTGCCGCCAGTTACCACCGTGACCTTGCCATTCAGTTTCAGATTCACCTTGCGCTCCGGGTAGGACGATAGCGGACAACGATACTCCATCCGCGCCGCCACGCGCCTGCCCGGCAGGTGCTCAGTCCCACTGCGGCGCCAGGCCGGCGGGCGCGACCAGGCGGCCATCGGGGCGGGCCAGCGCCGACAGCCGCCACATATCGTCCGCGCCAAGCTCGAAATCGAAGATGCGCGCATTGTCCGCGGCTCGGTCGGCACGCAAGGTCTTGGTCAGGGCGATGACATCGTCCTGCTGCACCAGCCAGCGCAACACGATCTGCGCCGGCGTCTTGCCCAGGCGCTGCGCAACGGCCGCGATGATGGGGTCTTGCAGGGCTTTGCCGTCGGCCATGCCGTAGTAGGCCGTGATGCTCATACCCAATTGCCGCGCCTGCGCGCGCACGGCGGACTGGTCCAGATAGGGGTGATATTCCACCTGGTTGTTCACCAGCGGCGCCTGGCTCAGTTCGGCGGCCTGGCGCATCAGGGTGGTGTTGAAGTTGCTGATGCCGATGTGGCGCGCCTGGCCGCTGGCCCGGGCGTCGTTCAGCGCCGCGATCTGCTCGGCCAGCGGCACGTTCCGGCTGGGCCAGTGCAGCAGCAACAGGTCTACGTAGTCGGTACGCAGCCGTTCCAGGCTGCCGCGCACCGATTGCCGGAAATCGGCGGCGCGGTAGTGGTCGACCCACACCTTGGTGGTAATGAACACTTCCTCGCGGGCAATGCCCGACTCGGCCACGCCGCGGCCCACGTCGGCCTCGTTGTCGTAGACCTGCGCCGTGTCGATGTGGCGGTAGCCCAGTTCCAGCGCGGTCTTGACCATGCGCGCCGTGTCGTCGCCCGCCATGCGGAACACGCCCAGGCCCAATGCCGGAATCGTGCCGCCCGCGCGGGACAGGGGTTTGGTGGGGATCATTCTTGGTTGTTCCAATACACGAAGGGTTGAAGGACGGTGTCTGACACCCTGCGGGAGTCAGACACCATGCGCGGCGGCCTGCGGGAGTCAGACACCGCGCGGTATCTGTCTGGCGCGTTGCGCCGGTTCGTCCAGGTGTCAGACACCCATCAGGGTGTCTGACACCGAACCGTGCGGCGGCCTGCGCCATCGGTGTCCGGCTCAGGCCGCCGCCAGCACGCGCGGGCGGCGATCCAGCTTCCAGCTGTACAGCGCCACGGCCAGGCCGCTGGCCGTTACGGCCGC
>NZ_JAJMLX010000347.1 GCF_020991325.1 Bordetella petrii | reverse complement strand
GCCGGTACCTCCCGTTCGCACGACGGCCGCGGCGGTGGCGGCGCAGGCCAGCAGCGCTTCGCGCCCCTGAACTCCTGGCCGGACAACGTCAGCCTGGACAAGGCCCGCCGCCTGCTGTGGCCGGTCAAGAAGAAGTACGGCCAGTCCATTTCCTGGGCCGACCTGATGATCCTCGCCGGCAACGTGGCGCTGGAGACCATGGGCTTCAAGACCTTCGGTTACGCCGGCGGCCGCGTCGATACGTGGGAACCGGACGACGTGTACTGGGGTTCGGAAAAGAACTGGCTGGAACTGAGCGGCGGCCCGAACAGCCGCTATTCGGGCAAGCGCGAGCTCGAAAAAACGCTCGCCGCGGTGCAGATGGGCCTCATCTACGTGAACCCGGAAGGCCCGGACGGCAACCCCGACCCGGTTGCCGCCGCGCACGACATCCGCGAGACGTTCGCGCGCATGGCGATGAACGACGAAGAGACGGTCGCGCTGATCGCGGGCGGCCACACGTTCGGCAAGACGCACGGCGCCGGTCCGGCCTCGAACGTCGGCCCCGAGCCGGAAGCCGCGGGCCTCGAAGAGCAGGGGCTCGGCTGGAAGAGCACGTTCGGCACGGGCAAGGGCAAGGATGCCATCACGAGCGGCCTCGAAGTCACGTGGACCTCGACGCCGACGCAGTGGAGCAACGACTTCTTCAAGCACCTGTTCAGCTACGAGTGGGAGCTCACGAAGAGCCCGGCCGGCGCGCACCAGTGGGACGCGAAGGACGCCGGCGAAGTGATTCCGGATGCATTCGACGCGTCGAAGAAGCATCGCCCGACGATGCTGACGACCGACCTGTCGCTGCGTTTCGATCCGGCCTACGAAAAGATCTCGCGCCGCTTCTACGAGAACCCGGCCGAATTCGCCGACGCGTTCGCACGCGCGTGGTTCAAGCTCACGCACCGCGACATGGGCCCGCGTGCCCGCTACCTGGGCCCCGAAGTGCCGAAGGAAGAGCTGCTCTGGCAGGACCCGATCCCGGCCGTGACGCACGACCTGATCGATGCCGCCGTCGGCCTGCAGCACATCGCAATCCAGGTGCAGCGTGCGCTCGCCCAGGGCCTGCATGTCGAATACCGCGCGCAGGCTGCGGCCGATAAGGCGCTGGATTTCCTGCGTACGGCCGCTTTGCTTGCCCCGCGCCGCCTCGCGGTCGCCGCGCGTGTGCGTGGCGCGCGGCAGCATGCCGTATTCGGCGGTTACCCATCCTTCCCCACGTCCTTTCAGGAAGGGCGGCACCTTGTCCAGCACGCTGGCCGTGCACAGTACATGCGTATTGCCGGCCTTCACCAGCACCGAACCCTCGGCATAGCGGGTAAAGCCGCGTTCCAGGCTGAAGTCGCGCAGTTGATCGACCGCACGGCCGGACGGTCGCTGTACTACGGGGGAAGAAGACACGGACATTGCTCCAGGAATAAGACGTTTCGTCGCATTGTACGTGCGCACAACACAGCATGACGGGGCTTGGGTTATCCTGCCGGGAAACGGCCGCTGGCCCGCCTTTTTTCGTTTTTTTCAGGATACGACCCCATGATCCGCAGCATGACCGCCTTCGGCAATGCCCGCGTAGACCTCGAGCAAGGCACCCTGGCGCTAGAGCTACGCAGCGTCAACAGCCGCTACCTGGATCTGTACTTCCGCCTGCCCGACGACCTGCGCCACGCGGAAACGCCGCTGCGCGAGTTGCTAACCAATAACCTGGGACGCGGCAAGGTCGAGGTGCGCGCATCCTACACCCGCAGCACGGGCGCCGACCTGGCCAGGCTGGATCCGGCTTGGCTGCAGCACCTGGCCGAACAACTGCAGGCCGCGCGCAGCATCGTGCCCGACGTGGCGCCGCCCCGCCTGGCCGAGCTGTTCAACTGGCCCGGCCAGCGCGTCAATGACACGCTCGACCCGCAACTATGGGGCGCTGCCTGTGTACAGGCCGCCACGCAAGCGCTGCAACAATTGCAGGAAGGCCGCGAGCGCGAAGGCCAACGCCTGGCCGCCACCATGCTGGAATGCGCCGAAGGCGTGGCGCGCATCGTCGCATCAGTGGAAACACATCTGCCCCAACTGCTGGCCGACCACCGCGAAAAGCTGGCCACCAAGCTGCGCGAATCCGTGGAAACGGCCTTTCCCGGCGGCTTTACCCACATTACCGGGCCCGAGCTTTCCGAGCGACTGGCCCAGGAAGCCAATTTGTTCGCCCTGCGCATCGACGTGGCCGAGGAATTGGCGCGGCTGCGTTCGCACCTGGAAGAACTGCGCCACCTGCTGGGCGGCAACGCGCAAGCCAAAGCCGGCGGCAAGCGCGGCGGAGGCAGCGCCGGCAAGCGCCTGGACTTCCTGTTCCAGGAAATGAACCGCGAGGCCAATACGCTGGGGTCCAAGGCGGGCAGCATGGACGTCACCCGCGCCGCCATGGACCTGAAGCTGCTGATCGAGCAGATGCGCGAACAGGCGCAGAACATCGAATAGGATTCGAGGGCAAAGGCTTACAGCGACTCAAGGTGCGCGATCATGCGGCGCCTGCCGGCCTCGTCGGGCAGGCGGCCCGAGGCCGCGCCCAGGTTGTCCACGACATTGCGCGCCCGGCTGGTGGCGGGCGTGGCGGCGGTGACCGCCGGATGCGATACCACGAACTTCAGGAAGAATTGGCCCCATGAGGCAATGTCGTATTCGGAGGCCCAGTCCGGAAGCGCATGCCCCTCGACCCGCTGCCACAAGCGGGTTCGGCCGAAAGGCTGGTAGGCCAGCACGCCAATGCCGCGGTCCCGGGCCAGGGGAAAGATGCGCTCTTCCATGACGCGGTGGTCGATCGCGTAATCCACGCCGATGAAATTCAGTTGCTCGGCGCGCATGATCCGCTCCAGCGCTTCGTACTGGTTCGGAAAGGTAGTGGTGACGCCGATGTAGCGCACGCGTCCGGCGTCGCGATATTCCTCGAGGATAGCGAGCTGGGTCGGAACATCGCCCAGGTTATGCACCTGGATGAGATCGATCTCGGGCTTGCCCAGCCACGCGAAGGACTGCTCGATCTGCGCACGGGCCGCGGCCGGGTCGGCCTTTCCGCCGCCGCGCCCCGCCACGTTCACCTTCGTGGCCCAGAACAGCTTCTGATTCAGGCCGGATTCCCGGGCCACCCGCGCGGCTACCTGTTCTGCCGCCCCGTAGCTGGGCGCGGTGTCGAACACGGTGCCGCCCTGGCGCGCAAGGGTCTCGAGCACATCGCGCACCCCCGCGACATTCCCCTCGCCCGCAATGCGGGCAAACGAAGCGGAGCTGCCCAGCCCCACCACCGGCAACTGCTCGCTGGTACCGGGAATCGTGCGGGTGATCAGGCTGCGGGGGCTTTCATCGGCCAGGAGCCGCTTCGGATCGATGGCCAGGGCCACGCCTGCGGCGGCGGAGAGCTTGAAGTAGTCGCGTCGGGTGATCATGATGGGCTCCTTGTGGCGGAACGTGTCCCCGGGGCGGCCACCGGGGTTTGGGAGGGTTCGCCCGCGGCCAGGCGCTGCTGTGCGCGGCCCAGCCACCAGCCGAGTGCGGCCCAGGCCAGCGCCAGCGGGATGGCCACGCCGGCCAGGCCGGCCAGGCCCATGCCCAGACGCGCCAGCAGACCCTCGACCTGCGCGCCGGCCACGTCGCCTCCACGGTAGCCGAACGTATCAATGAAGGCCTTCGATTTGTACTTGTCCTCGCGGCTGACCACGGTATATAGCGTCTCGCGTGCCGGCCGGGTCAGCGCCCTCTGGATGGCCCGGAACACGGCCTCGAACACGATCAGCGCGGCCAGCGTGCCGACCATGGCCAGGCCGATGAAGCCGAGCGCCACCGTCAGCGGCAGCAGTATCAGCGTGACGTGCACGCCCAGCCGCTTCATCACGCGGCCGGCGACGACGGCCTGCAGCGCCAGGGTCGCCACCTGGGTAATCAGGTCGATACGCGCGAAGACGGCGGTGCGCAAGTCCACGTCGTCGCCCAGCGCGGCCACCATTTGCAGCCGCGTGAAGTACAACAGCGTGGCCACGACCGCCATGATGATCACATAGGCCGCGATGCCCAGCAGATAGCGCGACCCGAATACGGCCTTCAGGCCCTGCCAGGCACTGCCGCCAATGATGGCATGTGCTTCCGCGGCCGTGGATGCCGGCCCGCCTTCGGCCCCGGTATTGCCGTCCGCCGGCCGGCCGCCCTGGCCGCGGGCAACGGCCCAGGCGG
>NZ_JAJMLX010000346.1 GCF_020991325.1 Bordetella petrii | reverse complement strand
GGGACATGCCGCGCGCCGCGCGCGCGCCGGGCATGGCGGCCCCGTCCTGGCACCGGCGCTTTGCCACCGGGTTCGCGTCGGGCATCCTGAACCCGAAGAACGCGCTGTTCTATGCCAGCCTGTTCGCGCTGCTGGCCGGCGAACACACGCGGAGCGCCGTGCAACTGGCTTATGGCCTGTGGATGTTCGCCGCCGTGCTGGGCTGGGACTTGCTGGTAGCGGCCGGCATCGGGCATCCCGCCGTCGTGGCCGGCTTTTCCCGCTACAACGCGGGCATCGAACGCTTTACCGGCGCCGTGCTGCTGCTGATTGCCGCCGGCGGGCTATGGATGCTGGCAAGCGCCATCGTATCCGCCTGACCGGACGCCGGCGCCCAATGGCCGCTGACGAGCAGCGCCGGCAATTCGCAGGCGGTCACGCGCGCCGACACCTCCCAGGCGTCCATGCGCACCCGCAACCCGGCGTAAATGCCATGCCCGGCGCCCGCCAGGATGCGCCCGCCGGCCTCGATGCCTTCGCCGGCCCGGATGGCGCCGTCGGCCGCCACGTCGCCGCCCGCCTTGATGCCCCAGCCGGCTTCGAGATGATCGCCGCAGCACACCGAGCCCGCCGCCTGGATGCCGCGCTGCACCTCCAGCGCATCCTGCGCGCATACATCACCGCCGGCCTTGATCCCCTGGCCGCCATGCAATGCTCCCCCCACGTCCAGGCCCTGCCCGGCCCAGATCGGCCCGGCGGCGTGCAAGTCCTGCCCCGCGTGCACGTCCCAGGCCGCCCGCACACCGCCGCCGCTATCCAGGCTGGCGGCCGCGCTCACGCCCCACCCGGCCTGGATGTCGCCGCCCGCGCGGATCAAGCCATCGCTGACAATGCTGCCCTGGGCTTGGATGTTTTCACCCGCCACGATGGCCGTGCCGGCGCGCACCCCGCCCTCGGTGACGATACGGCGGCCGGCGCGCACGACCGTATCGACACTGATGCCGCGCCGCACCTGCAGTGTGCCGGCGAAGACAATCGCGCCGGCCTCGATGGATTCCAGTTGCAGCACAGTGTCGGTGGGACCGAACTGGTCAAGCAGCCAGCAGGCGTCATCGACGCGGCCATCGGCCACCAGGGCATCCAGCACGGCCTGGTAGTCGCCCTGGCCATGGTGATCGCGCAAGAACCACTTGTAGCCGCTGGCGCAGGGGTTCTTGGCTTTGACGAATTTCTTGGTTAGTTGCATGACACGACACAATTCAAATGGCCTGCCGCCGCCCGGCCGCACGGGCCGCCAGGCAGCGGAGGCGGGCCCGCATGCGCGAAGCGTGCAGGCCGGAAACACCGGAAAACAGCAATGGAGAAGGGGCGGCCGCGGGGGCTGGCGCTTAGCCGGGCTTGGCGCGCGCGTAGGCGGAACGCACGGCGGCATCGTGCGACCCCAGCAGGGCCGGACGATGCATGGCATGGCGCGCACGCACAGCGAAGGGAGAAGAAACTTGCCGGATCATGACGCCGGCATCCTACCACCCCCAGGAAACGCGTCAAGCCGGAAAGCCGGCGGCCAGGCGGAACGCCCGGCAAGAACCGGCCGGCCGGCGCATGGGCTTGGGCATGCGCCGGCGGTGGGCGGCGGGTTTACACCACCGTCAGGGTCACGTCGATGTTGCCACGGGTGGCATTGGAATAGGGGCAGACGATATGGGCGCGCTGCACCAGGTCTTCGGCCTTGGCGCGGTCCATGCCCGGCAGCGAGATCTTCAGTTCGACTTCGATGCCAAAGCCATTGGGGATGGGGCCGATGCCCACCGCGCCGTCGATCGAGACATCGGACGGGATGTCGATCTTGTCGCGATTGGCCACGAACTTCATGGCGCCCAGGAAGCAGGCCGAATAACCCGCGGCGAACAACTGCTCGGGATTGGTGCCTTCGCCGCCGGCGCCCCCCATTTCACGGGGCACGGTGAGTTTCACGTCCAGATTATTGTCGGACGAGACGGCGCGGCCATCGCGGCCGCCGGTGGCCTTGGCATGGGCACGGTAAACAACTTTTTCCAGAGACATGACAATTTCCTTTCTAGCGGGTTTCAGGGACGACGGCGATTCCACCAAAGTACGGCTCGCCGGGGCCGGATGCAAGTTGTAGGCTATTGAATAGTGCACTACTTAGTTGACAGGCACATAACAACATCCGCATTCAACCGTAGGCCATCAGATTCGCGCGCAGGTGTTCCAATTGGGCTTTCAGGGCAGCCAATTCACCAGGCGAGCATTCCGTGGCGCACAGCACCGACACGGGCACCTGGGCGGCCTTTTGCTTCAGGTCGCGGCCGGCGCGTGTCAGGCTGACAATGACCTGGCGCTCATCTTGTTCCGCGCGCAGGCGGGAAATAAGGCCCCCCGCTTCCATGCGCTTGAGCAAGGGCGTAAGCGTGGCCGAATCCAGGAACAGGCGGCGCCCGATATCGGTGAGCGTAAGCTGGTCTTGTTCCCACAGCACCATCATCACCAGATACTGCGGGTAGGTCAGCCCCAGGGCGCGCAGCAGCTTGCGGTACACCTTGTTCATGGCCAGCACCGTGGAATGCAGCGTGAAGCACAACTGTTCGTCGAGCAGCAGCGACGGCGCGGTGGCGGAGGAAGATCGGCGGCGGGTCATGATGGAAGCCATAATACATAGCGCACTATTTAATCGCAAGTTATTTTTTCCTGCCACTGCGGCGGCGGCGCAACGGCGTTCAGGCCGGCGGAGCGTCGAACACCTTGTGGTACTGCACCGTGCCCTGCGCCCGTCCGCGCCAGGCCTGCGCCATGAAATATTCGGGCGGCACATCGGGCAGCAGCAATGCCGGATCGGCACGGAACCCGAAGCGGCCATAGAAATGCGGCTGGCCCAGCACCACGCAACCGGCGGCGCCGCGGCCGCGCAGGCGCGCCAGCCCCTCGGCCACCAGCATCGACCCGATGCCCCGCCCCTGCGCCGGCGGGCCCACCGCGACAGGCCCCAGCCCATGCCAGCCCACCATGACCTCCTGGCCGCGATGAATGCAGACCGGCGAAAACGCCACGTGGCCCACTACTTGCCCATGTTCCACCGCCACCAGCGACAAGGCCAGGGCGCCCGCCTGCCGCAGCGCGTCGATAATGCGGCCTTCGTTGTGCTCGCTGTGCGGCTGGCCCTGGAACGCGGCCTGCGTCACGGAGAAAATGGCGGGAATGTCGGCGGTGGTTTCCTGGCGTAGCAACATGGCGGGGGCGCGGAGGCATCGGGGTGTGGACCAGTCCGTAGAATAGACGGACTTTCCCTACCCTGACAGGCACTACATGGAAATGGAAACCGAACTCGATGGCCGCCTGCTGGCGCTGCGGCAAACCGTGGCGTTGTCGCTGGCACTGTCCACGCGCAGCAACCCGCAGGCAACCGAACTGGCACTGGAAATCCTGGCCGACATCAAGCGCAGCGTGAACCGCGCGCCGGCGGGCAGCCCGTTCGACCCACCCGCCTGGGCGGCCGGCGCGCAAGACGAGCTGGACCAGATCGCGCAGATGGTGCGCGCCTTCACCGAACAGCCGGACGAGGGTTCATGCGGCTAAGGTCTGTTCGCGCGCCGCGCGGCGCAAGGCTTGCGGCGGCTGTCCGTAGCGCCGGACGAAGGCGCCGCGCATGCGCTCGGCGTCGGCAAAACCGGTGCAGCGTGCCACCGCATCGATGCTCATGTTGTCGGCCTCGACGTGCGCCCGCGCGGCTTCGGCGCGGATGCGCTCCACCGCCTTGGCGGGCGTCTGGCCGGTTTCGGCCTTGAAAATGCGGATGAACTGGCGCGGACTCAGGCAGGCGGCCGCCGCCAGTTCGTCGATGGTAAGCGGGGCCGTCAGGTGCTGGCGGATATAGTCCAGCACGCGGCGCATGCGTTCGCTGTGCGGGGCCAGATCCTGCAGGGCCGAAAATTGCGACTGTCCGCCCGCGCGCCGATGGTATACCACCATGTCGCGCGCGGCCTGGCGCGCGGCCTCGGCACCCAGGTCTTCTTCGACCATGGCCAGGGCCAGGTCTATGCCGGCCGTGATGCCGGCCGATGTCCAGACGGCGCCATCGCGCACATAGATCTTGTCGCTGTCGACCTTGATGTCCGGATATAGCCGCTGCAAGGCGGCGGCATGCCGCCAATGCGTCGTGGCGCGCCGGCCGTCGAGCAGCCCCGCATCCGCCAACACGAAAGCGCCGGTGCACACACTGGCCAGGCGGGCGCCGCGCGCCTGCGCGGCGTGCAGGAAGGC
>NZ_JAJMLX010000345.1 GCF_020991325.1 Bordetella petrii | reverse complement strand
CGCCGGGCTGCCCCTGGCCGGCGGTTCCAGCCCGGCCGTGTCCCGGGGCGGCGGCGCAGCCCTGCTGCGCGAGCCGTTGGTGCAAGTGGTCCTGCACGATGCCGTGCGGGCCAACCTGGCAAGCGGCCGGCTTCTGGTTATCGATGCGCGGGCGCCCGACCGCTATCGTGGCGAGAATGAAACCCTGGATCCGGTGGGCGGCCATATTCCCGGCGCGCGCAACCGCCTGTTCCGCGATAACCTGGACGAGTCCGGGCGCTTCAAGGCGCCCGCCGAACTGCGGCAGGCCTTCGAGGCATTGGCCGGCGGGCATGCCCCAACCCAACTGGTGAGCCAGTGCGGGTCTGGCGTGACCGCCTGCCATAACTTGCTGGCCCTGGAGCTTGCCGGCCTGCCTGGCGCGGCCTTGTATCCGGGTTCCTGGAGCGAGTGGTGCAGCCAGCCCGGCGCCCCGATCGCGACAGGCCCGAATCCCTGACCTCCGGACTATGTCTATCCCGCCCGTACAATCCGCCGCCATGCGGCCACACAGCGCCCATTGGGGCGTATTCTCGGCCGCCTGGCGCGACGGTGCGCTCGCGGTGCGGCCGCACCCGGGCGACCCGGATCCCAACCCGCTGATCGACAATTTCACCAACGCTGTCAATCATCCTGCTCGGGTCACCACCCCGATGGTGCGGCGCGGCTGGTTGGCCGACGGGCCCGGGCCGGATGCGCGCCGCGGCCGCGATACCTTCGTGCCCATGGCCTGGGACGACGTCCTGGACCGGATCGCCGCCGAACTTGGACGCGTGCAGCAAGCCCATGGCGCGGAGGGGGTATTCGGCGGCTCGTACGGCTGGTCGAGCGCCGGCCGGTTCCACCACGCCCAGAGCCAGGTGCACCGTTTCCTGAATACGGTATTGGGTGGCTATGTGCGCTCGGTGAACAGCTACAGTGCCGGGGCCTCGGCTGTCATCTTGCCGCATGTGCTGGGCAGCATGGACGATGTGGCGCGCCGCAACGTCACGTGGGAGCAGATCGTCGCGCACACGGATATCGTGCTGTCCTTTGGCGGCATGGCCCTGAAGAATTCCCGGGTGGCGAGCGGCGGTATCAGCCGCCACATCGAACGCGAGTCGATGCGTATTGCCGCTGAACGGGGATGCCGGTTTTTCTCGATCAGCCCATTGCGCGGCGATATGCCGGAAGAGGCCCGTGCCACCTGGCTGGCAGCCGTGCCCGGCACCGATACGGCATTGATGCTGGGCCTGGCTTATGTGCTGGCGACGGAAAACCTGCATGACCGGCAATTCCTGGCCGATTGCTGTGATGGATGGGGCCGGTTCGAGAATTATCTGCTGGGGCGGGACGACGGCGTGCCCAAGACTCCCGCCTGGGCGGCGGCCATTTGCGGCGTGGCGGCCCGGCAGATCATCGACCTTGCGCGGTCCTTGCCCGGCAAGCGGGTACTGGTCACGGTGGCGCATTCCTTGCAGCGGGCCGAGCACGGCGAACAGCCGGTCTGGATGGGCGCGGTGCTGGCCGCCATGCTGGGACAGATCGGGCTGCCTGGCGGCGGCTACGCCTATGCGCTGGGCACGCTGGCCCATTATGGCAAGCGCAGCAACGCCGTGCCGGTGGGGGCCTTGCCCCAGGGCAGCAACAGCGTGCGGGCGTTCATTCCGGTGGCGCGCATCGCCGATATGTTGCTGAATCCGGGCGCCGAGTTCGATTACAACGGCAAGCGGCACGTGTATCCGGAGATCCGGCTGGCGTACTGGGCGGGCGGCAATCCCTTCCATCATCATCAGGATCTGGCCCGCCTGGCCAGCGCCTTCCGGCGGCTGGATACCTTCATCGTGCACGAGATCGGCTGGACCGCCACGGCGCGGCATGCCGATATCGTCCTGCCCTGCACCATGACACTGGAGCGCGAAGATATCGGCGCGGCGCAAACCGACCCGCTGATGGTGGCCATGCATCGCATCGTGGCGCCGCACGGCCAGGCACGCGATGACTACGATATTTTTGCCGACCTGGCCGAACGCATGGGCCAGCGCGAGGCGTTTACGGAAGGCCGCAGCAGCGCGCAATGGTTGCGGCATCTGTACGAACGAACCCGCAACGGGCTGCAGGAACAGGGCCTGGAAGCGCCGGATTTCGACACCTTCTGGAAGCGAGGCGAGATCGTGCTGCCGCAGCAGGACGACGACGGGGGAATCTTGCGTGCCTTTCGCGATGATCCCGCCGGCAGGCCCTTGCCCACTCCCAGCGGCAAGGTCCAGATTTATTCGCCCGCGGTGGCGGGTTTCGGTTATGCCGATTGCCCGGGGCATCCGGCCTGGCTGCCGCCGTCCGAGGCGCCCGATGTCCGGCACCCCCTGCACCTGATTGCCAACCAGCCCGCCACCCGGTTGCACAGCCAGTTCGATTTCGGCAGCCATAGCGCCGGCAACAAGCGCCGCGGGCGCGAGGTCTGCACATTGCATCCACGCGATGCCGCGGCTCGCGGCATTGCACAAGGCGATATCGTCCGCCTGTACAACGAGCGCGGCGCCTGTCTGGCCAGCGCGCACCTGAGCGAAGCCGTAATGCCAGGGGTGGCGCAACTGCCCACCGGCGCCTGGTTCGACCCGGCCGATCCCGCCGCGGACAGGCCCATGTGTGTACACGGCAACCCCAATGTCCTGACTCGTGATATAGGTACGTCTTCGCTGGCGCAAGGGTGCACAGGGCAACTGACGATCGTGCAGGCCGAACGCCATGACGGCCCCTTGCCGCCCATACAGGCCTTTGTGCCGCCAGGCGTGGGGGACGCAATACCGTGACGCAGGGGCGCATGCCCCAGGAGGCCTTCATGACCCATCCCGCGCAGGTCGAAGCCTTTTTCGACCAGGCAACACAAACCGTCACCTACCTGGTATCCGACCCCGCCACTCGGCAGGCGGCCATCATCGACCCTGTGCTCGACTATGACCATGCATCCGGAAGTGCGGGCACGGAGTCGGCCGACCAGATACTGGCCGCCGCGCGCGCACGCGGGCTGCAGATCGCCTGGGTGCTCGAAACCCATGTCCATGCCGACCATCTCAGCGCTGCGCCGTATGTCAAGCAGCGCACCGGTGCGCGGGTGGGCATAGGCGAGCATGTGCGCGCGGTGCAGCACGTGTTTCGGGCGGTGTTCAACCTGGATGCCGTCTCGGGCGACGGCAGCGAGTTCGACCAGTTGTTCCGGGACGGCGACAGGATCGACATTGGCGGGCTTGGGGTGGAAGTCATGCATACCCCCGGGCATACTCCGGCCTGTGTTTCCTACAAAATAGGCGATATGGTGTTCGTGGGCGACACGCTGTTCATGCCTGATTACGGCACGGCGCGCGCGGATTTCCCGGGCGGCAGCCCGCAGCAGCTATATCGGTCCATCCGGCGTTTGCTGAATCTGCCGGGCCATACGCGGCTTTATACCTGCCACGACTACAAGGCGCCGGGGCGCGACGTGTATGCCTGGGAAACGACCGTGGCCGAGCAATGCCTGCGCAACGTGCATGTGCACGCAGGCGTTGACGAGACCCGGTTCGTGGCCATGCGCCGGCAGCGCGACGCCACATTGTCCACGCCCAAGCTGATGCTGCCTTCCATCCAGGTCAATATCCGGGCCGGCCGCTGGCCGCAGGCCGAGGCCAACGGCGTGCATTATCTGAAGATTCCGTTGCAAAGCCTGGCGCAAGCGGCTCAGGATACATCGCCCCCCAGCGCCTGATACAAGCCCACCTGGTTCAGCAGGCGGTCCAGGGTGTTCTGGTCGCGCTCGATCTCGGCGGTGCGGCGTTGTTCCTGGGCGTCCAGCCAGAAACGCAGCGATACCGCGCCGCTGCGGTAGCGCACTTCGTACAGGTCTTCGGCCTGGCGGGCCGCATCCAGGGATTGTTCCAGCAGCCCGGCCTGTTCGGCGAACTGGGTGCGGGCCGACAGCGCGTTTTCGACATCCGCCATGGCCTGGTACAGCGCCTGGCGGAATTGCACCACGCGCAGTTCGTATTCGGTTTCCGAGACACGTATATTCAACTGCATCTGGTTCCAGTTCAGGAACGGCAATGTCAGCCCCGCGCCCAGGACGCCCACGGGGTTTTGCAGCAGATTGCCCAGCGCCGTGCTGGCGCTGCCCACGGAACCGGTCAGCATCAGCGGCGGGTAGAAGCTGGCGCGCGTGGCGTCGGTTTGGGCCAGGGCCTGGCGTAGCCGCAGCTCGGCCGCGCGCAGGTCGGGCCGCCGGCCCAGCAGGTCGGCCGGCACGC
>NZ_JAJMLX010000344.1 GCF_020991325.1 Bordetella petrii | reverse complement strand
ACGCGCAGGCCGTTGGCTGCGAAGCTGACGGCCCCCGCCACGCCGGCGCCCATCGTCGTTCCCCCGGCAGCCCCCGCTGTCGCTGCGGCAGCATCCACCCAGACGCTGCACGAAGTGGTCAACGCCGCCGGCTTGAAGTGGGTGGAAACCGACCCCGACCGCCACGCGCAGACGCTGCAACGCATTGCCGCCAGCTCCGCGCCGGTGCGCCTGGGCCGCGAGCGCAAGCCCGTGGCACCGGTTTCCAACGCGCCGCTGGTGCAGGTGGAAACCCAGCAGCACCACTAAGCACGGCCCGCAAGGCCATGCTGAAAAACGCCGGCAGCCATGCCGGCGTTTTTTTTGCCCTCGCCGCCCGCAGGCAGAACAGCCCCCTGCACGGACTGCAAGCCGAAGGCGCAGCGTGTAGTTTTTTTCGGCACGGTAGACTGGCATGGTTCCCGGGGTCGGCCTGCCTACATGGCGCGGCCCCGCCCACCCTGGAGGCTCTGCCATGACCGACCGGCTGCTTGCCGAACACCGCAACGCCTACCGGCACTTCACACCCATTACCACCCGCTGGATGGACAACGACGTCTACGGCCACGTGAACAACGTGGTTTATTACTCGTGGTTCGATACCGCCGTCAATGGCATGCTGATCGCCGAAGGCATCGCGGGAGCGGACTCTCCGGAAGCCATCGGCCTGGTGGTGGGCACGCAGTGCCAGTATTTCGAGCCCGTATCCTTTCCCACGCCGGTGGAAATCGGGCTGCGCGTGGCCAAACTGGGCACCACCAGCGTCACCTACCAACTGGGGGTGTTTACCGGGCAACGCGACGCCAGCCATGCCGGCGGCGTGTTCACCCACGTGTATGTCGACCCGCAGTCGCGCCGGCCGGTTCCCATTCCCGAGCGGCATCGCGAACGGCTGGCGCGCTATGTCGCGCAGGCCTGACAGGCCCGCGGCGCGAGCCGGCAGGAAGCGCCCTGGCCGGCTTGCGGCCCCCTTCAACCGGCGTGCATAGTCAATCTACGCGCGCGCCCGACTTTTCGACCACCGCCGCCCATTTGGTGATATCGGCCTGCAGCATCGATTTCAGCTGTTCGGGCGAAGTTTGCAGCGGTTCCGCCGCTTGCTCGGCCAGGTTGCGGCGAAAACCGGGATCGGCCAGCAGCGCTGCTACGTCCCGGTTGATCTTGTCCACCACATCGCCGGGAATTCCAGCAGGCCCGAAGATCGCAAACCATGGCGACACATCGAAATCGGGATAGCCGGATTCGGCAATCGTGGGCAGATCGGGAAACCGGGACGACCGCGATTTGCTGGAAATGGCCAATGCTCGCACCGAACCGCTCTCGACCTGCTGGGAAATCGACGGAACACTGGTAAACACGGCATCCAGGCGCCCGCCGAGCAGATCACCCAGGGCCGGCGCCGCGCCCTTGTACGGCACATGCGTCAATTGCGTATCCGCCACGTGGTTGACCATCTCGCCCAGCAGGTGATTAACGGTACCGCTGCCGGCGGACCCGAAGGTCATGCCCGGATGCGAACGGGCCAGCTCGACGAATTCCTGGAAGGTCTGGGCCTTGACGTCTTTGTTGACGGTCACGATAAACGGCACCGTGGCGACAGCGGCAATGGGCGTGAAATCCTTGACCGGATCGAAGGGCAGGCGGCGCAGGCTGACATTGATCGCCTGGGTGCCCTCGTACGTCAACAACAGCGTATAGCCATCCCCGGGGGACTTGGCCACCGCATCCAATCCGATATTGCCGCCCGCGCCGGCCTTGTTTTCCACCACGACACTCTGCCCCCATGCCTGCGTCAGGCCCTGGGCCACCAAGCGGGCCAGCGTATCCGATGCTCCGCCCGGCGACTGCGGCACGATCAATTTCACCGGACGCTCGGGGTAAGCCGCGGACCACGCCGGCGCGGACAAAGTGCAGCAGGCCGCAGCCGCCGCGATGTGCAGCAGGAATTTACGCATTGTCTCCATCTCCTTTGGTATTAGTTCCGGCACGCCGGGTTCAGCCACGCACTTCGACGCCCGCCCAGGTTTCGACGACCCGGCACAACGACGTGTAGTCCGATGCGGCGCCGTGCAGCGATTGCGTGATGGCCAGCATCTGGCGCACCGCGGCCCCCACCACCATGGGCACCCCCAGTTGTTCCGCCTCGTCGATGCACAGGCGTACGTCCTTGTAGGCCAGGCCGGTGCCAAAGCCATAATCGAACGAACCCGGCAGAATGGCGCGCGGAAACTTGTCTTGCGTGGCGCTGTTGCGGCCCGAACCGGCGTTGATGATGTCGAGCATGACGCGCGGATCCAGCCCGCTCTTGACTCCCATTGCCATTGCTTCGGACGAAATGGCAATGGCCGTGGCCGACAGCAGATTGTTGACCAGTTTCATGGTCTGGGCCTGCCCGGCCAGTTCTCCAACATGAAACAACTTGCCGAACGTGCCCAGCAGGCCTTGCACCGACTCGAACACTGGCTTGCTGCAGGACACCATCACCGCCAGCGTGCCGGCCCGCGCGCCCGGCACGCCGCCGCTGACCGGCGCATCGATATAAGTGATGCCCTTTGCAACCAGCGTGGCCGCCGCAGCCGCGCCGGCGGCCGGCCCAATGGTGGAGAAATCGACCACCTGCCTGACTGCTGCGCCGCCGGCCAGGTCCCCAACCACCTCCTGGACCATGCGAGGCGCAGGCAAGCTCAAGAACACCGTGCCTGCAGCATCGGCCACCTCGGCAACCGACCCTGCCACGGTAGCGCCAAGGCGCGCCAGGGGCTCGGTGTTGCGAGGGTCCAGATCGTGAACCACCAGTCGCCTGCCCGCATCGATCAGGCGCCGGGCCATGGGCTGGCCCATGTTGCCGATTCCAATAAATCCCAGAACGTTTTCTTCCATCTCCTCCTCCTTTATTCAAGTACGGGTGTCGCCAAGAACCGGCCAGGAATCCGCTTCGATGGGCCGCGCCAGCACGCGGGCCGGCGCGCCGTCCGACTCCTGGATGTTCAGGGCCATGAAGGCGAACTCTAGCCGCTGCCCGGCCAGGCCCGTCAGGCCATACACGTTCTCCGACACGAGTACGCCATGGCCGAGCAGAATGTGATGGGCCGGCCAGTCGTACCCCGCCGGCCGCCGCGCCACGGGCAGGTCGGGCGTGGGTACGTCGAAGGCCGCGAGCTTCACGCCCTGGTCCACCAGCCAGCGGGCCGCGTCGGCGCCAAGATAAGGATGATCGTGATACTGCGGCGTGCCGGCATACCGGCTCCATCCTGTGTCGATGGCCACGATATCGCCGGCCTGCACCAACGCGCGATGCTCTTGCAGATCGGCGGCCGAAATCGCTTCCCCCGCCTTGCGCGCCACCCGCAATACGGTGCCGGGGCCGCAAAGCCGATCCAATGCAATGTCATGGAATGCCGGTCCGTCAATAAAAAAGTGGCGCGGCGCATCCACGTGCGTGCCAACGTGCACCACCATCTGTATCTCGGTGATGTTCAGGGGGTCAACGGGCAGGCTCTTGATGCGCCGGAACACCGGTTCGGGAAACACACCGGCCCGTGGCGTCGCGGGGCCCAGCGGATACGTCAGATCCTGCCAGGGTCCGGCCGGCATGCAGCGCTGCGGCGGCGGCAGCGTACGCCACCCGCGCCAGCCCATGCCGGCGGAATGATCTCCGTCACACATGGGCGCCTCGCAAAGCCCCTGAACCCGGCGCGCCCGCCGGCCCCTGGCCGACCTGGACGCCCACCCATTGCTCCAGCATCTTCACGACTGTCGTGGAATTCTCGTTGGGCCCCACCTGCAGCACGGTCTGCATCCATAGCCGGTCGACCGCGGTGCCTACCCACAGCGGCACTTGCAGCTCCTCTGCCATCTCCATGCACAAGCGCACGTCTTTACGCATCAGGGCATTGGCAAAGCCATTGTCGAATGTGCGCGGCAGCACATACTTGGGAAAACGGTCTTCAGTGGCCGAGTTCTTGCCCGAGCCGGCATTCAACGTGTCCAGCACCACCTCTGGCTGCAGGCCGGCTTTCACGCCCAGCACCGTGGCTTCGGCGGCCAGGGCGAGATGAGCCGCGGCCATCAGGTTATTGATCAGCTTCATGCTCTGGCCCTGGCCCACGTCCGTGCCGATGACGCGTGGCTTGCCCAGCAGCTGGAATATCCGTGCCAGCCCGGCAACCACCTCGGGGGCGCCCGACACCAGCCGCGTCACGTAGAAGGGCACCACGCCCCGCGCCACTTGCTCGACGGGAATACGCGCAATGCCGCTCA
>NZ_JAJMLX010000343.1 GCF_020991325.1 Bordetella petrii | reverse complement strand
CCGCCATTCGTATTGACGGGCAGACTGCCCCCGGGCGCGATGGCGCCGCTGGCCACCAGCCCGCCGGCTTCGCCCTTTTGTCGAAGAATGGCGCCATATCGGTCACCAGGTCTTTCACGATGGGCAAGTTCGACAAGGGTGCCAGTTCGATGCGGCCCTGGCGCGCCACGCGCGAGACATGCGTACGGCAGGTCCAGCGCGCCACGCCATTGACCGTCATGGCGCAGGACCCGCACATGCCCACGCGGCATGCATAGCGGTACGACAAGCCGGGATCCAGGTGCCGCTGAATGTACGTGGCCACGTCCAGTACGGTCTGGTTGTCGCGACGCGGCACCTGGAACGGCTGGAAACCGCCCTGCTCGCCGCCGCGCCAGACACTGACATGCAGCACACCTGAAAATGTTTCTTGCTGTGGCATACGGCCCTGTGATCTCGAAAAATCCGGGTTTTCATAGTGCCGCGCGCTTTGACAGAAGTAAAACTATTAATTATTTTGAACAGACCAAGTTTTTTTATATTCATAGTGCAAGCCCGCCATGCCATCCATCCGTCAGTTCCGCACCGCGCTGGCCGCGGCCCGATTGGGCAGTTTCGTGGCGGCCGGCCGCCAGGTGGGGTTGACGCAGGCCGCTGTCAGCCTGCAGATCAAGAACCTGGAAAGCGAGCTGGACGCGCAGTTGTTCGAACGCCGCGCGCAGGCCGCGGTGCCTACGCCGCATGGCCGGCAGATCCTGGCCGAACTGGAAGACCTGGTGGCCCGCTATGAACAGTTGCTGTCCGAAAGCGGCGACACGCTGCGCGGCGATTTACGCATCGGCACGCTGGTGTCGTCGCTGATGGGCACCTTCGGCACGGTGCTGGCCCACATCAAGCGCGACTACCCCGCCCTGCACATTACCCTGCTGGCCGGCCAGTCGGCCGACTTCGCGGCACGTGTGGCCAGTGGCGAACTCGATGCCGCGGTCGTTACCGAACCGCCGCACGGCGCCGGCCCGGGCCTGGTATGGACACCGCTGTACCAGGAACCCCTGGTGCTGATCGCCGCCGCGCGGCTGCGGCGCAAAGCAGTGGCGACGCTGCTGGCCACCGAACCCTTTCTGCAGTTCGACCGCTCGCTCTGGACAGGGCGGCTGATTACCGAAGCGCTGGCGCGGCTGGGTGTTGCGCCCGATATCATCCTGGAACTGAATTCCATCGAAGCCATCGCCGAACTGGTGCGCCAGGATTACGGCGTGGCCGTGGTACCGCTGCTGGCCAACGCCAATTGGCGCGCCAGCAAGCAACTGGCGGTCAAGCCGCTGCCCGGGCCCGCCATGCTGCGCCGCGTCGGCATGCTGGAACGCCGCCGCCACGGCAAGCAGGCCATCACGCGCACGCTGCGCGGCATGTTCGCGCAAAGCAGCTCCTGAAGGCGCCGGGCCCTTGCCCCGCTGCGCGGATTGCATCGTTTTCGGACAAGTCGGATAAACCCGGCACCACGCCACGCGTGCCGGCACGCTTGCGCGCGCGCAGAGACAATCGCCCTCGCCATTTCCATTTCAGCAAGGCGCCATGCAAGACAAAACCCTTTCCAACCGCGAACGCGATTGCCTGCATTGGTCCGCTCTGGGCAAAACCAGTTGGGAAACCGCCGTCATCCTGGGCGTCAGTGAACGCACGGTCAATTTCCACATCGGCAACGCCTGCAGCAAGCTGGGCGTCTACAACCGCAGGGCCGCCGTGGCCCTGGCGCTGCGGCAGGGGCTGCTGCCCGCCTTCACGGCTTGAGCTTCACCGCGCGCACGAATTCCTGCGCGCGTTCCCGTGGCAGGGTCTGCTGGCTTCCCGCCGCCACGGCGTCAATCAGCATCGTATCGGTTACCCATACGCGTGCCATCAACCAGCCCGCTTTCTGCCCCACCTTGCCACGCACTTCGATCTCGTCCCCATAGCCGGGCAGGGGCTGCGGTGCCGGCATGCCCAGGTTGGCATACAGCGATTCCATCAAGGCGCGCCCCAGGGCGTCGCGCGCGGCCGGGTCGCGCGCTATTTCGGGCGGCAGGGGCGCATGGCCCACGGCGAACATGGCGCCATCCACTTGCGCCACATCCAGCGTGAAACGCAACGACTGCCCGCCCAGGGCGAGGTCGCGCGTTTCCGTTTGCACGCGGGCCGGAAACGCAGCGTGCACGTGCCCGTCGGCCACGTCCAGTTCGCGCCAGTTGTAACTGGGCGAACAGGCCGCCAGCAGCAGCGCCACGCACGCCAGACGCGCCGCGCGTGCGGGCAACGGGTGAAACAGCTTGGGAATCATGGTGTTGCGGTCTCCGGCGCAGACAACGGCGAAGCCCGATTGTCGCCTATCCACGCGGAGTGTGCGGCCTGTCAATTGCCCCTGCTTGCAACACAGGCTCCCTCGGCAAGAATTGCCCGTAACCCGTAAAATCCGCCCTCAATCCCAGAATATCCATATGACCGTGACCGATACCGCTGACAGCCGCTTGGCCCGCCTAAAGGCCCATTCCGCCCTGCTCGCCCAGATTCTGCGCGGCATCGAAAAAGAAGGCCTGCGCGTCGACGCGCGCGGCAACCTGGCCCTGACCGCCCACCCCGCCGGCCTGGGCTCCGCCCTGACCAACGAACACGTCACCACGGATTATTCCGAAGCCCTGCTCGAACTCATTACCGGCACCCACGACCAGGTGGGATCCCTGCTGGCCGAACTGGAAAACACCCACCGCTTCGTCTACAGCGTGCTCGAAGGCGAAACCATCTGGAACCAGTCCATGCCGGCCATCCTGCCGGCCGAGCCCGACATCCCCATCGCCTGGTACGGCACGTCCAACAGCGGCATGCTCAAGCACGTATACCGGCGCGGCCTGGCCGAACGCTACGGCAAGGCCATGCAATGCATCGCCGGCCTGCACTACAACTTTTCGCTGCCCGACGCGCTCTGGGAAGTGCTGGACCCCGCCGCCGCCAGCGAACAAGAACGCCGCTCGCGCGGGTACATCGGCCTGATCCGCAATTTCACGCGCTATTCCTGGCTGCTGATGTACCTGTTCGGCGCCGCGCCCGCCCTGTCGCGCCATTTCATGGGCGACCGCGCGCATCCATTGCAGGCCCTGGATGCCGATACGCTGTACCTGCCCTACGCCACCAGCCTGCGCATGAGCGACCTGGGCTATCAGAACAACAAGGCGCAGGCCCAACTGAAGCTTTGCTACAACGACCTGGACACCTTCCTGGGCCGCCTGTACGGCGCGGTAACCCAGCCCTGGCCCGAATACCAGGCCATAGGCACCCACCGCAACGGCGAATGGATCCAGCTCAACACCAACGTGCTGCAGATCGAAAACGAGTACTACTCCAGCATCCGCCCCAAGCGCGCCACGGGCCGCGGCGAACGCCCCGTCACCGCGCTGGCGGAACGCGGCGTGCAGTACGTAGAGGTGCGGTGCCTCGATATCGACCCCCAGCAGCCCATCGGCATCGCGCCCGACACGGCACGCTTCATGGACGCCTTCCTGCTGTTCTGTGCGGCGTCCGACAGCCCGTACTTCTCGGAAAACGGCTATTGCCAGCGCAGCGCCGACAACTTCGCGGTGGTGGTCACGGAAGGCCGCAAGCCCGGCCTGCAGCTCGACCGCGATGGCACTTCCGTCGCGCTGCCCGCCTGGGGCCATGAACTGCTGGACCACATCGCCCCCTACGCCGCGCTGTACGCTTCGCTGTCCGGCCAGCCTGCGCCCGCGTCGGCCTGAGGCCGCGTTCAGCCACCCTTCTTCCCTGGGCTGCCGGCTGAGCCCGGGGGAGGAGGCATGACCAAGTCGAGCGAGGCCCCGGGATCCTCTTCCCCCGCCACCGAGTCGAGTGTCGCCTCCTTCACAGGTTCGCGGTTCGACGCGCCCTCTTTCGCATGTTTGCCAGATGCTGGAACCGCACGGGTTGTATCGTCGGGATCCGTTGAGGTCAGAGGCTCGGTCATGGGGTCATCCTTTCCAAAAGAGGGTTCCGGGTCGCCATGCCCTGCTTCAACGGCTGGCAGGTGGAACGGCCGGGCGCGCGCCGTGGGCATGCACATGCTGCTGCCCTGTCGGGTCGGTGACCTGAACGGCGCGGCCCTTCTGCCACGCGTCCGCCCCCGCTGCGATGGCCGGTGCGTCGATGGCCTCGCGGTTCTTTCGTCTTTCCTGTCTGTCGACGCCCAGGCGCCGGTCTCTGTCAGCCACCATGGCCGGCTCCGCTTGCCCATCGGCAGTGATGCCCATCATGAGTTGGGGCACGCCGAGCGGCAGGTCCTTTTGTTGGTCGG
>NZ_JAJMLX010000342.1 GCF_020991325.1 Bordetella petrii | reverse complement strand
CGGGAGCCGCGTCGCCCGCCGGCCCGGCCACGGCCACCTGGCCGGATGCCAGCAGCACGCCCAGCGCGATGGGCAGGTCGAAGCGGGCCGATGCCTTGGGCAGGTCGGCGGGTGACAGGTTGACTGTGATGCGGCCACTGGGAAACTCGAAGCCGCTATTGATAATGGCCGCGCGCACGCGTTCGCGGCTTTCGCGCACCTCGGTGTCGGGCAGGCCCACCACCGTGAAAGCGGGCAACCCGGGGCCCAGATGGGTTTCGACGCGCACGGCCGGCGCGTCGGCGCCGGACAATGCCCGGCTGGCAAGAATGGCTAGCGTCATGACGGCCCCAGAATGGATCAGCCGCCAGTATGGGCAAAGCGCCGCCTGAGGGCAGCGCAAGCGCGATGGAAATGTCGCGCCGCCGATCGCCGCGCGGCAGGAGCCGGTCAGGCCGGGCGCAGCCCCGGCGCGGACCTCAGGGCTTGCTTTCCAGCGCGGCCACGCGGGCCTCGAGCTGCTGGACCTGGGCCGACAATTGGTCGACGCGCTCGCGGGCCCGCGCCAGCAATTCGGCCTGCACGTCGAATTCCTCGCGGGTGATGAGGTCCATCTTGGTGAATGCCTGCCCCATCATGGCCTTCACGTTGCGTTCCAGGTCGGCCGCGGGGCTGCGGGCAATGAGATCGGACAGGTTCTTCTGGAAGTCTTCAATCCATTGTGTGCGGTTCATGACATCCTCGCATTCATCTTCGATGCCCACAGTGTAGACCCGAAATGTCCCACCCAAAAAAAATGGGCGGGCCGCACGCGGCACCGCCTCAAAGCACAGGAGAAAACCGAATCGCCACCTGGCGACTCCCAGAAGCAATCGCACCCTGGGGTGCTGGCCGCAACACTTGCGGCATGGCTTGATTCTTCCCGAGCCGCCGCGCGCCCACAAGCGGCGGCATGTAAAGCCGCGTTTCAAGGGAAGCGATACATTTATATCGAAAATGCACGGAATCCTGACGCAAGTGCAACCCGCTGAATACGTTTTCAGCCCCTGGATTACGAGGGCGCACTGAGCAATCACGCCAGCCGTCCGCGCTGCGACGGGCCGCCTGGATGCTGCGCCAGATGCGAGGGCAGGCTGCAATTCGATACAACAAGGCCGCCCTGAAAATATTCTGTTTCATTGTTCCCACTTGCAGTGCCACGCACCACAACAGGGCCATTACGCCCGGTATTTCGCACCGCTTTTGTGCACGAATGCACGACTTCGACGCGGCTGGCATCCCTGCCCCGGATCGCACCCGCTTTCAAAAGATGGCATGGATATTGCTTGATTGGGCATGCCTGAGTGCAACCACGAGAGGAATCGCCATGAAACTCATCATCGCCATCATCAAGCCGTTCAAGCTCGACGAGGTGCGGGTGGCTCTGTCCGGAATCGGAGTCCAGGGGCTCACCGTTACTGAAGTCAAGGGATTCGGCCGCCAGAAGGGCCACACCGAACTGTACCGGGGCGCGGAATACGCCGTCGACTTCCTGCCCAAATTGCGTGTCGAGGCCGCCGTGCCCGACCACCTGGTCGACCAGGTCATCGACGTCATCGAACAAGCCGCTCGTACCGGCAAGATCGGCGACGGCAAGATCTTCACCGCGCCGCTGGAGCAAGTCATCCGTATCCGCACGGGCGAATCCGGTGAAGCCGCGCTGTAAGAACAACGATAAAGAAAGATGCATTGGAGCCTGAATAATGGATAAAGCAGATATCTCCTGGTTGCTCGTTTCCACCCTGCTGGTGCTGATGATGGCCGTGCCAGGCTTGGCGCTGTTCTACGGCGGCCTGGTGCGCAGCAAGAACGTGCTGTCGGTGCTGATGCAGGTGCTGTGCACCTTCGCGCTGGGGTTGGTGCTGTGGTTCGCCTACGGCTATTCGCTGGCCTTTACCGAGGGCAACGCCTTCTTCGGCGGCCTGTCGCGCGCCTTCTTCTCGGGCATGTTCACGCCCGCCGACGGCTCATATGCCATGTCGGGCTCGCTGACCGAACTGCTGTTCGCGTCGTTCCAGGCCACTTTCGCCGGCATTACGTGCGCGCTGATCGTGGGCAGCTTCGCCGAGCGCGCGCGCTTTTCGGCCGTGCTGGTGTTCACGGTGATCTGGTTCACGTTCGCCTACGTGCCGATCGCCCACATGGTGTGGTTCGCGTCGGAAACGGCGCCGGGCCTGCTGAATGCCCGAGGCGCCCTGGACTTCGCCGGCGGCACCGTGGTGCACATCAATGCCGGCGTGGCCGGCCTGGTGGGCGCCTATGTGGTGGGCAAGCGCGTGGGCTACGGCCGCGAAGCCATGCAGCCGCACAACCTGCCCATGACCTTCATCGGCGCCGCCCTGCTGTGGGTGGGCTGGTTCGGGTTCAATGCCGGTTCGGCCCTGGCCGCCAATGAAGGCGCCACGCTGGCCTTCTTCAACACCATGATCGCCACCGCTGGCGCCATCCTGGCCTGGGTGGTGACAGAATGGGCGCTGAAGGGCAAGCCCTCGATGCTGGGCGCGGCTTCGGGCGCCATCGCCGGCCTGGTGGGCATTACCCCCGCCGCTGGCCTGGTGGGCCCTGGCGGCGCGCTGATCATCGGCCTGGTGGCTGGCGCCGTGTGCGTGTGGGGTGTCAATGGACTGAAGCGCATGCTGCGCGCCGACGATGCCCTGGACGTGTTCGGTGTGCACGGTGTGGGCGGTATCGTGGGCGCCCTGCTGACGGGTGTGTTCAATGCGCAGGCCCTGGGCGGGCCGGGCCTGGCCAGCACGGGCGAAATCCTGGGCCAGGTGTGGGTGCAACTGGAAGGCGTGCTGCTGACCATTGTGTGGTCGGGCGTGGTGGCATGGATCGCCTACAAGATCGCCAATATGCTGTGCGGCGTGCGCGTGCCGGAAGACCAGGAACGCGAGGGCCTGGACGTGACCAGCCACGGCGAATCCGCGTATCACAGCTAATGCCGGGAAGCTGGAGCCCGCCCAAGGGCTCCAGCGTCACCCAGCCTGGCCAACGGCCCCGCATGCAAGCGGGGCCATTGTTTTTTCCCCGGCGCCCTCAGCGCAGGCTGGCATCGATCAGCCGGCGCGCGGCTTCCGGCAAATGGCGCGCCGGCCCACCCTGCCCGAACAACTGGCCGGACACGAATGCCCCTTCCAGCAGCAAGAGCAGGCCGTCGGCCAGGATTTCGGGTTCGCCGGCGCCCATGTCGCGCGCCAGCTCCACCATGCGCGCGCGCAACTGCTTTTTGTTCGCCACCGCCACCTGCCGCGCAGGGTGGCCGGCCTCGGGGTATTCCACCGCAGCATTGGTCAGCCCGCAGCCACGGAAATTATCGCTATCGGCAACGCGCCGGGCCAGGCCTTCGAAATACGCCATCAGGCCGGCGCGCGGATCGCCCGGATGCGCCGGGTCGCCGGCGTTGAACTTGACCCAGAACTCCGCTTCGTAATCGCGTAGATATGAAGCCGCCAGTTCGTCTTTGGAAGAAAAGCTGCGGTACAGGCTGGGCTTGGTCACGCCGGCCTCTGCCACCAACGCATCGACGCCCACCGCGCGGATGCCGTCCTGGTAGAACATGCGGCGCGCCGTTTCGCGGATGCGGTCGGCAGCCGGGCGGGCAGGTTCACGGGCGGAACGGGACGGGTCTGATTTGCGGGTCATGGCAGCGGGCTCCACATCGATTCAAAAAAACACTTGACGATGTTACTGACCGGTACGTAGCATACGTTGTCCTTGAACGTACCGGTCAGTAACATGAGTATATCCCAGCTTCCCCGTCCTTTCCGGCGCACCGGCCAGGCCTATGCTTTCGTGGTGGTCGGCGTGATCTTCCTGGCCCTGCTGGTATCGGCCGGCTTGCGCTCTACTCCCAGCGTATTGCTGGTTCCACTGGAAGAAGCCTTCGGCTGGAGCCGCGCCACCATCTCGTTCTCGGTGGCGGCGGGGATCTTCCTGTACGGCCTGGTGGGCCCCTTTGCCGCGGCCGCCATGGAGCACTTCGGTTTGCGCCGCGTGCTGATCGGCGCATTGGCGCTGATGGCGCTGTCCACTGCCGCCAGCAGCTTCATGACCGAATCCTGGCACCTGCTGGCCACCTGGGGCGTGTTCTCGGGCATAGGCTCGGGCGCCGTGGCCGTGGTGCTGGGCGCCACGGTGGTCAATCGCTGGTTCGCCACCCGGCGCGGCCTGATGATGGGCCTGCTGACGGCCAGCACCGCCACCGGCACGCTGCTTTTCCTGCCGGGCCTGGCAGCGCTGGCATCGTCGGGCGACTGGCGGCGCGCCGTCTGGGCCGTGGCG
>NZ_JAJMLX010000341.1 GCF_020991325.1 Bordetella petrii | reverse complement strand
CCGACGCCGCCCGGCATCTGCAAAGCGGCGCCCGCCTGCCCCTGGCGGATTTTGCCGACCCGGGCCGCTTTGCCGCCGTGGCCGCGGCGGCCGGCATCGGCAACCCCGGCCGCTTCTTCGACACGCTGCGCGCAGCCGGTTTGGGGCCAACCCCTTGCCTGGCCCTGCCCGACCACTACGATTACCGCCGCTCGCCGTTCGAGCACATCGCCGCGGACGCCATCCTGGTCACGTCCAAAGACGCCATCAAGTGCCGCGCCCTGAACGACGCCCGCTTGTGGGAAGTTCCGGTGCGGGCGCGGTTTTCCGATCCGCGGCTGTTCGACTGGCTAAACGGGCGGCTGCGCCGGCCGGCCGCCTGATTCCCCGGCAAGAGCGGCATTTTCGCCGCCAACTTGCTTTAGAATCGCGGCATGGAATCCCGCCTTCTCGACACCCTCGTGTGCCCGCTATGCAAGGGCCGCCTCGACTACGACCGCGACCAGGCCGAGCTGATCTGCCGCGCCGACCGCCTGGCCTATCCTGTGCGCGATGGCATCCCCGTCATGCTCGAATCGGAAGCCCGGCAACTGGACGCCGCCGCAGCCCCCGGCCCGGCCTGAACCGTGAGCTTCGTCGCCCTGATCCCCGCCCGCATGGCGTCCACGCGCCTGCCCGACAAGCCGTTGGCCGACATCGCCGGCAAGCCCATGGTGGTCCGGGTGGCCGAACGCGCGGCCCGTTCACAGGCCGAGCACATCTACATCGCCACCGATGACGGCCGCGTGCAGCAAGCCGCCGCGGCCCACGGCCACGCCGCGCTGCTGACCCGCGCCGACCACCCCACCGGCACCGACCGCCTGGCCGAGGCCGTCGACCAGTTGGGCCTGCCCGACGATACCGTCGTGGTCAATGTGCAGGGCGACGAACCCTTGATCGAACCGGCGCTCATCGACGCAGTGGCCGCCCTGCTGCACGGCCATCCCGAAGCGGACATTGCCACCTGCGCCTGCCCGCTGGCCGATGCAGAATCGCTGTTCAACCCCAATGTGGTGAAGGTGGTATGCGGGGCCGACGGGCATGCACTGTACTTCTCGCGTGCGCCCATTCCCTGGGCGCGCGACGCGCTGGCGGGCGGCGAGCGCGTGCTGGCCGCCGGGCTGCCCGCTTTGCACCATATCGGGCTGTACGCTTACCGCGCGGCGTTCCTGCGGCGCTTCCCGGCCCTGCCGCAAGGCGCGCTGGAACGCTACGAAGCGCTGGAACAACTGCGCGCGCTGGAACACGGACACAAAATCGTCGTGCACCGCACCTCGCAGCCGCCCATGGCCGGCGTGGATACCCCGGCCGACCTCGCCCGGGTGCGGGCACACTACGATGACTATCATCGGTTATAACGGGTTTTCCCTTGATACGCACGGCCACAAGGGCTGCTGCGTTGCGGCATAATCGTCCCGGTCAAAAAATTCCCCATCATTCAGGAGCACCCATGCGACTCATCTTGCTCGGACCGCCCGGCGCCGGCAAAGGCACCCAAGCCGCATTCGTTACTCAGCACTTCGCCATTCCTCAAATTTCCACCGGCGACATGCTGCGCGCCGCCGTCAAGGAAGGCACGTCGCTGGGCCTGGAAGCCAAGAAAGTCATGGACGCCGGCGGCCTGGTATCCGACGACATCATCATCGGCCTCGTGCAAGACCGCCTGAAGCAGCCCGACTGCGCCAATGGCTACCTGTTCGACGGCTTTCCCCGCACCATTCCGCAAGCCGATGCGCTCAAGAGCGCCGGGGTCGCGCTCGACTACGTCGTCGAAATCGAAGTCCCCGAACAAGACATCATCGAACGCATGAGCGGCCGCCGCGTGCATCCGGCCAGCGGCCGCAGCTACCACATCCGCTTCAACCCGCCCAAGGCCGAGGGCCTGGACGACGTCACCAGCGAACCGCTGGTCCAGCGCGACGACGACCGCGAGGAAACCGTGCGCAACCGCCTGGCCGTGTACCAGAAGCAAACGCGCCCCCTGGTCGACTACTACGCGTCCTGGGCCGAAGCCGGCGACGGCAAGGCGCCCAAGTACCGCAAGATCTCCGGCGTGGGCGCCGTCGATGAAATCAAGGCCCGCCTGTTCCAGGCCCTGGCCAACTGATCTCCCCGCCCTTCCCGCGCGCCGCGGCCCGCCCGCGGCGCATCGTTGAACTCTTTTGCTTCGAAGATTCGCCATGGAAATCGCAAACAAGGTATTCATCGTCACCGGTGGCGCGTCCGGCCTGGGCGCCGGCACGGTGCGCATGCTGGTGGAAAACGGCGCCAAGGTCGTCATCGCCGACCTGCAGGATGAACCCGGCCAGGCCCTGGCCGCTGAACTCGGGCAACGCTACGTGCACTGCGACGTCACCCAGGAAGCCGACGGCCAGCGCGTCGTGGCCGCCGCCCTTGAACTGGGCCCGCTGTTCGGGCTGGTGAACTGCGCCGGCGTGGCGCCGGCCGCCAAGATCGTGGGCAAGAACGGCGCGCATCCGCTCGACCTGTTCCAGAAGGTGGTGTCCATCAACCTGATCGGCAGCTTCAACATGATGCGTCTGGCCGCCGAAGCCATGGGCAGCAACGCCCCTGAATCCACCGGCGAGCGCGGCGTCATGATCAATACCGCATCGGTCGCGGCATTCGACGGCCAGATCGGCCAGGCGGCCTACGCGGCGTCCAAGGCCGGCGTGGCCGGCATGACGCTGCCCATCGCCCGCGACCTCGCCAAGACAGGCATCCGCTGCATGACCATCGCCCCAGGCATCTTCGGTACGCCCATGATCTTCGGCATGCCCCAGGAAGTGCAGGATTCGCTGGCCGCCAGCATTCCCTTTCCCGCCCGCCTGGGCCGTCCCGAAGACTACGCCAAGCTGGTGCAAAGCATCATCACCAACGATATGCTCAACGGCGAAACGATCCGCCTGGACGGCGCGATCCGCATGCCGCCCAAATAAAAACGGCCGTGCGCGGCGGTTCCCCGTCGCGCGCCACTTCTCCTTCTTCCATGGGTTTGTTCCGCTCGGCCGCAACCGTCAGCAGCTTTACGCTGCTGTCGCGCATTACCGGCCTGGTCCGCGATATCCTGGTGGCGCGCGCTTTCGGCGCGGGCCCCCTGACTGACGCATTCTGGGTTGCGTTCCGCATTCCCAACCTGCTGCGGCGGCTGTTCGCCGAGGGCGCATTCTCGCAGGCCTTTGTCCCCATCCTGGGAACCGCCCGCAACGAGCGCGGCGACGCCGAGGTACGCACCCTGCTCGACCGCGTCGCGCTCTTGCTCACGCTGGCCCTGATGGCCATTACGCTGGCGGGCATCGTGGCCGCTCCGTGGGTGGTCACCGCCATGGCCAGCGGCCTGCGGGGCGAGGCCCGCGGCACGGAATTCGGCGCCGCCGTCTGGATGACGCGGCTGATGTTCCCGTACATCCTGTGCATGTCGCTGGTGGCCTTTGCTTCCGGGGTGCTGAACACCTGGCGGCGTTTCGCCGTGCCGGCCTTCACTCCCATGCTGCTGAACATCTCCATGATCGCCGCCTGCCTGTGGCTGGCGCCGCGCATGGACGTGCCCATCTACGCGCTGGCCATCGGCGTCATGGCGGGCGGCGTGGCGCAATTGGCCGTGCAATGGCTGGCGCTGGCGCGGCTGGGGCTGGTGCCCCGCCTGTTCACCAACGTGCGGCAGGCCTGGGCCGACACCACCGTGCAGCGCATCCTGAAGCAGATGGCGCCGGCTACCCTGGGGGTATCCGTGGCGCAGATATCCCTGCTGATCAACACCAATATCGCTACCTGGCTGACTCCCGGCAGCGTCACCTGGCTGTCGTTCGCCGATCGCCTGATGGAATTCCCCACCGCCCTGCTGGGAGTGGCGCTGGGCACCGTGCTGCTGCCCAGCCTGTCCGCCGCCCACGCGCGGCAAGACAGCGCGGCGTACTCGGCCCTGCTGGACTGGGGCCTGCGCCTGGTGCTGCTGCTGGGCCTGCCCGCCGCCATGGGCCTGGCCCTGCTGTCCGACGGACTGGTGGCCACACTGTTCCATTACGGCGCCTTCCAGGCCCAGGACGTCGCCCAGACCCGCATGGCCGTCATGGCCTATTCTGCCGGCCTGATCGGCATCCTGGGCGTGAAGATCCTGGCACCGGGCTTTTATGCCCAGCAAGACATCCGCACCCCCGTCAAGATCGCCATCATGGTGCTGATTGCCACCCAATTGATGAACCTGGCCCTGGTGCCGGTGCTGGCGCATGCCGGCCTGGCCCTGGCCATCGGGCTGGGCGCCACCCTGAATGCCCTGGCGCTGCTGGCCGGCCTGCGCCGCC
>NZ_JAJMLX010000340.1 GCF_020991325.1 Bordetella petrii | reverse complement strand
CCCGCCGCGCCGCCGCCGCCGCCGAGCGACTGGGCCACGATGCCATGCGCGGACGCGCCGTTGGTCGCTACCTGGGTCAGGCTGTCGACCGTGACGCTACCTGGCGAGCCGCCATCGCCGGCGGTCGTCCCTGCATCGCCGAAGAACTCGAAATTGGACGTGGTGCCGCCGCCAAAGCCGCCCATCGACTGCGCCAGCATGCCGATGGAATTCGCACCCCAGGTAGTAATCGTGCCGCCGCCCGTGTCGATCGTGACATCTTTGCCGACGCCGCCGGTGCCGGCGTTTTCCGCGGTGAAGTCGACCAGGCCGCTGCTGGTCTGCACGCCGCCGCCACCGCCGCCCGCGCTGCGCACGGCTATCCCGTGGGATTGCACGCCGCTGGTGGCGATACTGGCATCGCCGTTCATGGAGATATTCACGATGCCGCCATAGCCGCCGTCCCCGCCGTCGGCGTCCTCGCGTCCGGCGCCGCCGTTGCCGCCCTGGCTGAGCAGCACCACGCCGGGCAGGTAATCGCCCGAAGTGGTGATGGCAGAGCCGCTGTTCATCGTGATGGTGGACGTGTAGGGGTTCGAACCGCCCACGCCGCCTCGCTGGCCGGACGTGTTGCTGGTCGTCTGGGCGCTTTCGCCCCCGTCGCCCCCACGGGCGATCATCACGATACCGCCGGATATGGCCGCCAGTCCGGTGGGCGCGGCGAGCGAACTGCTGGTTTCGACGGTGACGGCAGCAGAATTCGTTACGGTCAGGCCGGTGGCATTGGCGCCCGCGCCGCCATTGTCGCTGCCGTCTTCGGACGTGATGCCGTCGCCGCCCTGGTTCGCGATATACAAGCCGCGCACCCCGTTGGCGAATCCCGATCCGCCATTGACCTGGACCGTCACGGCGCCGCTGTTGGCGATGTTGCTGGGTGACGAGGTATGGACTCCGCCGGGTTCGCCGCCATTGCCGTTGAAGTCGCCGCCGTTGCCGCCGATGGATTCGACCCCGATACCCCAGGCATAGCGCGAGGCATTGCTGGAACTGACCGTGATCGACGCGCTGTTGGTGATGCCTATCGTACTGGTGTTGCCGCCGTTGCCGCCGTTCTGGTCGCCCGACAGTGCCTTGTCCTGGACGCCGCCGAGACCGCCGATGCCCGCGGCATAGATTCCCACGCCCCCGTAGGTCAGGTTGGATACCTGGATGGTGCCGCTGTTGCCGATGGTGATGGCAGAGGCCGGTCCGCCGTTGCCGCCGTTGCCCCCGCCCACGCTCGTCTGGTTGGCGTCGGCGCCATTGCCGCCCACCGATGCAGCGTAGATGCCGAACTGCGCGCCCGCGTCGTCCCAGATGCCCGGGGCATTGCCCTGGCTGCTGGAGGTGGGAGTGGTGTTGACGCTGATCGATCCACTATTGGTGATGGTAATGTTGCCGCCATTGCCACCGCCCGTGGCGTCGTTGGACGTGTCGCTGGACCCCACGCCGCCTTTCAGGCGGACCAGCAGGCCCGCCTGCGGAGAGGCGGGCTGCAGGTTCGCCAGGTTGTTGACGGTGTAGTTGCCGCCGTAACTGCCGATATTGTTGCCGGTGCCGGCCGGGGCCGTGAAGTCGACCGTGATCTGCGCGCCCGCGCCGCCCTGGTCGGCGTTGATGGTGCACGTGATTTGGTCATTGGGCGAGGAACTGGCGGCCGGGCAGTCCATCGTGGCGGCGTACGCCGTGGGTGTGGCCAGCCAACCCAGCATCAGCAGCGCGGACAGCAACGGGCTGGCTGCCCGACGCTCGCCTGGCCCGGTGTCATCAGGCCACCACAATACTGGCACGCACAGGGATCTAATCCCGGTCCGGGAAATGGCGCGTCGTTTCATCGGGTGTCCTGTGCGGGTGTGCGCGGCGGGCGGAGTGGGCCGGCTGCGGCTGACGACGGGTTATGCAGACGTTTTTTTCGTGTGCATATTGTTCCACCAGCCGACCGAAAAACGATCTGTTTTTCGACGAATCCCCGGTTTGGATCGACGAACTCAAGGCGCGTCGGCAAAAAACCACAGCAGGACGCCGCGGCGCTGGGCGTCCAGGCTTTCGGGCATCCGCCCACGGGGTTCTCGGCCAGGGGTTTACCCGTACTTTGATGCGCTTCGGCGTATCTCTTCCCGCGCTCGGACGCGGCCGCGCAAACGTGGCGGGCTGCACCCGTTATATTTGCGCAGGCCCAATCTTAGAATCCCTCTCATCTGATGCCTTCATCTCGCTCTACGCCGTACACGGCCCGTTTCGCCTTTCCCAGGCCGCTGCTCATCGGCTTTGTGCTGGCGGCCCTGACGACCCTGCTGATCGCGTTCGTCAATGTGCAGGCCTCGGACGCGCGCGCGGACGCCGTGGACGGAATCAATCGCGCGTCACAGTCCATGCGGCACCTGAGCCTGTTGAACGCCTCATTGAAAGATGCGGAAATCGGCCAGCGCGGGTATTTGCTGACCGGCGACGAGCGCTATCTGGAGCCCTACCGCCGTGCGCTGGGCCTGATGGACCAGCGCCTGGCGGATCTGAAAGCTTCCGCCAGCGAGAACCCCGCCCAGGTCGAACTGTTGCGCGAAATCGAAACCATTGCGCGCCAGAAGCTGGCGGAACTGAGCCAGACGGTGGACTTGCGCATGACGGGCCAGGCCGACGCGGCCATGACCATTGTGCGCACCGATACGGGCAAGGACGCCATGGACCGCCTGCGCGACCTGATCGGCGACCTGTACACGCAGCAGAGTGAGCTGCTGGATACCCGCAGGCAGGCCTGGGAAGATGCTGCGGTGGCGTCGGCCTATTATTCCTGGGCAGGTTCGGCGTTCTTGCTGGTCCTGATTTTTGCGTCGGCGGGGATGACGGCGCGCGAGTACCGGCTCAAGGCCGAGCAGGCGTGGGTGAATACCGGGCTATCCGCTGTAAGCATGAAGCTTCAGGGCGACCACCGTATCGAAGAGATTGGCGAGCGCGCGCTGGAATCCCTGGCAACGTACCTTAGGGCCGAGGTCGGCGCGGGCTACCTGGTGGACGAACGCGATGGCAGCCTGCGGCTGTTCGGAGGGTATGCGTTGCCCGGCGAGCGCCTTGCGCAAACCTTGCTGCCGGGCGAAGGGCTGGCCGGGCAGGCGGTGCGTTCGCGCCAGCTGATCCATGTAAAAGATGTGCCGCCCGGCCACCTGCAACTGGCTTCCATTATCGGCAAGTCCGACCCCCTGGAGTTGGTGCTGGTGCCCGCCGTGCTGAATCGCCGGGTATATGCGGTGCTGGAACTGGGCCTGAACCATCGCCTGAACGACGCCGAGCGCAACTTGCTGGAGCGCGCCTCGGAGACGCTGGCGGTGGCGGTGCGGGCGGGTATCGACCGTTCGCGCCTGGAGGCCCTGCTGGAAGAAACGCAGCGTCAGTCCGAAGAGCTGCAGACCCAGCAGGAAGAGTTGCGCGTCAGCAACGAAGAGCTGGAGCAGCAAAGCCGCATGCTGCAGGAATCCCAGGCCCGGATGGAAGTCCAGCAGACCGAGCTGGAACAAACCAACGTGCACCTGGAAGAGCAGACCAAGCATCTTGAACACCAGCGTGAACAGCTGCTGCGGGCCCAGGGGGTGCTGACGGAACAAGCACGCGAACTGGAACTGGCCAGCCGGTACAAGAGCGAATTCCTGGCCAACATGAGCCATGAACTGCGTACCCCGCTGAATTCCACGCTGATCCTGGCCAAGCTGCTTGCGGAGAACAAGCCTGGCAATCTCAGCACCGACCAGGTCAAGTATGCGCACACGATCTATGCCGCCGGCACGGACCTGCTGGCGCTGATCAACGACATCCTGGACCTGGCCAAGATCGAGGCGGGGCAGGTGCAGGTGGACCCGGAACCGGTGCAGGTCGCCCCGATGCTGCAGGGCCTGCTGGATCCGTTGCGCCCCCTGGCGCAACAGAAGGGCCTGGCCCTGGAACTGGTTGTCGACCCGGATGTGCCCGCGCGCATGCAGACCGACCCCATGCGCCTGGGACAGATATTGAAGAACCTGCTGTCGAACGCGCTGAAGTTCACGGACCGGGGTTCGGTCAGCCTGCGCGTGTCGCGCACGGGCGCCGACAGCCTGGCGTTCGCGGTGAAAGACACGGGAATAGGCATACCCGAAGAGCAGCAGGCCCTGATTTTCGAGGCGTTCCGCCAGGCGGATGGCAGCACGCACCGCAAGTTCGGCGGCACGGGCCTGGGGCTGTCGATTGCCCGGGATCTTGCCCAGCTGCTGGGCGGCACCGTGTCGGTGGGCAGCACGCCGGGCGCGGGCAGCGTGTTCACGCTGGTATTGCCCGTGCATCTGCAGGCCGCCGCGCGGCCAGCTGCGCAGGCGGCCACGCCCAGCCATGGAGCGGCTCCCGCCG
>NZ_JAJMLX010000034.1 GCF_020991325.1 Bordetella petrii | reverse complement strand
CGCGGCCAGCGTCCAAGGCCGCGCCCGCTCCCCGGCCGCCCACTGCCACCACGCGGCCTTCCACGGCGCCGGCCTTGTCCGACCTGACAGACCTGTTCGAGTCGGCCCCGCGCGGAGACAAACCATGAAGCGCCTGGGCGCCCTGCTGGCACGCGTGTTCCTCGCGTTCGACTGGCCGTTGCTGGTCATCCTGCTGCTGTTCGCCGCGCTGGGGCTCACCATCATGCATTCGGCCGTGGGCAGCACCGACTGGCGCTTTGCCGAGCAATCGCGCAATTTCCTGATTGCGTTCTGCGCGCTGTGGGCCGTGGCCCTCATACCCCCCAAAATGCTGATGCGGCTGGCCCTGCCGTTCTACCTGGTGGGCGTGGTGCTGCTGCTGGGCGTGGAATTCTTCGGCGAAACCAGCAAGGGCGCCACGCGCTGGCTGGACTTGGGCGTCGCGCGCATCCAGCCATCCGAAATGCTGAAGATCGCGGTGCCGCTGATGCTGGCGTGGTATTTCCAGCGGCATGAAGGCGAAGTGCGCATCCGCGACTTCCTGGTGGCGGCGGCGATGCTGGCGGCCCCCTTCGGGCTGATCGTGCTGCAGCCCGACCTGGGCACGGCGCTGCTGGTGTTCGGCGCGGGCTTCTTCGTCATCTATTTCGCCGGGCTGTCATTCAAGCTGCTGGTGCCGTTGGCCGTGGTGGGCGTGCTCAGCGTCGGCACGCTCATCTACTATGAAGACCAGCTCTGCCAGCCCGGAGTGGATTGGGTGGTGCTGCACGATTATCAAAAACAGCGGGTCTGCACGCTGCTGAATCCCAGTTCCGACCCTCTGGGCAAGGGCTTCCATACCATCCAGTCCATGATCGCCGTGGGGTCTGGCGGTTTGTACGGCAAGGGATACATGCGCGGAACGCAAACCCACCTGGACTTCATCCCCGAACGCACCACCGATTTCATCTTTGCCGTGTACGCAGAGGAATTCGGCCTGTATGGCGGCGTGGCCATGCTGGTGTTGTACGCGCTGCTGATCGCCCGCGGCCTGACCATCGCCATGCGGGCCTCGTCGCAGTTCGGACGCCTGCTGGCGGGGGCGCTGACGATGATGATCTTCGTCTACGTATTCGTGAACGTGGGGATGGTAACGGGCATCCTGCCGGTGGTGGGGGTGCCCCTGCCGTTCATGAGCTACGGGGGAACGGCGCTGATCACCATGGGCATCGCCTGCGGAATACTGATGAGCATTTCCCGGCACCGGACGGAGCCGGGGTAGCCCATTCCCCAGGCGCCGCGGCTTACCCGCGGCGCGCGGCCTCGATGGCGGCGACGTCGATTTTCTTCATCGTCATCATGGCATCGAAGGCTCGCTTGGCCGCCGCCGGGTCCGGGCCGCTTACCGTTTCCAGCAGCACGCGCGGGGTGATCTGCCACGATACCCCCCACTTGTCTTTGCACCAGCCGCATTCGCTTTCCTGGCCGCCGTTGCTCACTATTGCGTTCCATAGGCGGTCGGTTTCCGCCTGGTCGTCGGTGGCCACCTGGAACGAAAAGGCTTCGCTATGCTTGAAGGCGGGGCCGCCATTCAAGCCCACGCAGGGAATGCCCATGACGGTGAACTGTACCGTCAGCGCGTTGCCCTGCTTGCCCGAAGGGTAATCGCCCGGCGCGTACATGATGCTGCCCACGGCGCTGTCGGGGAAGGTCTGGGCATAGAACTGCGCGGCGCCCAGGGCGTCGTTGTCGTACCAGATGCAAATGGTGTTCTTGCTGTCCATCCCGGTTCTCCTGTCTGGGGCCGCGGTTCAGGCGTTCAGTTGGTAAATCTGTATCAGGTTCCCGCAAGTGTCGGCGAAGATGGCGAGGGTGACGGCGCCCGCGGCCGTGGGTTCGATGGTGAACACCACCCCCTGGTCTTTCAGCCGCTGCGTTTCGGCCTGGATATCCTGGCTTTCGAATGCGGTTACCGGAATGCCGTCATTCCTGAGCGCCGCCTGGTATGCCGCTGCGGCGGGGTGGCTGTTGGGCTCCAGCACCAGTTCCAGGTCGTCCGGGCCCTCGGGGGAAACCACGCTAATCCAGCGCGCTTCGCCTGCCGGGAAGTCTTGCTTTTTCTGGAAACCCAGCACCTCGGTGTAGAACCTCAGTGCCTTGTCCTGGTCGTCGACAAAAATACTGTTCAGCTTGATCCGCATCGGCTTATCTCGCTCAAGGGGCGTGTAAAGCACCAAGCATCGCTCAGGATGCGCGCCTTGTCTTCTCGAAAATTGCTATGGCGTGCGGCTGGCCCATCAAGAGCAGGCATGGCGGCGGGTGCGGAATCCAGCCGGGAACATGGATCACGCCGATCTGCGCCGGGCATATGGCTGGGTGTCTGGCTCCCGCCAGGGTGCCAGACACCGTTGTGTGTCACGATGGTCTCAATTGTGCGGTGTCTGGCACCCTGGCGGGAGCCAGACACCCATGAACACCCGCCAGGGCGGCTCAAGGTCGTGCCGGGTTCCAGGCTCGTGTAGCCCTGGCCGCGAATGCTTCCGCCGCGTACCGAAGTGGCGGATTCGTCACTCCTCTACAATCGGTGGCCATCCAGGCTGCGGCAAAGCGCGGCCAGCAGTTACGTATAGGTCGCATGCCGCGCAAGAAGTCTGTTTCAAGAAAACGCAGTCCAGGCCGCAGGGCACAAGCCCGATCGGCGGGTAGTGCGGCGCGGTTCCTGCGCGCGCTGCTGCTTTCCTCCGTGGCGAGTTTTGGCGCCGCCACGTATTGGCTGAATCCGCAGTGGCGTATTCCCGCATCGGTGGAACAAGCCCTGGCGCGGCTGCCGTGGCCGGCCTTGAACCAGGCGGCGCCGGTAGCGGCCCCAGCCGGGGCGCAGGCGCAGACCACCTTCGCGCAATGCCCGGAATTCTTCCCGCAGGCACGGCCTCCCGCCGTGCCGGCCAGCCAGAAGCTGCGCGAGGTGTGCTATGCCTCGTTCGCCATTCTGCACAACGGCCAGACCAAGACTCCGGTTTTCGTGGCGGAACGCCTGAACCGGCGGTCCCTGCTGCAGGCCCGGCAGCAAGACCGCACCGACCGCTTCTACGCCGAAGCGCGTATTCCGCGCAGCGAACGGGCCGAACTGGACGACTACCGGGGCTCGGGCTTTTCCCGCGGGCACATGGCCCCGGCTGCCGATATGGCCACCCCGCAGGCCATGGCGCAGAGCTTTTCGCTGGCCAACATGGTGCCGCAGGACCAGGTTCACAACGGAGGCCCCTGGAGCCGCATCGAGCAAGACACCCGGAAGTACGCCATGCGTGCCGCGGGCGATGTGTACGTGTTCACCGGCCCGGTCTATGCCGACAGGCCCAGAACGATAGGCGCGGGCGTAGCCGTGCCCAGCTACCTGTACAAAGTGGTTTACGACGCCACCACGGGCAGGTCTTGGGTGCACTGGCAGGCCAACAGCGCCGATACGAAGGCGGGGCCGCCCATCAGCTACGGCGAATTTGTCCGGCGCACCGGCCTGCGCCTGTTGTCTGAAGCTGGGTAATCGGCGTGTAAAACTTGTTTTCCAGCGTTAATAGAATTTCAACGCCGGGCCATGCCCGGGCCCGCGCATCCCGGGCGCGCGGCGCGCCGCATGACAAAAACAAGACACGGCACGCGGCAAATGGTCGCATCCGCGCGGCGGCGGTCCATCGCTGTCAAGAAAGTGAACTTTTTCACGCCTAGGATTGCGCACCGATGACCGTGGCCCGGCCCTATTTTCCGGCGGGGCCGTTCCCGCAGTGAATGCGATGCTCGATGCATTCGGGCAGGGGCGGGCTTTGCCCGCGGAAATCGCTGGACCATGTTCCATGGTTGATCAACGTGCGCGCATGCGGCCAACCGGGCGCGGGCGCGCACTTTTCAGGCGATAGAAGACAATGATTCGAAGTAGCTCCGAGGGTTGGTCCGCCACGCGAAAACTGGCGTGGGCGGTGGGCCTGTCGTTGGCGGTAGTGTTGGCCGGCTGCAGCGGCAGCGATTCCGACGACGGCGATCCGGGGGCGCCGCCGCCGGATGGCGGCACGCCCACCGAATGCGCCGCCGATGCGAATTGCGCGCCCGCGCCCTGATCACTTCCACCCACGACTTCATCGAACCGACATGTCATTTGATCCTTCCAAACGCGGGTTCCTGCGCGCCTCGCTGGGTACCACCGCCGCGCTGACGGCGCTGTCCACGCTGCCCCTGTCGATCCGCCGCGCGCTGGCCATCGAAGCCAACAACGCCACCGGCACCATCCAGGACGTCAAGCACGTGGTGCTGCTGATGCTGGAGAATCGCTCGTTCGACAGCTACTTCGGCACATTCCGCGGCGTGCGCGGCTATGGCGACCGCTTTCCGATTCCGCTGGCCAATGGCAGCAATGTGTTCTACCAGACCGATGCCAACGGCAATACCGAAACCCCCTACCACCTGGACAGCAGCAAGGGCAACGCCCAGCGCGCCGGCGGCACGCCGCATGTGTGGGCCGACGCCCAGGCCGCCTGGGACCACGGCCGCCTGAACCGCTGGCCCGTGGCCAAGCAGCCGCTGTCCATGGGCTACCTGGAAGAGGCCGAGGTGCCGTTCCATCGCGCCCTGGCCGAGGCTTTCACGGTCTGCGACGCCTACCACTGTTCCATGCACACGGGCACCATCCCGAACCGCCTGTTCTACTGGACAGGCACCAACGGGCCCAAGGGCGACAACTACGCGGCCATCGTCAACGAGTACAACGGCGGCAACGACGTCGGCCCTTCTACCGAAGGCTGGACCTGGACCACCTACGTAGACCGCCTGCAGGAAGCCGGGGTCAGCTGGAAGGTGTACCAGAGCCTGGCCGACAACTTCGGCTGCAACCAGCTGATGTCGTTCCGCCACTGGCGCGAGGCCATGGAGTCGATGCCGGCCGATCGCCGCCCGGTAGCGCTGCCGGCGGTGTCGCGGGCCTACGATCCCGCCATCGACGACGCGCTCAGCCCGCTGGCCAAGGGTTTCGGCAACACCATGCCCGATGGCTACCTGCAAAGCCTGCGCGACGATGTGAAGAACGGCACGCTGCCCTCGGTATCGTGGGTGATTCCGCCATCCACCTACAGTGAACACCCGGGCCCATCCAGCCCGGCCCAGGGCGGTTGGTACGTGCAGGAAGTGCTGGACGCGCTGACTTCGAACCCCGAGGTCTGGGCCAGCACGGTGCTGCTGATTAACTACGACGAGAACGATGGCTTCTTCGACCACCTGCCGCCGCCGTCGGCGCCATCACGCCGCGACGACGGCAGCCTGGCAGGCAAGACCACGCTCAGCGATGCCGAGATGGCCTTCGAATACCACGATTACGCGCCTGCCTCGCCCAAGCACACGGCGCCCGACGGCCGGCCGTACGGCCCCGGCCCGCGCGTGCCCTTGTGGGTGGTGTCGCCCTGGAGCCGCGGCGGCTGGGTGAATTCACAAGTGTTCGACCACACGTCCACGCTGCTTTTCCTGGAGAAGCGCTTCGGCGTGCAAGAGCCCAACATCAGCGCTTACCGCCGGGCCATCTGCGGTGACCTGACCACGGCCTTCAACTTCGCCAACCCGAACGGCGAAGCCATGCCCACGCTGGAAGGCCGCACCACCAAGGATGCCGCCGACCAGCTGGTGGTGCAGCAAGAAGCCGCTCCGCCCATCCCGGTGCCCGGCGATCCGGCGCTGCCGCGTGCGGACACGGGCACTCGTCCGTCGCGGGCCTTGCCGTACGAACTGCACACCACGGCACGCGCCGATGCCGACGCCGGCAAGGTCACCCTGGCATTCGCCAACAGCGGCAAGGCTGGCGCGGTGTTCCACGTGTACGATAAATTGCACCTGAACCAGATTCCGCGCCGCTATATGGTCGAAGCCGGCAAGGAGATCGATGACGCCATCGACGTCGGCATGGATCATGGCCGCTATCATTTCTGGGTGCTGGGTCCCAATGGCTACCACCGCGAGTTCATGGGCGACCTGCGCGACGAAGCCACGGCCGGGCTGGAAGTACAGGTGTGCTACCGCCTGTGCGAACCGCCGGAAGTGCAGGTGAAGCTGTACAACCGCAGCGCGGCGGCCGCCACATTCTCGGTGTCGGCCCAGGCTTATCGCAACGATGGCCCGTGGGTGCAGCAAGTCGAGGCGGGCCAGATCGGCGAACTGAGCTGGGCGCTGGGCGACAGCGGCAACTGGTATGACTTCGCGGTTGCCGCCGGCGACGCCAAACTGTGGTCGCGCCGCTTGGCGGGCCGCGTGGAAAGCGGCAAGGATTCCGTGTCCGATCCCGCCATGGGCCAGGGCTGAAGATCGCGCGGGCGTGAAGCCGGCCCCCAGCGGGGCCGGGCCCGAGCCCGCCGCGTCACAGCACCACGCGCAGGTGTTCGTCCAGGTGCGCCGTGGGAGCCACGCGCCATCCGCTTTGCGCGTACCGCAGCCAGCGGCCCAGCACCAGATGGGTCAGCAGGCTGGCGTGGGCGGCGATATTCGCGTCCGGCGCCAGGTCGCCATCGCTGACAGCCACCCGCAGCGACTGCTTCAGCGAAGCTTCGATGCGGTCGTTGATGTGGTTGATGCGTTCCTGCAGGCGGTTGTCTTCGGTGACCAGCGCGTCGCCGGTCAGCACCCGCGTCATGCCCTTGTTGCGTTCCGAAAACGTCAGCAGCATCGATACTGTCTTGCGGGCCTGGCCCAAGCCTTGCGGTTCCACCGCGATGATCTGGTTCACCAGCGTGAACAGGCTGACCTCGATGAACTCGATCAGGCCTTCGAACATTTGCGCCTTGCTGGCGAAATGGCGGTACAGCGCGGCTTCGGATACCTGCAGGCGGGCGGCCAGCGCGGCCGTGGTGATGCGGGCGGCGTGCGGCTGCTCCAGCATTTCCGCCAGGGTTTGCAGTATCTGGGTCTTGCGCTCGCCGGGTTTGCTTGCCATGTCTGACAAAAAATAAAGAAGGTGTGCAGGACGTTAGCCGCGCAGGGGGCGGCGGCGCAACAGCAGGTCGCTGACCGAGTTTACCCGCAAGTCGACATAGCCCGGCCGGGTATTGCCGCCCCGGGTGAAGGGCGTGCCCGGGTGGTACACGTACACCGTGCGCAGCCCCGCCTGGCGGGCGCCCCGCAGGTTCGACAATGTGTCCTCGACCAGCACCGCGCGCGCCGCGGGCACACCTTCGCGCGCCAGCACATAGCGCAGCAGGGCGGGCGAGGGCTTGGGCCGGAATTCGCCATGCAGGCGCATGTGCTCGATGGCCCACAGGCTGTCGAAGTGGCGCAGGATGCCCAGGCGGCGCAGTACCGCGCGGGCGTAATGAAAGGGGGCGTTGGTCAGCAGCACCTTGCGGCCCGGCAGCTGGCGCAGTTTGGCGGCCAGGGCTTTTTCGGCGCGCACCAGCGGGTTCACGTCGAAATCGTGGCTGCGGCGCAGGAAGGCGCCCGCATCCACGCCGTGGTGGCGCACCATGCCGATCACGGTGGCGCCGTAGCGGTGCCAGTATTTGGCGCGCAGCTGGTTGGCGGTGTCGATATCCACCCCCAGCGATTCGGCCACCGCCATCGTCATGCCCTCGTCGATACGGGGGAAAATCGAATGGGAAGTGTCGTGCAGCGTGTTGTCCAGGTCGAACAGCCACAGGCGGTCGGGCACGCCCGTGGCCATGCGGCGCGAACGGCGCTGGCGCGCCGCCGGCCGCAGCAAGTGGCGATGCACTTGCATCAGTGCGAACTGATCATGGTGCCGACGCCCTGGTCGGTCAGGATTTCCAGCAACAGGCAGTGGGGCACGCGGCCGTCGACGATGTGCACGGAGTTCACGCCGTTCTTGGCGGCATCCAGCGACGAGGCGATCTTGGGCAGCATGCCGCCCGAGATGGTGCCGTCGGCGAACAGTTCGTCGATGGTCTGGGCCGACAGGCTGCGCAGCAGCTTGCCGCCCTTGTCCAGCACGCCCGGTGTGTTGGTCATCATCAGCAGTTTCTCGGCGCCCAGCACCTCGGCCATCTTGCCGGCCACCACGTCGGCATTGATGTTGTATGCCGTGCCGTCTTCGCCATAGCCAATGGGCGAGATCACCGGAATGAACTGGTCGTCTTGCAAGGCCTTCACCACGGCGGGTTCGACCTGGGTGATGTCGCCCACGAAACCGATGTCCAGCGGCTCGTCGGGGTTGTCCTTGTTGTCCATCAGCTTCTTGCGGGCCTGGATCAGCATGCCGTCTTTACCCGTCAGGCCCACGGCCTTGCCGCCGACCTCGTTGATCATCATGACGATGTCCTGCTGGACCTGGCCGCCCAGCACCCATTCGACCACTTCCATGGTCTCGGCGTCGGTAACGCGCATGCCCTGCACAAACGTGCCCTGCTTGCCGATGCGGCGCAGCGCGTCGTCGATTTGCGGGCCGCCGCCATGCACCACCACCGGGTTCAGGCCCACCAGCTTCAGCAGTACCACGTCGTGCGCGAAGCTGCGTTGCAGGCGCTCTTCGGTCATGGCATTGCCGCCGTATTTCACCACGATGGTCTTGCCATGGAATCGTCGAATATACGGCAGCGCTTCGGAAAGAACGGCCGCCTTGATTGCGGGCGACGAAACGGCGGCAGGGTCGGGGGTGTCGGTCATGGCGTGAGAGCTCGGCTATTAAGGTAAAGAGTAAAAAAGGAAAATGCCTGCGCCGGCGCGGGCTCGGCGCTGCCAGGGCAAGCATACGGCAGATTGTAGTCCGGGCGAATTACTTATACCCAGCACCCATGACCATATGCCCGACAAAATAACCTCTAATCAGGTAAATTGGGGGCGTTTTTGCAACGGCCGCGGCCCACACGGCCCTGGCGGCCGCTTCAGCCCCCATTCCACGAGGTTACTTGTATGCGCTTCTTTCTTGCCCGGACGGCCCTGCTGGCTTCCGCCTTTTTCCTGGCCGGCGCGGCCCAGGCCGAAAAGCTGACAGTGGGCGCCACCCAGGTTCCCCACGCCGAGATCCTGGAAGTGGTCAAGCCGGCACTGGCCAAGGAAGGGGTCGAACTGGACATCAAAGTGTTCAGCGACTACGTGCAGCCCAACCTGCAACTGGCCGACAAAGAGCTGGACGCCAATTTCTTCCAGCACCAGCCCTACCTGGACACCTTCAACAAAGACCGCGGCACCAAGCTGGTATCGGTGGGTCTGGTGCACGTCGAGCCCTTCGGCGGCTACTCGCGCAAGGTCAAATCGGTGGCCGACCTGCCCGCGGGCGCCACCGTGGCCATCCCGAACGACCCGTCCAACAGCGGCCGCGCCTTGCTGCTGCTGCAGAAGCAAGGCCTGATCAAGCTGAAAGATCCCTCCAACATCGTGGCCACGCCGCTGGATATCGTCGAGAACCCCAAGAACCTGAAGTTCCGCGAACTCGAAGCCGCCATGTTGCCGCGCGCGCTCGATGACGTGGCGCTGTCGCTCATCAATACCAATTACGCGCTGGAAGCCGGCCTGGTGCCCACCAAAGATGCCCTGTTCATCGAAGGCGCCGACTCCCCCTACGCCAACATCGTGGCCACGCGCGACGACAATAAAAACGCTCCCGCCATCAAGAAACTGGTCAACGCCCTGCACTCGCCCGAGGTGAAGCAATTCATCCAGGAAAAGTACAAGGGCGCGGTGGTGCCGGCTTTCTGAAGCGGGTACCCGGGCGTCGGGTTCAGGGGTCAGGCACCTTGCGTGCCTGACCCCGTTCTGTTGCAACGGCGCGTGCCCCCCTCGGTGCCTGGCACCCGCACTGCGTCCTGAGCGTTTTTGCCAAGGGCGGTGACCGCCCGCGCCATTGCCCGGCGCGCCAGCCGGGCCATAGACTGCATCACGCCTCGACTTCTCCCGTTGACAGCATGATGCCACCGCAGCCCCCGGCCACCAGCCCGGCCTCTGTCCACCGCCCGCCCCTGGCCGGGGTTACCGTGCTGGACCTGACCCGCCTGCTTCCGGGGCCCGTCGCGGGCATGCACCTGGCCGACCTGGGCGCCAATGTCATCAAGATCGAAGACACCGGCGCGGGCGATTACGCGGCCGAGCCGGTGCGTTCCCTGGTGAACCGCAACAAGCGGGGCATCCGGCTGAACCTGAAAACGCCGGCCGGCGTGCAGGCATTGCTCGACCTATGCGCGACGGCCGATATCCTGATCGAAGGCTTCAGGCCCGGGGTGATGGCCCGGCTGGGCGTGGACTACGAGGCGGCACGGTCCCGCAATCCGGCCATCGTGTACTGCAGCATCAGTGGCTACGGCCAGACCGGCCCCCTGCGCGACGAGCCGGGCCACGACCTGAACTATTGCAGCCTGGCCGGCGTGGCCGACCAGTTGGGATCGTCGGGCGTGGCGCCAGGCTTGTCCAATGTGCCGATGGCCGACCTGCTGGGAGGCTCGATGGTGTCGGTCATGGGTATATTGTCCGCCCTGTTCGATGCCGCCCGCACGGGGCAGGGGCGTTATGTAGACATCGCCATCGCCGATGGCATTCTGGCGCATGCCATGCTGCCGCTGGCCGCGGTGAATCAGAATGGCAAGGCCCCGCCCACGGGCGGGGCGAAACTTACCGGTGCCTTGCCTTGCTACGCACTTTACGCCACGCGCGACGGGCGTTATCTGGCCGTCGCGGCGCTCGAGAAGAAATTCTGGGCCGCGTTTTGCCAGGCGGCCGGCCGGCACGACTTGATCGACCTGCACCGCACGTATGAAGATCCGGGCAATGCCTGGGTGCGGCATCAATTAGAACAATTGATCGCTGCCCAGGACCTCGCCTGGTGGCGCGACAAATTGCAGGGCACGCAATGCTGCGTGACGCCCGTCATGCATCTGCACGAAGTGCTGGATCATGCACACTTCGAGTCGCGCGGCATGATACGCATCGCCGCTGGCACCGCCCAGCTGGGCTGTCCGGTGCGCATGAGCGGCTTCCGGTTCGATATCCGCCTGCCGGCCCCCGCGCCCGGCGAACACACCGACGAAGTACTGGGCGGCCTGGGTTATGGCGCCGGCAAGATCGAGGCCCTGCGCAAGGCAGGTGCTGCGGGCTGAAACCCGGTCCGCCGCGCAGGCGGGCGGCGGGTATACTGGGCCACGCCCGCACGCTGATCATTGGGGAGCCGCCGTGACGCCATGCCGATGCCTGCCGCCTTTGATTCCCACGGCCCGATAGCCGAGCATACCGTCGCCATCACGCAGGTCGAACAGATTATCCAGGGTGCGCGCAAGCTGGGCCTGGATATTCCCGCCGTGCTGTGGCGTGCCGGCATTTCCCCGGCGCTGCTCGAGGCGCCCCGCTCGCGCGTGACGCAGGCGCAGTACGCGCAGTTGATGCGGGTATTGGCCAGGCTGACCCACGATGAACTGTGGGGCCTGACACCTCACCCGGTGCGTCCCGGCAGCTTCGTCCAGATCTGCAGCCAACTGATCCATTACCGCACACTGGGCGAGGCCATCCGGACGGGGCTGGGCCTGTATCGCCCGCTGCTGCGGGCGTTCACGCCCAGGCTGGTGGTGCTGGAAGGCGTGGCCCGGATCCAGGTCGACCACCATGGCGGGCATGTCGATACCCTGGAAAGCTACGCCATGCGCAGTTTCTGCTTCCTGTCGTATGGCGTGATGTCGTGGCTGACCGCAAGGCGGATTCCCGTGTTGTGCGTGGGCGTGCCCAGCGCCCGGGGCTACCGCAGCGAGGCCGAACGCTTAATGCATACCCGGGTTCGCAATACGGGCAAGCGCGCCTCACTTGAATTCGAGGCCCATTGGCTGGATCTTCCTGTGGTGCAAACACCCGAAAGCTTGCAAACCTTCATCCGCGAAGTGCCGGGCAACCTGGTCATCAAATACCGCGATCGCAGCCGGCTCACCGAACGCATACGCCGCCTGTTGCGGCAGCGCGCCATGGTGGAAGGCGCGACACTGGTCGAAGTTAGCCAGCATCTGGGCATGACCCCGCAGACCGTGCGCCGGCACCTGAAGGCCGAAGGCCAGAGCTTCCAGGGCATCAAGGATGACCTGCGCCGCGATGCGGCCATCCAGTTGCTGGCAAGGCCCCACCTGACCCTGAACGATGTCGCCGCCCGGCTGGGTTTTTCCGAAGCCAGTACTTTCCACCGCGCCTTCAAGTCCTGGACGGGCCTGGCGCCGGGCATGTACCGCGAAACCAATCTGAAGCCGGCCGTGCCGCATTGATCGTTCTTGCCAATGGCATTGGTTGCTACCGCCATTGTCCGCCCTTGTCCCTCTGCCTACACTGCCTCTCGCGGTTGGCTGATCAGATCCATTCCTACATAAGCTGCCCCGGCATTCCGGAGGGAGCAGGGAGACAAGACATGAATACTGCGCGTCGCATGTGGACGGCATTGCTGTGTGGAGCAGTTGGGCTGGCTTGCGCCACGGCGCCGGCCCTGGCCGCGCCGCAAGATGCTGCCGGGTATCCGTCCAGGCCCATCAATCTGGTCGTGCCGTATCCGGCTGGCGGGGGCACCGACACCATTGCCCGGCTGGTCGGCAAGCACCTGGGCGAAAGGCTGGGCGTGCCGGTCATCGTGGAAAACAAACCCGGCGCCAGCGGTATCGTGGGCAACGACCAGGTGGCCAAGGCTCAGCCCGACGGCCATACTCTGCTGCTGGCGATTACGGCTTTGATTCAGACGCCGGCCCTGTACGACAACATTCCTTATGACGCGCGCAAAGACCTCGTCCCGGTCAGCGAAGTGGCGCGCTCGTCGGACCTGTTCGTGGTGCACAAGGACATTCCCGCGGATACGCTGCAGCAGTTCGTGGCATTGGCCAAGACGAACCCTGGCAAGTATCACTATGGCAATTACGGCAATGGCACGTCTTCGCACATGCATGGCGAGATGTTCAAGTTGATGACGGGCACACAGATCACGGCCGTGCCCTTCAAAGGGGCGGCGCCGCTTACCACCAGCATCCTGGGCGGGCAAGTGGCCTCGGCATTCGTGGACGTGTCGTCCTTCAATGCCAACCTGACCTCCGACCGCATCAAAATCCTGGCCATTACCGGCACGCAGCGGCATCCGCAGTTGCCCGACGTGCCCACTTTCCAGGAAGCGGGCATGAAAGGCTTCGAGCCCAATGGCTGGTTCGGCGTGTTCGCGCCCGCGGGCACGCCCGCGTCCATCGTGGACAAGTTGTCGGATCAAGTACAGGAAATCGTCCGTACCGACGAGGTGAATGGCCGCCTGCGCAGCATGGGGTTGACCCCCGTGGGCAACACGCCTGAAGCGTTCGCCGCCGTGATCGAGGCCGACATGCCGTACTGGGCGGGCATCGTGAAAGACGCGAACATCGTATTGGAATGACGCGGCCCGCGGGCCGTGCCCAGAGACAAGGAACCAGGATGGCTCGACAACAACGGCCGGTGTTCGTCATCGGTGCGGGAATGATCCCTTTCACCAAGCCGGGCGCCAGCGCGCCCTATGACGCCATGGGGACGCAGGCGGCCAGGCTGGCGCTTGAAGACGCCGGACTGGCCTACGACAGCGTCCAGCAGGCTTATGTGGGGTACGTGTACGGCGATTCCACGGCTGGGCAGGCCGCGGTGTACGGCGCCGGCCTGACCGGCATACCGGTATTCAACGTCAATAACAACTGCGCCACGGGGTCCAGTGCGCTGTTCCTGGCGCGCCAGGCGGTGGAAAGCGGCGTGGCCGAATGTGCGCTGGCCCTGGGGTTCGAGCAGATGACGCCGGGCGCGCTGAAGGGAAAATATGACGATCGTCCGTCGCCCGTGGCGCGGTTCGCCGATACGATGACGGCCCTGCAAGGGTACGACGCGCACGCGCCGCGTGCCGCGCAGTTCTTCGGAGGGGCCGGGCGAGCCTATATGCAAGAGCACGGCATACGTCCCGACACCTTCGCCCGGATATCGGTAAAAGCCCGCCAGCACGCCGCGCGCAACCCGTTGGCCGTGTTTCGCGACGTGCTGTCGCTGCAAGAGGTAATGGCATCTCCCACGGTGTTCGACCCGCTGACCCGCTACCAGTGCTGCCCACCCACATGCGGCGCGGCGGCGGCGGTGGTGTGCTCCGAAGACTTCGCGCGCCGGTACAAGCTGGACCGCCGCGTGCGCATCGCGGCGCAGGCCATGACCACCGATACCGCCAGCACCTTCGAGAGCGGCGACATGCGCAAGCTGGTGGGTTATGACATGACGGTATCGGCCGCCAGCCAGGTATACGAAATGGCAGGAATCGGCCCTGCCGACGTGGACGTGGTGGAGCTGCATGATTGCTTCACGGCCAACGAACTGATCAGCTACGAGGCCCTGGGGCTTACCCCGGAAGGCACTGCCGAGCGTTTCATCCTGGAAGGCGCCAACACCTATGGCGGGCGCGTGGTCACCAATCCGTCGGGCGGCCTGCTGTCGAAGGGACATCCGCTGGGCGCTACCGGACTGGCGCAATGCGCCGAACTCTACTGGCAGTTGACGGGCCGGGCCCAGCAGCGCCAGGTGGAAGGGGCGCGCATTGCCTTGCAGCACAACCTGGGGCTGGGCGGCGCGTGCGTCGTTACCCTGTATCAAGCCGCCTGAGGCGGCGGGTGGATATGAAGGCAAGCATCATGCAGAAAAAGCTGGAAGGAAAAGTGGCGCTGGTTTCGGGGTCGGGCCGGGGCATCGGCCGGGAAATCGCGCTGAAGCTGGCGGCCGAGGGGGCCAGCGTGGTCATCAACGACCTGGATGCCGGACCTGCCGAACAAACCGCCCGCGACGTGCGCGCCGCGGGCGGGCAGGCTTGCGTATGCACTGGCAGTGTTGCCGAGGCAGGTTTTGGCGAACGCTTCGTCGGCCAGGCGCTGGAGCAATTCGGCGGTCTCGACATCATCGTGAACAACGCCGGTTACACCTGGGACAACGTCATCCAGAAAATGAGCGACGAGCAATGGGATGCCATGCTGGCGGTGCACCTGACGGCGCCGTTCCGGATATTGCGGGCGGCGTCCGGCTACCTGCGCGAGACCGCCAAGCGCGAAAAGGCCGAAGGAGTACGCAGGCACCGCAAGGTGGTGAACATTTCGTCCACGTCCGGTGTGTACGGCAACGCGGGCCAGGCCAACTATGCCGCGGCCAAGGCCGGCATCACCGGGCTGACCAAGGCGCTGGCCAAGGAATGGGGGCGCTACAACGTCAATGTGAACAGCGTGGCGTTCGGCCTGATAAAGACCCGCCTGACCGAGGCGCCCGCCGACGCCGATGCCAGTATCGACGTGGAAGGCCGCAAGATACACGTGGGCGTGGCCCCAGAGAACCTGCGCAATGCCGAAGCCACGATTCCGCTGGGCCGCGCCGGCACGCCCGCCGAGGCGGCAGGGGCGGTGTATCTGTTCTGCATTCCCGAGTCCGATTACATCAGCGGCCAGGTACTGGTGTGCGGCGGAGGCCGGCCGTGAACGCGGCGCGGCCCTGGGTGGATGCCGAGATCGAGCAGGTCCGCGACACGGCCCGGCGATTTTTCGAGCACGAGTGCCTGCCCCACGAAGAACGATGGGCCGCTCAGCGGCATGCCGACCGCAACATCTGGCAGCGGGCGGGCAGGGCCGGCCTGCTGTGCGCCAGCATTCCGCAGGCCTACGGCGGCGGCGGCGGAAACTTCCTGCACGATGCCGCGATCTGCGAAGCGCAGGCGGCCGCCCTGGCAGGCGGCCTGAGTATCAACGTGCATAGCGGCATCGTGGCCCACTACATCCTGGCCTATGGCTCCGAAGCGCAAAAGCAGCGCTGGTTGCCGCGCATGGCGTCCGGCGAATGGGTGGGTGCCATCGCCATGAGCGAGCCGGGCGCCGGCACCGACCTGCAGCGTATCCGCACCGCTGCCGTGCGCCAAGGCGACGACTATGTCATCGACGGAGCCAAGACATTCATTACCAATGGCTACCACGCCGACCTGGTGATCGTCGCCGTCAAGACCGATCGCGTCGCCGGCGCCAAGGGCATGTCGCTGGTAGTGGTCGAGACCGGCGACCTGCCCGGTTTCCGGCGCGGCCCACCGCTGGCCAAGCTGGGACAGAAAACCATCGATGCCGTGGAGCTGTTTTTCGATGGCGTGAGGGTGCCATGCGCCAATCTATTGGGCGGCGAAGAGGGCCGCGGCTTTGCGCAGCTGATGCAGCAGTTGCCGCAGGAACGCCTGTTGATCGCGGTGTCGGCGGTGGCCGGCATGCACCGGGCCATCGCGGACACCACGGCCTATGCGCAGCAGCGGCAGGTATTCGGCGACCGCCTGATGGCGCTGCAGAACACCCGCTTCACGCTCGCCAGGTGCCAGACCCACGCCACCATTGCCCGCACCTTCGTCGACGACTGCGTCATGCGGCTGCAGCGCGGGGAACTGGATATTCCGACCGCCGCCATGGCCAAATGGTGGACTACCGACACGCTTTGCCAGGTCATCGATGATTGCCTGCAGTTGCATGGCGGCTACGGCTACATGACGGAATATCCCATCGCCAGAATGTATGCCGATGCACGCGTCGGGAAGATCTACGGCGGCGCCAACGAAATCATGAAGGAGATCATCGCGCGCGCGATGGAAGCGCCGGGCTGAGTCAGGACTGCAGGCCGCCGGCGCCGGACATATTCATATCTATAAAGGAGATCAGGCATGTCCGCAATCATCGGGAAATTCACTCGTCCGAGGGACTGCATGGCATGGCTGCTGGCCGTGGCAATGTTGGGTGCCGTGGGCTCCGTGCGAGGAGCCGACGATGTCTATCCCTCACGCCCCATTACTATTGTTGTGCCTTCTGCCGCCGGCAATGTAAATGACGCTGTCGCGCGCCTGGTGGGGGCCGAACTCACGCAGAAGTGGGGGCAGCCGGTGATCGTGCTGAACAAGCCCGGCGCCGGCACCGAGATAGGCACTCGGTACGTGGCCAACGCCGACAAGGACGGCTACACGGCGCTGCTGACGTATACCGCGCACGTGCAGAATCCGGCACTGTACAAGAATCTTTCCTACGACCCCATCACCGATTTCGCACCTGTCAGCCAGGTGGCCTATTCATCCACGATCCTGGCGGTATATCCCGGCTTCGAGGCGCAGACGTTCAGCGGCTTGGTCGCCTTGGTCAAGGAAAATCCCGGCCAGTACTTCTACGGGTCGTATGGCGCGGGCACCACGGGCCACATCCTGGGTGAACTGCTCAAGCAGGAAGCGGGCTTGAAGATGGACCATGTTGCCTACAAGGGCGGGGCGCCGCTGGCCACCGATATGATCGCCGGGCACGTCAAGTTCGGTTTTATCGCGGTGGGCACGGCGATGCCCTACATCAAGGCGGGCACGCTCAAGCCGCTGGCCATTACGGGCAGTGCGCGCTCGCCGCTGCTGCCCGATGTGCCTACTTTTCTTGAAGCCGGATACAACGGGTTCGAGCCCGATGCGTGGATGGGGCTGCTGTTCCCCGCCGGCGTGCCCGCCCAGCGCGTGGAGACTCTGTCGAGGGCCGTAGCCGAGATTGTCGGCCAGCCGGCAATGCAGCAACGCTTTGGCGAGTTGAATCTGGTTGCCATCGGCAACACGCCTGGGCAGTTCGCCGCCGTGCTGTCTGCCGACCTGGCGAAATGGGCCGCGGTCATCAAGCAAGTCGGCCTGGACCGGAACCCATGATGCCCGCCCCGCATTACCAGGCGCTGGTATGTACTCATTGGGGGCATTGGCGCGAGTTGTCGATGCGGAAGCTCGCGCGCGTTGCGTTGCGGCCGGGCCAGGTCAGGATCCAGGTCTGCCACGCGGGGGTGGGACACGCAGTCGGGTTGTTCATCTCGGGCAAGTACCAACGCAAGCCGCCCCTGCCATTCACGCCGGGCACGGAGGTGGCGGGCATCGTCCTTGAGGTCGCCAGTGACGTCGACCATGTGCAGCCGGGGCAGCGCGTCATCGCAGCGCTGGACTGGGGCGCATTCGCCGAAGAGGCCATCGCCACCGCCGCAACGGTGTATCCGCTGCCGGACCAGGTGCCGCTGGACAAGGGCGCGGCGCTGCCCATTACCTACGCAACTGTCTGGGCGGCGCTTGAATGGCGGGCCGAATTACGGCCCGGACAGACATTGCTGGTGCATGGCGCCAGCGGCTCGTTGGGCATGGCCGCGGTGCAGATTGGCCGGCACCTGGGCGCAACCGTAATCGCCACCGCTAGTACCCCAGAGAAGCGCCGGGCGGCGCTTGCCCATGGCGCCGCGCACGCCTTGGATGCCGATGCTGGCACCCTGGTGGCCGAGGTCAAGGCACTGACGGGGCAGCAGGGCGTGGACGTGGTGTTCGATGTGGTGGGCGGCGACCTGTTCGATGCATCGCTGCGCTGCGTGCGGCAGCAGGCGCGCCTGCTGTCCGTCGGATTCGCCAGCGGGCGCATCCCCAGCGCGCCGGTGAATCTGCTGTTGGTCAAGAACCTCTCGCTGATCGGCTTCAACTACGGCGTGTATATCGGCTGGGGTCTGGAAGACCGGCGCGAAGAGTATGCCGGTGCGGTGCGCAGTATCGTGGCGAAAATCACCGGCGCGCTGGCCAGCGCGGCGATGCCGCTGCCCCGCACCCAGCATTTTGTCTTGCAGGATTGGCAGGCTGCCATCGATACGACTTTGTCGCGGCGGTCGGTGGGCAAGGTGATCATCGATATGAGGGAACGCTGACGTGATCCAGGAAGCGCTGTTCGAGGGGCTGACCGTGCTGGACGCCAGCCAGGGCATTGCCGGCCCGTACTGCGGGTTGATCCTGCGCCAGCAGGGGGCGCGCGTCATCAAAGTCGAGCCGCCAGCAGGCGATTGGGGCCGCGGCATGGGGCGCCAGCTTGCGGGGCATACGGCAATCTCCATTGCGTTCAATGCCGGCAAGGAAAGCGTTGTGCTGGATGCCCGCAACCCCGACCAAAAGGCGGCGTTGCGCCAGCTTGCTGCCCAGGCGGACGTGGTCATACAGAATTTCCGCCCGGGCGTGGCGGAACGCATGGGCATCGGATATGCCGATCTGGCGCCGTTGCAACCGAGACAGGTGTACGTGTCTGTTTCCGGTTATGGCGCGACGGGCCCCCGGTCGGCCAGGCCCGCGCTGGACACGACGGTGCAGGCGGAAACCGGGCTCATGTGGGCCAACCAGGACGCAGCCGGGCAACCGCGCCGCATCGGGCTGTATCTGGTGGACTTGAGCACCGGCTTGCATGCCGCCCAGGCAGCAAGCGCCGCGCTATACCGCGCGGCGCTCAGCGGCAGGGGCCGGCATGTCGAAGTATCGATGCTGCAGGTGGCGGCCGCGCTGCAGTCGTACCAGATCATCGACAAGGCATTGTTTCCGGATGGCGGCGCGGTGGTTTTCAACGCCCCGGCGGGGCTGTTCCCCACCCGAGACGGCCAGATCTACATCAGCATGCTCAACGACGCCATGTTCCAGCGCCTGTGTGAGGTGCTGGGCATGGACGACTGGCGCGACGATGCGTCGTTGCGGACCAGCGCCGGGCGTATTGCACGCGCGACGGAACTGAATGCGCGGCTGGCTGGTGCGATCCGGGAACGCAGCACGGACGCGTGGATGGCTTTGCTTGAGTCGCACGACATCTTGTGTGGCAGGGTCCGCAGCCCGCACGACCTGCTTCAAGACCCTCAGGCGCGGCACCTGGGGTTGTTTGCACAGGTGTCGCAGGCTGGCGTGGGCGCGTTGCCGTGGGTGCGCTTGCCGGGGCAATGCGGGGTTTCGCCCGAGGTCGCCGCTTCGCCATTGCTGGGCCAGCACACGCAGGCAGTATTGCAAGAATTCGGCATAAAGATCTGACCATCGCCCTGGATGGCAAAAGGAGACAATTCATGGCTGCAGCAGCACCGAGCCCCTACTGGCCAAGGGGTGTGCCCACCACGCTACGCGTTCCGCAGATGCCGCTCGGCCACTTCCTGGACGTGGCGGCACAGCGCTATCCGGACAAGGCGGCCATTGTCTATTGCGACGCCATAAGCACTTACGGCGAATTGAAGTCACGCGTGGACGGCCTGGCTGCCTTTATGCATGGCCACCTGGGCGTGCGGCACGGCGACCGGGTGCTGCTGTTCAGCCAGAATTGTCCGCAGTTCGTTACCGCGTTCTATGCCATCGCGCGCCTGGGGGCGGTGGTGGTGCCCGTCAATGCCATGTCCACCAGCGTCGAACTGGATCATTATCTGCGGGACACGGGGGCCGAACTGGCCTTTGTCGCGCAGGACCTGCTGCCGCGGGTCCTGCCGCACCTGGATGGCGCGCTGCGCCACGCCATCGTGCATGCCTATGCCGATGGGCTGCCGGCGCAGGAGCCGGCCAACGAAACGCCCGACTGGGTGCTGGCGCCACGCCAGGCGCTGGCCGGCGCCAATCTGACCGGATTCGAGGACGCCGTGTCGCGCGGGGGCGGCGAACTGCCGCCCCCGCCGTCGCCGGACAGCCTGTGCGTCCTGCCATACACCTCGGGCACCACCGGCCAGCCCAAGGGTTGCATGCATACCCACCAGACCATACTGGCCGCCAATGTGGCCTCGTCGCTGTGGCGCGGCCTGCACGCCGAATCGGTGTTCCTGGCGGTGGCACCGCTGTTCCATATGCTGGGCATGCAGGGCATGATGAACCAACCCATCGTGCTGGGAGCGACCATCGTGATGATGCCGCGCTGGAACGCGCGCGCGGCGGCGCACGTCATGGAGAAGTATCGCGTGTCGGCCTGGTCGGCGCCGCCGGCCATGGTGATCGACTTTTTCAGCCAACCGGGCGTAGGCGAACGCCGGCTGGAAAGCCTGGCCACGCTGTGCGGCGGCGGCGCGGCCATGCCCGAGGCCATCGCCTCCATGCTGTATGAACGCTACGGCATCCAGTACAACGAGGCCTACGGCCTGTCGGAGACCGCCTCGTTCCTGCATGCCAACCCCCCGCAGCGCGGCAAGCGGCAGTGCCTGGGGCTGCCTGGGCCCGGCGTGGATTCGCGCATTATCGATCCGGCCACGCTGCGCGAACTGCCGGCTGGCGAGGTGGGCGAGCTGGTGACCCATGGCCCGCAGGTCATGCTGGGCTACTGGCGCAATGAGGCCGCCAATCGGCAGGTTTTTATCGAGCTGGACGGCAAGCGCTTCCTGCGCACCGGCGACCTGGCCAATGTCGACGCAGACGGCTACTTCTTCATGCGCGAGCGGCTCAAGCGCATGATCAATGCCTCGGGCTACAAGGTATGGCCGGCCGAAATCGAGAACATGATGTACGAGTACGAAGCCGTGCGCGAAGCGTGCATCGTAGGAATGCCGGACCCGAAGCGGGGCGAGACGGTGAAGGCGATTGTGGTGCTCAAGCCCGAATACCGGGACACGGTCACTGAGCAGGACATGATCGCCTGGTGCCGCACGCGCATGGCCGCCTACAAAGTGCCGCGCTATGTCGAGTTCACGGATAGCCTGCCCAAGTCTGACACCGGCAAGGTCTTGTGGCGCAAGCTGCAAGAGGCGCAGCAGCAGGCGCACCAGGCCTCGCCGTGTTCCTAGCCGTGGCGGATCCGGCCTACGCGGGGCGGTCGCCTTTCAGGGTGATGCGGTGCATGATGCGGCGATGGCCGTGGTAGTCATTGACCGGGTTGTGCTGGGTACAGCGGTTGTCCCAGAAGGCAATGGTGTCGGGCGTCCAGCGGAACCGGCAGGTGAACTCCGGCTTGACCTGGTGGCTGAACAGGAACTGCAGCAGGGGCGCCGACTCTTCGCGCCGCATGCCCTTGATCCCTACAGTGTGGGCCACATTCACGTACAGCGCCTTGCGGCCGGTTTCGGGGTGGGTGCGCACGATGGGGTGCTCGGCCGTGTATTCCGTGGGCGCGGCATCGCGGCCGTCGGTGCGGATGCGGTCTTCGCGCGTCTTGGACACGTCGGCCTGGGCCGAACTGCTGATGCCCACCAAGCCGTCCAGCAGCCCGCGCAAGGTATCCGACAAGGATTCGTAGGCCAGGTACTGGTTGGCGAACAGCGTGTCGCCGCCGTAGGGCGGAATTTCCCGCGACAGCAGCATCGAACCCATGGGCGGTTCTTGCAGATAGGTGGTGTCCGAATGCCAGATGCCGCCGAAATTCGAGGTTTCGTGCTCCAGCTTCTTCACTTCGATAATGTGCGGATAGCCGTCCAGCCCGCGCACGAAGGGGTATTCCACAGGCTCGCCCATGGCATTGGCGAAAGCCAGGTATTGGTCCGGCGTCAGCCTCTGGTCTTTGATGAAGATGACCAGGTGATCCAGCAGCGCCTGGCGCACGTCGGCGGCCTGGGCGGCTGACAGCCCCTGAGCCAGGTCCAGGCCTGACAGTTCAGCGCCCAGGGCGCCGGCGATCTTGCGGATTTCCATGGCTGCTATGTCCCGTGTCGAGGCGCGGTGCGCGCCCATGAACTGCATGGTATGCCGGCATTGCCATGCAAACAAATCAAATAATATGATTCATTGTTCAGATATTTTGAGCAATTCGAGTCAGGCTTTACAGGTGTCGGTCCCCATGGCGCTACCTTGAGCGGTCGTGGCGAGCGTTCACGGGTGTCTGGCTCCCGTCAGGGTGCCCGACACCGTCCTGCCGAGACTATCGCGGCACACAACCGTGTCCGGTATCTGCTGAGCCGGTTACCTGGCCGCGCTCGGCATCACATGGACCGTTCCAGCATTTCCACCAGCCGCGCCCCGGTGGGCGGCAGCGTGTATCCCCGGATCGTGACGACCGCGATGGTGCGCTGCAGCGCCGGGCGCGCGATGCGCACCGTGGCCAGGCTGGTGCCGCGGGGCACCGCGATGCGCGGCAGAATACCCGCTCCCAGGCCGGCCTCGACCATGGCGATCAACGTGCTGGCATGGGTGAACTCGTAGCTCAGGTCGGCGGATATGTTGTTGGCCCGCAGGGCGTCTTCCAGATGGTTGCGAAACAGGGAATTCGGCGCCAGCGTCAGCAGCCGCAGGCGCGTCAGTTCGCGCAGTGAGATCGTCTTGCGGCCGTTGTCGCGGTACCCGCGCGGCAGCAGGGCGCAGTATTCGTCGTTGAAGATCGGGCGGAACTCCAGCTCGCCGCGCCGTTCTTCTACCGGGCCTATGCCGAAATCGACCTCGCGCCGCCGCACCGCTTCCAGCAGGTCGTGGTGCGACAGTTCTCGCACGCGCACCGATATGCCGGGGTAGTGGCGCGCATATTCGGTCAGTACGGCCGGCAGGCGCGAGCCCGCCACCGTGGGCACGCAGGCGAAGGCCAGGGTGCCGTGCTGCACGTTGGCCGCCTGCTGGATACGGGCCAGCCCAGTGTCCAGTTCGGCCATGGCCTTGCGCGCGGTGATCAGCAGGTCTTCGCCCTCGCGCGTCAGCTCCACGTGGCGGGTGGTGCGCTGGAACAGGGCCACGCCCAGCTGGGTTTCCAGCTGCTTGATCTGCATGCTGATGGCGGGCAGCGATACGAAGGTCTGTTCGGCCGCCTTGCGAAAGCTGCCATGCTCGGCCACCGCCATGAAGGCCGACAACAGCTTGAGGTTGACTTTCTGGGGCATGGGCGGCCCGGCCGCGGCCGCGCTAGCCGGCGGCCAGCGCTTTCTGGATGGACGCGTGGAATTCGGCCGGATCGTACTCGCCCAGGTAGCGCTTGACGATGCGCCCCTGCTTGTCGATCAGGAACGCCGTGGGCGTGAGCTTCACGTCGCCGAAGGCGCGCGCGATGTCGCCCTTGGTGTCCAGCGCTACGGGGAAGGGCAGCTTGCGGGTTTCGGCGAAGTTCAGCACATAGTTGGGCGGGTCGTAGCTCATGGCCACGGCGATGGTTTCATAGCCCTGGGGCGCGTACTCGTTGTAGGTTTCGATATTGCCGGGCATCTGCTTGACGCAGGTAACACAGCTGGTGGCCCAGAACTTCACCAGCACCACCTTGCCGCGCAGGTCGTGCATGTTGAAGGTCTTGCCTTCGATAGTAGTGAAAGCCACGTCGGGCGCGGTGGGCGCCGGCCGCCAGACAAACCAGGCGCCGATGCCGGCCGCCACCAGGACGGCCAGGGTAACAATGAATTTTTTCATTTACTTGATGGGTATGGCTTCCACCCCGTTGACCGTGCCGCCGCCGCCGGACTGGATGGGCGCGGGTTTTTGCTGCGGCGCGTTGTCGGACGCCTTGCCGTCGGCCTGGGTTCCCGGTCCCGACAGGCGCAGCGCTTCTTCGCGGCTGATGACTTCGAACAGCTTGACCACCTTGGCCACGCCACCCACCTGCGAGGCAGCCGTGGCGGCATAGTTGCCCTCGGCTTCCGTCACCAGGCCCATCAGGTATACCACGCCGCGGTCGGTGGTGACGGCAATGGTGGCCGACGGCACGTATTTGGTGTTGATGAGCGTGGTGCGAACCTTGGACGTCAGCCAGGTGTCGTTGGAACGGATGCTGAACGAGGCGGCCGGGCCCACGTTCAGCTGGTTGACCACCGATTTCACGTGCTGCACGCCCTGTGCCAGCGAGCCGGCCTGGGCCTTGGCGGCGTCGGACGGAACGTCGCCGGTCAGCAGTACGACGCTGTTGTACACCATTGCATTCACGCGGGCCGTATCGCCCAGTTTTTCGCTGATCTGGCGTTCGGCCTTGAAAGCGATGTTCTGGTCTTCGACCTGGGCGCCCGAGGTGCGGCGGTCGGTGATGACGACCGCCGTGGTGGCGGCGGCGCCGCCCACCACCAGCGGGGCGCAGGCCGACAGGGACAGGGCGGCGGTGCTGAGCACGGCGGCAAGCAGCAGGGGGCGGGCGGCCATCTTGGCGGCAAGCATCATTCGGTGTCTCCTAGCAATAAAGCATCTATACCATCGCACAGCGCATGCAGCATCAGGGCATGGACTTCCTGGATGCGCATGGTGCGGTCATGGGGCACACATAAATGGACGTCGTGCGCCGTCAAGAGTTCACCGGTAACGCCGCCACCCTTGCCGGTAAGCGCGATCACCGAGATCTCACGGTCGTGCGCAGCCTCGATGGCGCGGATGACGTTGGCCGAGTTGCCGCTGGTGGAAATGGCCACCAGTACGTCGCCCGGCTGGCCCAGGGCACTGACCTGGCGTTCGTAGATTTCCTCGAAACCGTAGTCGTTGCCGACCGCGGTCAGGATGGCGGTATCGGTGTTGAGGGCGACGCCGGCCAGCGGCAGCCGCTCGCGTTCGAAACGGCCCACCAGTTCCGCAATGAAATGCTGGGCGTCGGCGGCCGACCCGCCATTGCCGCAGGCCAGGATCTTGCCGTTGTTGGCCAGGGCTGTGAATAGCAGTTCGACGGCGCCCGCCAGGGGCTCCGACAGCGCGTGCATGCTTTGTTCGCAGACAGCCATGGCGTCGCGAAAGTGCGACGTCATCCGAGATGTCATATCCATGGCCGGCATTATCTCACGGCGCCGCGCGGGCTACAGGCCGAAGGCGGCCCGCAGCCAGTGGGCGCGTCCTGCCTCGAAGGCCACCACGTCGAACCGCGCGGGCGGGATGCGTCCGCCCCAGTGGCGGCTCGCCA
>NZ_JAJMLX010000339.1 GCF_020991325.1 Bordetella petrii | reverse complement strand
CGCCGCGCCAGGTGGACGCGTTGCTGGATTTGATGCGCAGCGGCCGGGCGCGTGAACGCGCACTGGCGGCCGAAGAGGGCGCGCCGCCCCATGTGGTGGACTTCGTGTCGCGCATGTCCGGCCCGGCAATCGAGGCCGCCCGCCAGACTGGCGTGCCGGCCCGGCTTATCCTGGGCCAGGCCGCGCTGGAGTCGGGCTGGGGCCGGCGCGAGCTGAAATACGAGAACGGCAGCACCAGTTACAACCTGTTCGGCATCAAGGCGGGGTCCAGCTGGAACGGCAAGGTCGTCAATGTGCTGACCACCGAGTACGAGAATGGCGTGGCGCGCAAAGTGGTGCAGCCATTCCGGGCCTACGCGTCTTACGAAGAATCGTTTGCCGATTACGCGCGCCTGATCGGTGAAAGCCCGCGCTACGAATCGGTACTGGGCGCGCGCGACGAGATCGACGCCGCGCGTCGCATCCAGGCGGCGGGCTACGCCACCGACCCGGCCTACGCCGACAAGCTGATAGCGGTAATGGACCAGTTCCGCGGCGCGGGGATTTCTTCCAGCACCCGCTAAATTCGCGGGCGCACGTGCCGTTAACCCGGTATCTGGACCGGATGCGGTTTTCTACGGGATATCGGCAGCATGAATCTGTACAACTTGGCGCTTACCGGGCTGAATGCCTCCCAGGCAGGGCTGGAGGTAACCAGCCACAACATCAATAATTCGGCCAATGCCGGCTACAGCCGCCAGCGGCTGATCACGTCCACCGCCGGCGCCACGGCTACCGGCCAGGGTTTTTTCGGGCGCGGCGTGCAGGTCGATACCGTCAAGCGCCAGTACGATGGCTTCCTGTACCGGCAGATGGTGGGCGCGCAGGGCACGGGCGCGCAGCTGAATACGCACCTGGACCAGGTGTCGCAGATCAACAATCTATTTGGCGACCGCACCGTGGGCATCACGCCCGCCCTGGAAGGTTTTTTTGCCAGCCTGAACGCCGGCGCCAGCAATCCTGCCGACCCGGCCGTGCGCCAGGACCTGATCGGCAAGGGCAATTCGCTGGTCACCCAGATCAATACCGCCTACCGCGAACTGCAGAATCAGCGCGAAGGCGTGAACACCCAGATCTCCACCACGGTAGAGCAGGTCAACAGCTACCTGGACCGCATCAACGACCTGAACCAGCAGATCGTGGTGGCCCAGGGCAAGACCGGGCAGCCGCCCAACGATCTGCTTGACCAGCGAGACCAGGCCCTGTCCGAACTGAACCAGCTGGTGGGCATACGCTACTACGAGCAGGGCAACAGCCTGAACATCACGCTGCAAAGCGGCCAGACGCTGCTGTCCGGCACGTCGGTATACCCCCTGGCGGCGGTGCAGTCCGCCTCCGACCCGACCCGCATGGCACTTGCCTATTCCCTGCCATCAGGCGCGGGTTCCACCGTGAAGGTCGAACTCGAAGACACTGAAATCACCGGCGGCCAGCTGGCGGGCTTTCTGAAGTTCCGCAGCGAGTCCCTGGACGCGGTGCAAGACCAACTGGGCCAATTGGCCGTGGGGTTGGCACTGGCCTTCAACGCCCAGCACCAGGCCGGGGTGGACCTGAACGGCGACCCTGGCCAGGCCTTGTTCGGACTGGGCAACCCCGCCGCCATCCCCAAGGCAGGCAACGCCGGAGACGGCTCCCTGATAGCCGAGTTCACCGATGCGGGTGCCGTGAAAGCCACGGCTTACGACATTGTGTTCGACGGCACGCAGTACCAGGTCACGCGCCGCTCCGATGGCACCACGCAGACGCTGACGCCGGCCGGCACGCCGCCCACCATCGAGTTCGACGGCATGAGCCTGGAGCTGGGCGGCACGCCCATGGCCGGCGATACCTGGACGCTGCAGCCCACCCGCGACGCGGCGCGCGACCTGAGCATGCTGATCACCGACCCGGCCAAGATCGCCTTGGCCGACAGCGAAGGCGGCACCACCAACGGCAAGAATGGGCTGCTGCTGGCCCAGCTGCAAACCAAACAGGTCCTGGCGGACGGCACCCTGAGCCTGACCGGACAGTTCTCGCAATTGATCAATAACGTCGGTGTGCAGACCCAGCAGATCAAGACGGCCGCCACCGCGCAGGCCAACCTGATCACCCAGCAGACCGCGGCGCATCTGTCGGTATCGGGCGTAAACCTGAACGAGGAATACGTCAGCCTGACGATCTACCAGGAACAGTACCAGGCCAGCGCCAAGATCCTGGATGTGGCCAGCACGGTGTTCGACACGCTGCTGGGCTTGCGCTGACCAGCGCCGATTGATACGTACTCGGAGTTATTGCAATGCGCCTGAGCACTTCGCTGATTTACCAGAACGGCCTGAACGGCATCCTGAAACAGGAAGCCACGCTGTCCCGCCTGCAGGAACAACTGGCCAGCGGCCGCCGGGTCCTGACCCCGGCCGACGACCCGCTGGCGGCGTCGCTGTCGGTAAACCTGTCGCAAACCTCCAGCATGAATGCCACATACGCGGCCAATCGCAATACGGCCAAGCAGACCCTGGGGCTGGAAAGCAATGCGCTCAGTTCCGCGGTGACCACGCTGCAGTCGGTACTGGAACGCGTAGTGCAGGCCGGTGGCACGCTGAGCGATCCCGATCGCCAGGCCCTGGTGACGGAGCTGCAGGCCGCGCGCGAACAATTGGTGGGCCTGGCGAATTCCACCGATGGAAACGGCCAATTCCTGTTTTCCGGCCACGACGGTTTTACGCAGCCCGTTACTCTGAATGCCGACGGTTCGGTCAGCTATGGCGGCGATGACGGCCAGCGCCTGATCCAGGTGGACCAGGCGCGCCAGATGGCGGGCAGCGACGTCATTTCCGACATTTTCGGCAAGGCCGCCAACGGCTCGATGGCCTATATCATCCAGGCCGACGCGGGCAATTCCGGCACCGGACAATTCAGCGCCGTGTCGTTTACCGTTCCGGACGCGGGCAACAACGTGGGCCGCGATTTCACCATCTCGTTCTCGGACATCGGCGGCGTCATGCACTACATCGCCGACACGGTGCCGGGCTCGACGCCCGCGCCGGCACCCCAGCCCTATACCGAGGGCCAGACCATCGAGATGGGGGGCGTCAGCGTCAAGATGTCGGGCCAGCCGGCGGATGGCGACAGTTTCACGGTAGAAACCCCCCAGGCATCGAACATGGACATGTTCGACACCCTGGACCAATTGATCGATACGCTGGGCCGCCCGGCCACCAACGACCCGGCCGCCTCGGCCGCCATCAACAACATGCTGGCCACGGCCAACAAGAAGCTGACGTTGACGCTCGACAACGTACTCACCGTACAGGCTTCGGTAGGCGCGCGGCTGAACGAACTCGACGCGCTGGACGCGGTGGGTTCGCAACGCACGCTGTCGTATACCAAGCAGCTTTCCAACCTGGAAGACGTAGATGTGTACTCGGTGACATCCGAATTACTGCTGCGCAAGGTGGCGCTGGATGCCGCCGCGTCCTCGTTCTCGACTATCCAGGGATCCAGTTTATTCAGCCGGGGCCGCTAGGGCCGGCCGGCCCTGGCGGGCCGGACTCGCGGACTCGGCGCATTTGCGACTTTTCCTTTACTTCGTCAGATCATGCTGTCCAACTTGAAAGTACGCACTGGCATTATGCTTGTGCTGGTAACGTTCCTCCTGGCCCTGCTGGTTTCCAACGGGGCCGCGTGGCTGGCCCTGGGCTCCAGCAACGACAAGCTCGACCGCGTCAATGCGGTGTATTCGAACCAGGTGGTTCCCGTGTACGAGGCCTATCGCTCGCTGCAGCGAGCGCGCCTGGATCAGGATGCCGCCGCGATTGAACTGCAGGAAGGCCGGGTGCGGGAAGCGGGCCAATACCTGAACCGGGCCCGCGCGTCGCGCGAAACCGCGAACCAGGCCATGGCTGCTTTCGCCAAAGTGGAAAAATCCGGCGAAATGGCCGAGAAGGCCGCTTCGGTACAGTCTTTGTATGAGCGCTACGCCAACCAGGCCAGCCGCCTGGCCGACTCGCTGGGCAGCCAGAACGTACGCCAGTTCATCGACCTGAACGTGGGCACGCAGGCCATGGCGGCCAGCTTCGATACGGCAGTGTCGGCGTACCTGGACTACGTGGACGCCGGCACCGACCAACTGGTGGTCGACGCCGCGGCCGACTACAAGGTATCGCAAAGCGTGTCGATTGCCTTGCTGGTGATATCGCTGGTGCTTGCGGGGCTTTGCTGGTTGTTCATGCAACGCAGCGTGCTGCGTCCGTTGCGCGAAGCCGGGCAGCATTTCGACAAGATTGCGGCGGGCGACCTGACGGCGCGCGTGGAGGTGCGCAACAGCAACGAAATCGGCCAGCTGTTCTCGGCGCTGAAGCGGATGCAGGAGAACCTGGCGCGCACGGTGGCGCAGGTACGCCGGGG
>NZ_JAJMLX010000338.1 GCF_020991325.1 Bordetella petrii | reverse complement strand
GGCCAGCTGCGGCGCGTCGGCCAGCAGCACCTTGGCCACGCCCGCGGCCTGCGCGGCCTGGTCGGCCACGGCCTTGGCATTGCTGCCCGCCACCAGCACGTGCACATCGCCGCCCAGCTTGGCCGCCGCGGCAATGGTGTTCAACGTGGCGCCCTTCAGTTGGGCGTTGTCGTGTTCGGCAATAACCAGCGTCGTCATTTACACCACCTTCGCTTCGTTCTTGAGTTTGTCGACCAGCGCGGCCACGTCTTCCACCTTGATGCCGGCCTTGCGCGCCGGCGGCTCGCTGACCTTCAGGGTTTTCAGGCGCGGCGCCGGATCAACGCCCAGATCTTGCGGCGTGACGGTGTCCATGGGCTTTTTCTTGGCCTTCATGATGTTCGGCAGGGTCACGTAGCGCGGCTCGTTCAGCCGCAGGTCGGTCGTGACAATGGCCGGCAGCTTCAGCTTCAGCGTTTCCAGCCCGCCGTCGACTTCGCGCGTAACGGTGACTTCGCCGTCGCCCAGCTCGACCTTGCTGGCGAACGTGGCTTGCGGCCAGTCCAGCAGCGCGGCCAGCATCTGGCCGGTTTGATTGGCGTCGTCGTCGATGGCTTGCTTGCCCAGGATGACCAGTTGGGGCTGCTCTTTGTCGACCAGGCCCTTGAGCAGCTTGGCCACGGCCAGCGGTTGCAGTTCGGCATCGGTTTGCACCAGGATGCCGCGGTCGGCGCCGATGGCCATGGCCGTGCGCAGGGTTTCCTGGCACTGCGCGACGCCGCAAGACACCGCCACCACTTCTGTGGCGCCGCCCTTCTCCTTCAGGCGGGTGGCTTCCTCGACGGCGATTTCATCGAACGGGTTCATCGACATCTTCACGTTCGCGATATCCACGCCCGTTTGATCCGACTTGACGCGCACCTTGACGTTGTAGTCAACCACGCGCTTAACAGGTACCAGCACCTTCATCCAGCAGCCTCCTAGCTATGATTTAATTGGCCGGCTGCGCCGACCCCGCATTGCACAATTTATTGATTCTACAACTTTGTCAGGGCCCGTATATGGGCCACCACACTGCGGCCCAATGCGGACAAGTTGTAACCGCCTTCCAGCATACTGACGACGCGGCCCTGGGCATGGCGCTGCGCAACCTCCATGACCTGCTCGGTGATCCAGGTGTAATCGGCCTCGACCAGGTCAAGCTGGCCCATGTCGTCCTCGCGATGCGCGTCAAAACCCGCGGAAACCAGGATCAGCTCGGGCGCCTGGGCCTCCAGGCGCGGCAGCCAGTCGTCGCGCACCAGCGCGCGCACCGCGGCCCCGTCAGTGTAGGCCGGGACGGGCACGTTGACCATATTGGCGGCCGGATGCTGCGTGCCGCTGTTCGGAAAGAACGGATGCTGGAAAAAACTGCACATCAGCACCCGCTCGTCGCCCGCGAAAGCATCTTCGGTGCCATTGCCATGGTGCACATCGAAATCGACGATGGCCAGGCGCTGGACGCCATGAGCCTGCATGGCATGCTGCGCCGCAATGGCCACGTTGTTCAGAAAGCAGAACCCCATCGCCTGGTCGCGGCGCGCATGGTGCCCGGGCGGGCGTACCGCGCAGAACGCATTGGCCGCCTGGCCGCCCATCACGGCGTCGACGGCCGCGATGCCCGCTCCGGCGGCATGCAAGGCCGCTTCCAGCGTATGCGGGTTCATCATGGTGTCGGGGTCGATGCTGCAATAGCCCTCGGCCGGCAGGCGCGCGCGCAGGCTGTCCAGGTGCCCCGCGCTATGCACGCGCAGAATGGCTTCGCGCGTGGCGGCGGGCGCTTCGCGCTCGGCCAGGAATGGCATCAGGCCGCTAACCAGCAATTGATCGGCAATGGCGTCCAGCCGCTGCGGGCTTTCGGGATGCCAACTGCCCATTTCATGCAGCCTGCACGACGGGTGGGTAAGATACATGGTCTCCATAAGGAAGATTATGTTCATCTGTCGGCGTTTCCTGCAAATCGGCACCCTTTCCCTGGTACTGGCCGGTTGCGCAAGCAGTCCCCCCGCCGGGTCGTCACGGGCCCAGGCAGCCCCCCAGGCGCCCGAGGGCGTCGCTCCGATACGCATCGGGCCGGCCACGCCCAACGCTGAACCGCCGGCCGCCCTGACCGCCACCGGTGAACTGCGGCCCGAAGCGCTCAGCTACGCGCAGCAACTGGCGGCCGAACGCAATCTTCCTCTGGATCCGATCCTGGCCGCGCTGGCCGATTCCCGCTACAACCCCACGGTAGCCCGCCTGATCGCCCCCGCCCCCCGGGGCCGCAAGGTGTACCGCAGCTGGGTCACATACCGTGCGCGCTTCGTCGAACCCAAGCGCATCAGTTGGGGCGTGCAGTTCTGGCAGGAAAACCAGGTGCTGCTAAGTCAGGCGGCCCAGCGCTATGGCGTGCCGGCCTCGATCATTGCGTCCATCATCGGTGTCGAGACCCTGTACGGCCGCAATATGGGCAGCTTCCGGGTACTGGACGCGCTGGCCACGCTGGCCTTCGATTACCCCGATCCCAGCCGCCCCGACCGCGCCGACATGTTCCGCGGCCAACTGGGCGACTTCATTACCCTGGCCATGAACGGCAAACTGGAGCTCGACACCACGGGCTCATACGCCGGAGCCATCGGCATGCCGCAGTTCATGCCCGGCAGCATCATGCGCTATGCCGTCGATGGCGACGGCGACGGGCACATCGACCTGGCCAACAGCGTCACCGATTCGGTCATGTCGGTGGGCAATTTCCTGGTCGAACACGGCTGGCTGCGCGGCCTACCGGTATTCGCGCCTGTCACGCTGCCGCCCGACCCTTCCCATCTGGTCTCGGGCGGGCTGCAACCCACGCAGTCGTGGGCCAGCCTGCAGGCCGCCGGCGCCCGGCTGGCCCCTGGGGCCACGGGCGAAGGCTGGCTGGATCGCCCGCTGGGCATCGTGGACCTGGAAGAAGAATTGCGCGGCACCGTGCAATATCGGACGGCCACACCGAATTTCTTCGCGCTGACGCAGTACAACCGCAGTTACTTCTACGCCACGGCCGTCAGCGACCTGGCGGCCGCGCTGGAAGCCCGCATGGGCCGCTGAACACGGCCCGGCCCGGGGCTGGCGGGATCAGGAACGTTCGTTGAACACGCCCGTCGACAAATAGCGGTCGCCACGGTCGCACACAATGAACACGATGGTGGCATTTTCCACGCGCTCGGCCACGCGCAGGGCCGCCACCAGGGCGCCCGCCGACGAGATCCCGCCGAAAATGCCTTCCTCGGCGGCCAGGCGGCGGGCCATTTCTTCTGCCTGGGCCTGCTGGATGGATTCGTACCCGTCGACCAGGCTGCCATCGAAAATCCTGGGCATATAGGCCTCGGGCCATTTGCGTATGCCCGGGATCTGCGACCCTTCGGCCGGCTGGGCGCCAATTACCTGGATGCCGGCATTGCGCGACTTCAGGTAGGTGGACACGCCCATGATGGTGCCCGTGGTGCCCATGGCGCTGACGAAATGGCTGATGCGGCCTTCGGTTTGCGCCCAGAGTTCGGGCCCGGTGCCTTCTATGTGGGCGCGCGGGTTGTCCGGATTGGCGAACTGGTCCAGCACCTTGCCCTTGCCTTCGGCCTGCATGGCCGTGGCGAGGTCGCGCGCGTATTCCATGCCCCCCTTGTCCGCCGGCGTCAGGATCAGTTCGGCGCCGTAGGCCGCCATGGCAGCGCGCCGCTCGACCGACAGGTTGTCGGGCATTATCAACACCATGCGATAACCGCGCATGGCGGCCGTCATGGCCAATGCAATACCCGTGTTGCCGCTGGTGGCTTCGATCAGGGTGTCGCCGGGCTTGATCTCGCCGCGCTCTTCGGCGCGCAGAATCATCGACAGCGCGGGGCGGTCTTTGACCGACCCCGCGGGGTTATTACCTTCCAGCTTGGCCAGGATGACATTGCCGCGCGACTCGATCGCCGCGCCCGGAATACGCTGCAAGCGAACCAGCGGCGTATTGCCGACGGTTTGCTCGATAGTGGAATAAGTAGAGGTAGCCATGCGGCCGATCATAACCGTTGGCGGCGCGGCGCGGCGGCAAAGCCGTGATCGCGCCAGGGATACCGGTAAAAACGTTCAGGGGGTTGAAAGGCTGGGCAGGGGCGGCACGAATTGCGGAGTGGCGACTATGCCGGGTGGAGCCAGCACCGGCACCCCAGCCCCGACCACCAGCCCGGCCGCCTGCAGCCTGTCCAGGCGCTTGCGCCCGATGCCCCGCACCCGGTCCGACAGGTCTTGCAGCGATTCGAAGGGACCCGCCCGTTCGCGTTCCTGCACGATGATCTGCGCGGTACGCGGCCCTACCCCATGCAAGGTTTCCAGTTGCTCGGCCGATGCGGCGTTGACGTCCAGGCCCTGGGCTGGCGCCGCCGCCAACCCCAGGCCGCCGGCCATGGCCAGGCAGTCCACGGCGCG
>NZ_JAJMLX010000337.1 GCF_020991325.1 Bordetella petrii | reverse complement strand
AAGCGCGCGCGCAGCCCCTGGCGCCCGGCCTCTATGCCTTCGGTGCCGCCTTCGATGCGGCGCGGCAGCCAGCGCAGCCCCAGCAGCAACAGCACCACGGTAACCACCTCCACGGCCAGTTGGGTCAGCGCCAGGTCGGGCGCCGAGAACCAGACGAAGGTCAGGCATACGGCCAGGCCCGCGCCGCCCGCCAGGATCAGGGCCGCCAGCCGGTGGTATTTGGCCTGGAAGGCGGTGCCCAGGGCGCAAATGCCGCCCACGATCCAGAGCACGACAAAGGCCGGGTCCAGCGGCGTGATGGGCGCCGGCGCGTCGTTCCAGACGCCGCGGTGCAGGGGCAGCCAGGCAACCAACAGCGTGCCCACGACGATCAGCACCATCTGCACCTGCAGGCGCGGCGAGGCCACGCGGCGCAACAGCCAACTGGCGGCCACGCTGGAGTAGTCCATCAGGAATTCGAAAGTGCGCCGGCCATCGAAGCGATAAATGAACGGCACCTTGCCGGGCAAGGCGCGCTGGTGCGCGCGCAGCGCCAGGTACAGCACCACGCCCGCCACCATGGCGATGAAGCTCATGGCCAGCGGCAGATTCAAGCCGTGCCATACCGACAGGCTGTAGGCTGGCATGTCGCGGTTCAGCACGCTGTGCGCCGCGGTTTCCAGGAACGGCCCGAGCGTAATGCCCGGAATGATGCCCACCACCAGGCAGGTAAGCACCAGCAGGCCGCTGGGCAGCAGCATCCAGCGCGGCGGCTCGTGCGGCGCGCGCGGAAGGTCGTGCGCGGGCGGCCCGAAGAAAACCTGCAGGATGAAGCGCAGCGAATAGGTCACGCTGAAGGCGCTGGCCAATACCGCCATGGCGGGCAGGCCATACTGGATGAAGGGATCCCCGCTGATGAAGGTGGTCTCGGCGAAGAACATTTCCTTGGAAATGAAGCCGTTGAGCAGCGGCACCCCCGCCATGGCCGCCGCGGCCACCATGGCCAAGGTGGCGGTAATAGGCATGGCCCGCCGCAGGCCGCTGAGGCGGCCGAGGTCGCGGGTGCCGGTTTCGTGGTCGACAATGCCGGCCGCCATGAACAGCGAGGCCTTGAACGTGGCGTGGTTGACCATGTGGAAGATGGCCGCCACCAGGCCCAGCGAACTGTTCATGCCCAGCAGCAGCGTGATCAGCCCCAGGTGGCTGATGGTGGAATAGGCCAGCACGCCTTTCATGTCCTGCTGGAAAATGGCGGCGTACGCGCCCAGCACCAGCGAGCACAGCCCTGCCCCGCCGATGATCCAGAACCATTCTTCGGTGCCGGACAGCACGGGCCAGAAACGCGCCAGCAGGAACACGCCGGCCTTCACCATGGTGGCCGAATGCAGGTAGGCCGATACCGGCGTGGGCGCCGCCATGGCGTTGGGCAGCCAGAACTGGAACGGAAACTGGGCGCTTTTGGTCAGCGCGCCCAGCGCCACCAGGATCAGCACGGCCGGATACCAGGGATCGGCCTGTACTTTATCGGCCGCCGCCAGGACCTGGTCGAGATCGTAGCTGCCAACAATGTGCCCCAGGATGAGCACGCCCGCCAGCAGGCACAGGCCGCCCGCGCCGGTGACGGTAAGGGCCATGCGGGCGCCGCGCCGGGCGTCGAGCCGGTGGTGCCAGTAGGCGATCAGCATGAACGAAGCCAGGCTGGTCATTTCCCAGAACAGCACCAGCTGGATCAGGTTGCCCGACAGCACCACGCCCAGCATGGCGGCCATGAAGGCCTGGAAGAACGAGAAAAAGCGCGGCACCGGGTCTTCGGGCGACATGTAGTAGCGCGCGTACAGCACCACCAGGGTGCCCATGGCCGACACGATGAACGCGAACAGCCATGCAAAGCCATCCATGCGCAGGGTGAACTGCAGGCCCAGGGCCGGAGCCCAGGCCAGGTCGGCGCGGATGATGCCGCCATCGGCCACCTGCGGATAAAGGCTGGCCACCAGCACCGTACAAGCCAGCGCGGTGAGGCCCGCCAGCCACGACTCGGCATTGCGGGCGTTGGACGGCAGCAGCGCGGCGCACAGGCTGCCGACGAACGGCAGAGCGAGTATGAGAATCAGCGACATGGCATTCCGGGAGGGCCGGCGGCTTGTCTCGTGGAGGTGAGCCAAGCATAAAGCCGGGATGACGTTACTCGGAAGCCCGGCAAGGCGCGCCGTTGCAGCGGCACCGCGGCCACGGCGCCAACACATCGACCGACGCCGAGCGGGAATCCACCCCGAAAAATATCAGATTCTTGTAAGGTTCGCACGGTTCAATACTGCCCCCTCGTGCCCGGCCATCCTGCCGGCACACCATCACGGAGACATCTCATGAAGAAAAACACCGCTTTCAAGGCCACCCTGCTGGCGGCCCTTGCGGCTTGTTCGATCGGGGCCGGCGCCCAGGCGCAAACCTACCCCGACCGCCCGGTACGCCTGCTGGTGCCGTTTGCCGCGGGCGGCACCACCGACCTGGTGGCGCGCATCGTGGCCGATGGCCTGGGCCGCGAACTGGGCCAGCCCGTCGTAGTGGAAAACCGCGGCGGCGGCGGAGGCTCCATCGGCGCCGACGCGCTCGCCAAGTCCAAACCCGACGGCTACACCCTGGGCGTGGCCACCGTCAGCACCATGGCCACCAACCCGGCCACCAACGCGCAAACCCCCTACGACCCGCTGAAGGACTTCACCCCCATCATCAATCTGGTGAACGTGCCCAACGTGCTGTCGGTAAACCCGCAAACCCCGGCCAAGACGCCGCAGGACTTCATCGCGCTGCTGAAAGCCAAGCCCGGCACCTACAGCTACGCCTCGGCCGGCACGGGCAGCATTTCGCACCTGGACGGCGAACTGTTCAAGTCGCTGACCGGCACCGACATGATCCACGTGCCCTATCGCGGTTCGGGCCCGGCGCTGAACGACACGCTGGCGGGCCAGGTGAATGCCCAGTTCGACAACCTGCCCTCTTCTTTCGCGCACATCCAGGCAGGCAAGCTGCGCGCGCTGGCCGTGGCGGCCCCCGAACGCGTGGCCGGCATGCCCGACGTGCCCACCTTCAAGGAAGCCGGTCTGGCCGAAATGAACAATATGGCGTGGTACGGCCTGGTGGCGCCCGCGGGCGTGCCGCCCGAAGTGGTCAAGCGCGTGCACGACGCCGCGGCCAAGGCCTTGCAGGATCCGGCCATCCGCCAGCGCCTGATGGAACGCGGCTCGCTGGTCGACGGCGGCACCCCCGAGCAATACGCCGCCCTGATCCGGCGCGAACTGGAACTGCGCACCCGCATCGCCAAGGAACAGAAGATCAGCCTGAACTGATCGCCGTGGCGCAGTGCCGCCGGGGTCAGGCATCCTGCGGGAGCCTGGCCCCGGGCATGGAAGCGCCCGGCACTTCCCGCACTGCCACCCCCATGTCCTGCCAGGCCTCGCCATGGCAGGTGAACAACAGCACCTGGTGGCGCGATGCCGCGTCGTATAGCGCCCGCTTCATCAATTCGCGGCGCGCCTGGTCCGCGTGCACCAGCGTGTCGTCCAGCACCAGCAGCGTGGGGCGGCCAGCCTGCTGCAGCAGATCGGCGTAGGCCAGGCGCGCCAGCACGCCCAGTTGTTCCCGCGTGCCGAAGCTAAGCGCTTCCAGGGCATCGTCGCCCTGGCCGCGCGCCACCGCCGCCGGCCTCAAGGCCTCGTCCAGGCGCCATTGCGCGCCTGGAAACAGCAGACCCACGTAGTGCTGCAAACGCAAGGACAGCGGCTGCAACAGGCGCTGCGTGGCAGCGGCGCGCCGTTCGCCCAGCAAGCGCCACAGCAGGTCGAGCGCCTGCGCGCGCAAGGCGAATTCATCGCGGCGCCGCGCCAGGCGCTGGGCTTCAGCCTGCGCCTGCAGCAACTGTTCTCCCACCCCCTGCGCCTGGGCCTGTTCCAGCTTGCCTTGCAATTGCAGCAATTCGGCGTGCCGGCGTTCCTGCTCCTGGCGCACCAGCCGGGCCGATTGCTCGAAACGCTGGGCGTCCTGCTCGATGAGCTCGGGCTGGTGCGCCTGCAGCGCGGCCTGCGCGTCCTGGCAGCGCTGGGCCAGCGTATCGAGCCGGGCGCGGGCTTCGACCAGCTTGGCGCCCCGCTCTTCGCGCTGAGCCGCGCGCTCGGGTGCGATGAAATCTTTCTGCCGGGCCGCCCATTGAGTTTGCAGCAATTGCACCTGCGCCTGCAGGCGATCCAGCGCGCTGCGGGCGGCCATAACGGTGTGGGCGGCGTGTTCGGTTTCGGCCGTGGCCGTGCGCGCCTCCTGTTCCGCCTGCGCCAGATCGACAGGCTCCAGCGCGTCGGGCAGGCTGGCGAGCAGCGCCTGCAATTGCCCGCGGCGCGCCTGCGCCTGCGATTGCGCGGCCCGCAGCGCCTCGATGCCTTCCGGGGCATGGATGCGCAAATGTTGGCGCGCCGTGTCCAGGTCGCGGCGGGCCCGATCGTGGGCGGCCGCGCGCGATTCCGCC
>NZ_JAJMLX010000336.1 GCF_020991325.1 Bordetella petrii | reverse complement strand
GTGGCGGCCGCGGCGCCTCGGGGCCGGGCACGGGCGCGCTGGGCGCCCGTACGACACCGTGAAGCCAAGGCCGCCACACCGGCCCGCGACGACGCCATCAGAAAACAAAGCTCAGCAGAACAAAGCCCAGCAGCCCTCCGCCAGAACCCCCTACGTCAGCCAGTGCGCCAAATCGTAATACGGGACGACGTCGCCATCTTGTACCAGTACGCCGGCCGGCATGCGGGCCAGCCCGGTGGCCCAGGGCATGGAACTGATGACGGATGAGTCCTGGTTGGGGTAGGGCACCAGTTCCGGCGCTGCGCCGGGTTCCTGGTGCCACTGCACCCGCAGGAATTCTTCGCGGCTGTCCTGGCGCGGACGTTCCGTGCGCAGCGCCGCGGCGCCGACAGGCGGGAACAGCGCGGCACGGCCCTGCATGCGCCGCACCAGCGGCGATACCAGCATTGCATACACCGCAAACACCGATACCGGATTACCCGGCAGGCACACCACCGGCTTGCCCTCGATGTGCGCCAGCGCCACCGGCTTGCCGGGCTTCATGCGCACCTTCCACAAGGCCAGCTTGCCGCCCAGCGATTCCAGCACGGGCTTGACCAGGTCTTTTTCGCCCACCGATACACCGCCGATGCTGAGCAGCAGGTCGCAGTCGGCCAGGATGGTGCGTATGGCCGCGCGCAGGTCGGGTTCGTTGTCGCGCGCGTGCAGCACGTGCACGGCGTGCGCGCCGGTTTTCTGCGCCAGGGCCGCCAGCATGGGGCCGTTGCAGTTGTAGATCTGCTGCGCGGCGCGCTCGGCGCCGGGCGGCACCAGTTCGTCGCCGGTGCTCAGGATGCCGATGCGCAGCCGGTCGTATACCTGCACGTGCGTCAAGCCCTGCGAGGCCAGCAGCGCGATGTGCGCGGCTTCCAGCGGCGTGCCCCTGGCCAGCAGGGGCTGGCCGGCCGTGGTGTCCATGCCGCGCTTGCGCACGAATTCGCCGGCCAGCGGCGCCTGCAGGATTTGCACCTTGCCGTCGGCTTCGCGTGTGTTTTCCTGGATGACGATGGTGTCGGCGCCCTCGGGCAGCAGGCTGCCGGTGAACAGGCGGGTGGCCTGGCCGGGCAGCAGCGGCTGCGGCATTTCGCCCGCGTAGCAGCGCTGCTGGATCGGCAGGATGGCGTCCGGCTGGTAATCGGCGTAGCGGATCGCATAGCCGTCCATGGCGCTGTTGTCGGCGGGCGGCAGGTCTTGCGTGGCGGACATGTCCACGGCCAACACGCGGCCGATGGCATCCGCCAGTGTCACCAGCTGCAGGCGTTCCAGGGGGGCGGCGGCCTGCGCCAGCAGCGCCTGGGCGCGTTCGAAATCGAGCAGGTTGTCGTTCATTCGGATTCTTTCTTGCGGAAAAGCGTCGCGAAATTGCAGGGCTGGTGCGTGCTGTCGAGCTGTTCGTCCAGAATGTGCGTCCAGGCCGTCTGGCAGGCGTCGTTCGAACCAGGCAGGCAGAATACCAGCGTGCGGTTGGCCATGCCCGCCACGGCGCGCGACTGGATGGCCGAGCTGCCGATCTCGGCGTACGACACCTGGCGAAACAGCGCGTCGAAGCCGGCGATTTCACGGTCGAACAGGGGCAGCACTGCTTCGGGCACGCCATGGCGGTGGGCAAAGCCCGTGCCGCCCGACGTGATGATGACCTGTACGTCGGGGTCGGCGATCCAGTCGCTGAGCACGCGGCGGATGTCGTACAGATTGGCCTTGACGATATCGCGCCGCACGCAATCGTGGCCGGCCCGCGCCAGGTTTTCGGCCAGCAGGTTGCCCGATGTGTCGTCGCCCGCCGTGCGCGTGTCGCTGATGGTAAGCACGGCGCAGGCCAGCGGAATCTTGCTGTCCTGGGCTTTCATGGCGATTCCTTGGGGGTGCCCGCGTCCCAGGCCTGGGTGCGTTCGTGGTCGGCTTCGCGCTGTTCGACCCAGAAGCTGCTGCCCCCGGCCAGCGTTTCGCGCTTCCAGAACGGGGCACGGGTTTTCAGGGCGTCGATCATGTACTCGCAGCCGCGGAACGCATCGCCGCGGTGCGCGCTGGCGGCCGCCACGAACACGATCTGCGCGCTGCGCGACAGCGCCCCCACCCGGTGCGCGATGCCGGCGGCGGCCAGGTTCCAGCGCTGGCGCGCGGTGTCGGCGATTTCCTGCAGTTCGCGTTCGCACATGCCCGGATAATGTTCCAGGTATAGGGTCTCGGTGGCCTGCCCGGGGCTGAAGTCGCGCACGTAGCCGGTAAACGTGACGATGGCGCCGGCTTCGGGTCCGGCCTGTTCGCGCACGCGCGCCAGCAGCGCCGCGCTGTCGAAGTCGGCTTCCTGGACGATGATCATGGTGTTCAGCCTCCGGTTACCGGCTCGAACACGGCCACTTCGTCGCCCGGCCGGATCGGCGCCGACGGCTTGGAATGCATCTGGTTTATGGCCAGTTTCAGGCGCGCGGCGGGCTCCAGCTGCGGGTAGCGCGCCTGCAGGGCCTCGAGCAACTGCGCGCCGGTGGACGAATCCGCCAGCGGCCAGGCCTCGCCACGCTTGCCAACCAGTTCGGCCACGCGGGCGAAGTACAGCAGGTTAATTGTTTCGCCACTCACCGCTTTTTCCTCCGGCCTTGTACTCAAGGCGTACTTGTTCAATGACGATGCCCTTGTCGGCCGCCTTGCACATATCGTAGATGGTCAGGGCGGCCACGCTGGCCGCCGTCATGGCTTCCATTTCCACGCCTGTCTTGTACAGGGTGCGGCAGGTGGCGCGGATGTCGACGGTATGGGTGTCGTCATGCAGGGCGAATTCCACGCCCACGAAGGCCAGCGGCAGGCTGTGGCACAAGGGGATCAGGTCGGCGCAGCGCTTGGCCGCCAGCACGGCCGCCACGCGGGCGGTGTTCAGCACTTCGCCCTTGCCCTGGCCGGGCGCGGTCAGCAGGCCGTACGCCTGCGCGTTCATGCGCACGGCGCCGCGGGCGATGGCAACGCGTTCGGTGTCGGACTTGGCGCCGACGTCGACCATGCGGATCTGGCCGGACTCGTCCAGGTGGCTAAGGGCGGGAGAAGACGAAGACATGGGTAGCAGGAATGTTCAAAAACAGCGGTTCACGAGGCGCGCCGCCCCGGATGGGCGGGCCTGGTGCCTATGATAGACGAGCCGTGGCGGGGCGGCGACCGCGCCCGCGGTGGGCACTGAAAGTGTTAACGATTGAAAGCGTGGCCCCATTTTCGGGGTTTCCGGGCGCGCAGCCGTCCTATCATAGATGCGCCGTTCCTCAGGCACGATAATTTCCATGCCCGCACCAGGAGACCATGCATGGCCGTCAGGATGCCCAGGTTGAGATTCACTCGGCGTTTCGGAAAGATCCTTCTGGCTATCGTGGCCGTCATCCTGATCCTGTTCGGCGTGGCTGCCTGGCAAGTGCCCAAGGTGCTGCGCGGCGCCCTGACCGAAGACGTGGCGGGCCTGCTGGGGCGCCAGGTGCAGGTGGGCGACATCAGTTTCAACCCCTTCACGCTGACAGTGCGGGCGCACGACCTGCAGATCGAGCAGCCCGGCGGGGCCGCGCCTTTGCTGGGCATCAAGCAACTGGACCTCAGCGCGTCCTGGATGTCGCTGTTCTGGTTCGCGCCCGTGGTGGATTCGGTGCGGGTGCAGCAGCCGCAGATCGCGCTGGTGCGGGAAGATGTCACGCGCTTCAATTTTTCCGATATTCAGCAAAAACTGGCCGACATGGCCGCCGAGCAGCCCGAGCCGCCCGCCGACGCGCCCAAGGACGACGGCCCGCCGCGCTTTTCGCTGAACAACCTGGTGGTGGAAGGCGGGGCCATCAGCCTGGACGACCAGGTCACGGGCCGCAAGCAGCAGGTGGACCAGATCGAACTGGGCGTGCCCTTTATTTCCACCTTCGGCTACGCCACCGATATCGACGTGCAGCCGCGCGCGCACATGCGCATCAATGGCAGCCCGTTCCGCCTGGACGGCGTGGCCCGCCCCTTCGACGTGGTGCCGGCCTCGACGCTGAACCTGGCGTTTCGCGGGCTGGAACTGGAAAAATGGGCCGACGCCTGGCCCGCGCCGCTGCCTGTGAAACTGGAGCGGGCCCTGCTGGATTCCGATCTGCAGATCGTGTTCGAACAGCCCCGCGATGCCGCGCCCACCATCAGGGTGGTGGGCGACCTGGGCTTGCGGCAGCTGGACGTGCGCGAGTCGTCGGGCGAGGAACTGGTGAAATGGGGCACGCTGGACTTGCGCAGGATTTCCCTGGACGTGGCGGCCCGCCAGCTTTCCATCGGCCAGATCGACCTGTGGTCGCTGATGGCGCACACGCGGCGCGATGCCAGCGAGCGCGTGAACTGGCTGCGTGTGATCGACAAGCTGAAGGAACTGGCCGGGGGCGAGCCGGAACCTGCCGCCGGCAAGAATACGAAGGTTGCCGCGAAGGCGGCGGTCGCCGCGCCGCCGGCCCCCGCCACGCCCGCGGG
>NZ_JAJMLX010000335.1 GCF_020991325.1 Bordetella petrii | reverse complement strand
CTGCCGGGCGACAACGTGTCGATGACGGTCAAGCTGCTGGCTCCGATCGCCATGGAAGAAGGTCTGCGCTTCGCCATTCGTGAAGGCGGTCGTACCGTCGGCGCCGGCGTCGTCGCAAAGATCATCGCCTAAGGCGACCACCAACCAGCGAAGGCGGCTGTGTCCTCTCAACCGCCTTCGCTTTTCGTTCTTTAGGAATCACCATGAAAAACCAGAAGATCCGCATCCGCTTGAAAGCCTTCGACTACAAGCTGATCGATCAGTCCGCGGCCGAAATCGTCGATACCGCCAAGCGCACCGGCGCTGTAGTGCGTGGCCCCGTGCCGCTGCCCACGCGTATCCGCCGCTACGACGTGCTGCGTTCGCCTCACGTGAACAAGTCGTCGCGCGACCAGTTCGAAATCCGCACCCATCAGCGCCTGATGGACATCGTGGATCCCACCGACAAGACCGTGGATGCCCTGATGCGTCTGGATCTGCCGGCTGGCGTCGACGTCGAAATCGCGCTGCAGTAAGGTTGCCGAGCCCTCGCGGGCTCAGGAAATGGCCGCATTCTTCGGGATGCGGCCATTTTTCCTGGTGCGTTACAAGCTAACTGCTTGTGTCGTCAGGAAAATTCGTGCTAATATGCCAAGCTTGCCATTTTGTGGCAACAGCAACCCTGGCCGTTTCTTTCGAGTGGCGGTTTTGGTTACTTGGCCCTGTAGGGTGAAAGCCTTTACCTTTTGCCCGATTAGCCCCGACCAATCGTAGTCGGGAATGGAGAAAACAATGTCGAATTCGACGTCCACGCCCGCCGCGCATCGGCTGGGTCTGGTGGGTCGCAAGGTCGGCATGACCCGCATTTTTACCGAGGAAGGTGAATCCATCCCGGTAACCGTGCTGGACGTGTCGAACAACCGCGTGACCCAGATCAAGTCTCTGGAAGCCGACGGCTATGCCGCGATCCAGGTGGCTTATGGCACTCGTCGTGCCTCGCGTGTGGCTCAGCCGCAAACCGGCCACTACGCCAAAGCTGGCACCGAAGCCGGCAGCATCCTGAAAGAATTCCGTCTGGATCCGGCCCGTCTGGCCGAGTTCACGCCGGGCGCCGTCATCGCCGTTGAATCGGTGTTCGAAGCCGGCCAACAGGTTGATGTCACGGGCACCACCATCGGTAAGGGTTTCGCCGGTACGATCAAGCGCCACAACTTCGGTTCGCAGCGTGCCTCGCACGGTAACTCCCGTTCGCACCGCGTTCCCGGCTCCATCGGCCAGGCGCAAGATCCGGGCCGTATTTTCCCCGGCAAGCGCATGGCGGGTCACCTGGGTGACGTTACCCGTACCGTTCAAAACCTCGACATCGTGCGTGTTGACGCCGAGCGCGGCCTGCTGCTGGTCAAGGGCGCCGTCCCCGGCCACGCTGGCGGCGATATCGTCGTGCGTCCGGCCATCAAGGCTCCGGCCAAGAAGGGAGCATAAGCACATGGATCTCAAGCTCCTGAACGACGAAGGTCAGGCCGCTACGTTCAGCGCGCCCGACACCATCTTCGGTCGCGATTTCAACGAAGCGCTGGTTCACCAGGTCGTGGTGGCCTACCAGGCCAACGCGCGCAGCGGTAACCGTGCCCAGAAAGACCGTGCCGAAGTCAAGCACACCACCAAGAAGCCCTGGCGCCAGAAGGGTACCGGCCGCGCTCGCGCCGGTATGACTTCGTCGCCGCTGTGGCGTGGGGGTGGTCGCACCTTCCCGAATTCGCCTGAAGAAAACTTCAGCCAGAAGGTCAACAAAAAGATGTATCGCGCCGGTATCCGGTCGATCCTCTCGCAGCTGGCCCGCGAAGACCGCATCGCCGTCGTCGACACGTTCGGCCTCGAATCGCCCAAGACCAAGCTGGCCGTGGCCAAGCTCAAGACCCTGGGCCTGGATTCGGTGCTGATCATCACCGACGCGGTGGATGAGAATGTTTACCTCGCCACCCGCAACCTGCCGCACGTTGCCGTGGTAGAGCCCCGTTATGCCGATCCGTTGTCGCTGATCCACTACAAGAAAGTGCTGATCACCAAGCCGGCCATCGCTCAACTCGAGGAGATGCTGGGATGAACGCCGAACGCTTGATGCAAGTTATTCTGGCTCCGGTGGTGACCGAAAAGGCCACCTTCGTCGCCGAAAAGAACCAGCAAATCGCTTTCCGTGTCGTGGCTGATGCTACCAAGCCGGAAATCAAGGCTGCCGTCGAACTGCTGTTCAAAGTGCAGGTCGAGTCCGTGCAGGTCCTCAACCGTAAGGGCAAAGTCAAGCGCTTTGGCCGCTTCGTGGGTCGCCGCCGCAGCGAGCGCAAGGCCTACGTCGCGCTCAAGGAAGGCCAGGAAATCGACTTTGCGGAGGTGAAGTAAATGGCCCTCGTCAAAGTAAAACCGACCTCGGCTGGCCGCCGCGGCATGGTGAAGGTGGTAAGCCCGAACCTGCACAAAGGCGCACCCTACGCCGGCCTGCTCGAAAAGAAGACCCGTGGCTCGGGCCGTAACAACAACGGCCACATCACGATCCGTCACCGTGGCGGCGGTCACAAGCAGCACTACCGCGTCATCGACTTCCGTCGCAACAAGGACGGCATTCCGGCCAAAGTGGAACGCCTCGAGTACGACCCCAACCGTACGGCGCACATCGCTCTGCTGTGCTACGCCGACGGCGAGCGTCGCTACATCATCGCTCCGCGCGGCCTGGAAGTGGGCGCCACGCTGGTCTCGGGCATCGAAGCCCCGATCCGCGCCGGCAACGCGCTGCCCATCCGCAACATCCCGGTGGGTAGCACGATCCACTGCATCGAAATGATCCCTGGCAAGGGCGCGCAAATGGCGCGTTCGGCCGGCGCATCGGCGGTGCTGCTGGCCCGTGAAGGCACCTACGCTCAAGTGCGTCTGCGTTCGGGCGAAGTCCGTCGCGTGCATATCGAGTGCCGTGCCACCATCGGTGAAGTCGGTAACGAAGAACACAGCCTGCGCCAGATCGGCAAGGCCGGTGCAATGCGTTGGCGCGGTGTGCGTCCTACGGTTCGTGGCGTGGCCATGAACCCGGTGGATCACCCGCACGGTGGCGGCGAAGGCCGCACCGGCGAAGCACGTGAACCGGTCAGCCCGTGGGGCACGCCCTCGAAGGGTTTCAAGACCCGTCGCAACAAGCGGACGAACAACATGATCGTCCAACGGCGCAAGCGCAAGTAAGAGGCGAACACTATGTCACGTTCGATCAAGAAAGGCCCGTTTGTCGACGCCCACCTTATCAACAAGGTGGACACGGCCGTCGCGGGCAAAGACAAGAAGCCGATCAAGACCTGGTCGCGCCGTTCCACGATCCTGCCCGAGTTCATCGGCCTGACGATCGCTGTGCACAACGGCCGCCAGCACGTTCCCGTTTACATCAACGAGAACATGGTCGGTCACAAGCTCGGCGAGTTCGCGCTGACCCGTACGTTCAAGGGCCACGCCGCGGACAAGAAGGCGAAGAGGTAAGACGATGGAAACTACTGCCGTTATCCGTGGGGTTCACATCTCGGCCCAGAAAACCCGTCTGGTTGCGGACTTGATCCGCGGCAAGTCGGTCGCCCAGGCCCTGAACATCCTCACCTTTTCCCCCAAGAAGGCTGCCGGCATCCTGAAGAAGGCTGTCGAGTCCGCCATCGCCAACGCCGAACACAATGATGGCGCCGACATCGACGAACTGAAGGTCACCACGATCTTCGTCGACAAGGCGCAATCGATGAAGCGTTTCTCGGCTCGCGCAAAGGGCCGCGGTAACCGCATCGAGAAGCAGACCTGCCACATCACGGTCAAGGTCGGAGCCTAAGGAGTCACGATGGGTCAGAAAATTCACCCCACTGGGTTCCGTCTCGCGGTCACCCGTAATTGGTCCTCGCGCTGGTTTGCCGATGACAAAGCCTTCGGCAGCATGCTGGCCGAAGACATCCGCGTGCGCGAATACCTGAAGAAGAAGCTCAAGAGCGCTTCTGTTGGCCGCGTCATCATCGAGCGTCCCGCCAAGAACGCCCGTATCACCGTCTACTCGGCTCGTCCGGGCGTGGTGATCGGCAAGCGCGGCGAAGACATCGAAAACCTGAAGGCCGACCTGCAGCGCCTGATGGGCGTGCCCGTGCACGTCAACATCGAGGAAATCCGCAAGCCGGAAACCGACGCTCAACTGATTGCCGATTCGATCTCGCAACAGCTCGAAAAGCGCATCATGTTCCGCCGCGCCATGAAGCGCGCCATGCAGAACGCCATGCGCCTGGGTGCCCAGGGCATCAAGATCATGAGCTCGGGCCGCTTGAACGGTATCGAAATCGCGCGTACCGAATGGTATCGCGAAGGCCGTGTACCGCTGCACACGCTGAAAGCCAACATCGACTACGGCACCTCGGAAGCCCACACCACCTACGGTGTCATCGGCATCAAGGTCTGGGTCTACAAGGGCGACATGCTGGCCAACGGCGAATTGCCGCCGGAAACCGCTGCCCCGCG
>NZ_JAJMLX010000334.1 GCF_020991325.1 Bordetella petrii | reverse complement strand
CAGTGGCTGCCGCCGCGGCGGCGCCGCTATAGGCGTAGCCGCCCCGTCAGCCTGCGCGGCCGCCCGGGCGGCCCAGCATGGCAATCAGCGCCTGTTTCAGCCTGGGGGAAAAAATCGGCACCGTGTGCGACACCCCGTCGCGATCCACGCCTTCTTTCAAGGTAACCGATTGCCCGTCGAAGATATCCGGCGCCTTGCGCGTTTCTACATAGCGCGCAAGCAGCGTGTCCACGCGTTCCTGGGCGGCCGCCAGCGGTGCCTCGCCGGCAAGCTGCTGCGCGGTATGGGCCTGCAGTATGCGGTGCAAGTCGTCGATGAATAGCGCCAGTGCGGCCTGGCCATGGCAATTGGGCTGTTGCCAGCCCCAGCCTTGATCGGCGTCGCCGGAGCCCGCGGGCGGAGTCGTATTCTGCATACCGCCATGCTATACCATCGCCGCGATCGCGTGTACCGCGCGTCCTGCCGTCCGGCCCCCAAGCTGTGTGCGGCGCGTACCTGCTTGAACAGGGGGCGGAAATGGGTGCATGATAGCCATGCTGGTGTACTGCGTGCCGGCGCAGGGTGCCAACTGGGCCCTGCTTGTCTTCTGTGCCAAGGAGAAATCATGAATAACAGGTTCCTGCTCGCCATCTTGCTTGCCATGACCGCTGTTTCCGCTGGCTGCAATACCGTTGCCGGCGCCGGCAAAGATATCGAACGTGGCGGCGAAAGCATTCAGAAGGCCGCCGATTGACTTCGCGCCTGGCCGCCCGGCCATTTGGCCGGCGCGGCGGCGCAGCCGCCGATGGCGTGGGTCATTGATGCATAATGGCGGCCTTGGACTCATCTGGCGGGAATGAATATGCGCATTTTGGGCCTTGCGGGGCTGGCGGTGGTGGTCGGGCTTGGCGGCTGCGCCAGCAAGGGGCTGTTGTCCGGAGACCCTCCCGGCGCTACTGATACCTTCGCCGTGCAGGCCGACTTCCAGGCGGCCTACAGGCGCGCCGGAGAATACGTGCGTGTCTGCCACGAGCAGCGCCGCCATCCTTACGGCGCGGTCTATATCTCGCACCACAGCCTGGGGCAGAAGGGCATGCCCAATGAAATCCAGGTCTTCAAGAAAACCGAGCCCGCCAAAATCCTGCAGATCATCCGTGCCCAAGCCGCGGGGGCGGCTGATTCGCAAGTCACGGTCATGGTGCTGGGAGATGCCCCTTGGGACGCGGCGGAGGTCCAGGCTGCCAAAGCGTCGATCCAGAGCGCAACCCCGGTATGCCGGCCCCTGCCGAACTGATTTCCGCGCAAGGCGGCATGGCCCAGTCCAGGGCCGGGGCCGTTGCCTTTGTTTCCCTGGGCGCCGCGGCGCGCTGGCTGGGTTGGCTGAACGCCATGGGCGTACTGATCGAGCTGGGCTTTACGCTGGGCGTGCTGGGCGCCGATATCGCTCCGCCCGACTTGACGTTTCCATTGGCCCTATTTCTTGGCGGCGTACTGGCTTGCGGGCTGGCCATGTTGTGCTGGGGCGTGGCGCAAATGGGGGTGGGGCCACGCAGCGCCATGCTGGCGGGCGGGCTGGGCGCCCTGGCGTATCTGCTTGCCTTGTTTGCTTTTGTTGCGGGCTGCTGGCTATCAGTGGGGGTGGCGGTCGATATCGACAGTCAGGTGGGTGCCGCGTATACCGTCAGCGCCGCACCGTACTGAAATCGCTTGCGAGGCAGGAAATCCAGGGTTTAATATACGCATTGCGTATATTTTATGTCCACTCAAGGGCCTGCCATGTCCATTTCCCAGCAAGCTTTCCTGCGCGACGCCATGCGCCGCCTGAACCTTACTCGCGATGTTTTCGCTACGCGCATCGGCGTGAAGCGGCGTGCCCTGGACACCTGGCTGTTGCCCGAGGGATCGCAGGAATTCCGAGCCATGCCCGAAGTGGTAGAGCGCTTCGTCAGCGAAATCGTGCAAAACAGCGCGTTGCTTGAAAAATATACGCAAAGCGCACAGGCTGGGCCGTTGCGCGAGCGTATCGCGGTCGATGGCAAGCATCAGCTGATTTCAGTAGACCAGTTCTCGCGCGAGTCGGTTGAAGACCTGTTCAGGGTGGCCGACCTGATGCAACCGATTGCGCGCCGCCAGAAGGTGTCGCGGGTGCTGGAGGGCGCGGTGCTGGGCAACCTGTTCTTTGAAGCCAGCACGCGTACTCGCGTCAGTTTCGGGTCTGCCTTCTGCCGCCTGGGCGGCTCGGTGTGCGACACCACCGGCTTCACGTTTTCGTCCATGGCCAAGGGGGAATCCATCTACGACACCAGCCGGGTCATGAGCGGCTATGTCGATGCCATGGTGATCCGCCACCCCGACCAGGGCTCGGTGGCCGAATTCGCACGCGCGACGAATATTCCGGTGGTCAACGGCGGCGATGGCCCGGGCGAGCATCCCAGCCAGGCCTTGCTCGACCTGTACACCATCCTGACCGAGTTCTCGCGCCTGGGCAAACTGCTCGACGGCGCGCACATCGCCATGGTGGGCGATTTGAAGTACGGCCGTACCGTGCACTCGCTGATCAAGCTGCTGGCCTTGTACAAGGGAATCAAGTTCACCCTGATTTCCCCGCCGGGCCTGGAAATGCCGGCTTACATCATCGAGCAGGCCAGCCGCAACGATAACGTCATCGAGCAGAAAAGCGTGTTGGCCGACGGCCTCGCCGGCGTGGATGTCATTTACGCCACGCGTGTCCAGAAAGAACGCTTTGCCAACGATGAAACCGAAGGCTATACGGCCGATTTCCAGATCAGCCGGGCGATGATCGACACCCACTGCGGACCCGACACCATCGTGATGCATCCGCTGCCGCGCGACAGCCGCCCGGGGGCGAACGACCTGAGCGTCGATTTGAACGACGACCCCCGCCTGGCCATATTCCGCCAGACGGACAACGGCATTCCCATCCGCATGGCCATTTTCGCGGTATTGCTGGGGGTGGAAGGGCTGGTGCAGCATTCGATGCGCGACGTGACGTGGAAACATCCGTCGCACATCGGGCCGGACGATTCCACGTTCCACGGCCTGGACTGACGCGTTTCGCGGGCGGCGCAATGCCGCCCGTTTTCAGATGCGCTTTTCGCCGCCCAGCGCTTCCGTCAGTTCGGCCATCAGCTTGGCCAGCTCGCCAGTCATGAGCGCCATGTCGGAATCGAACTTTTCGTCGTCGTTCTGCATGACGGCGTCGTTGCCTTCCTTCAGGACGTCCAGCGGGGCCACCCGCTTGACGTCCAGCGATTCGGTCAACACGAACGACACGCGGTCGGCCCAGGTCATGGCCAGGCGGGTGCACTGCTTGCCCGACTGGATGTGGCGGCGCACGTCGTCGACATCGATGGAGTGCTTGACGTAGCGGATGGCGGCACGGCTTTCGCCGGATGCGCGCAATTCGGTGTCCTGGTCGATGCTGAAATTGGCCGGCGCCTCATTGGCGGCCAGCCAGCCCGTCATGGCGGCGGCGGGCGACTGCGCCACGTACAGGTTTTCCAGCGGCAGGGGGTCGATGGTTTTCACCAGCAGCCCGATCACCTCGTCGGCCTTGGCCGATGCCGCGGCGTCGATCACCAGCCAATGGTTCACCGGGTCGATCCACACGCGTGTGTCGCGGTACACACTGAAGGCCTTGGGAAGCAGTTCGTCGGTGACGCGCTCCTTGATTTCCTTCATTTGCTTGCGGCCCGGCTTGTAGCCTTGCTGCTCTTCGATTTCCTGCGCGCGAGCGCGGGCTACCTGATTCACCACCGTGGCGGGCAGCAGTTTTTTTTCAGCGCGCAGGCTGAGCAGGATCTGCTGGTTCACGGTATGGGCCAGCGCCGCGTTTTCGCGCGGAGATATCCAGCCCACGCTTTGCATTTCCAGGTTGTTGCCCGGCTGGTAAGCATGCCGGGCCAGGCACTCTTCAAGCTGCTCGCCGGTTAGCGTCCACGGCGAGGAAAGTCGGTAAATCTTGAGATTCTTGAACCACATGGCGTCGGGCAAAAGGGTTGATTCTATACGAGGCCCGGTGACGATGCGGCCCATGTGGTTCCCTTATTGACACGACACGTTCTGTCACTGACAGTGGAAGGGCGTTCCGGTATCTTCCGGCGCATCGTCAATCACGAGAAGAGGAAATAACGATGAAACCGGCGACTATCGTGGGAATAGTGCTTATCGCACTGGGCGCGGCGGCACTGGTGTACAAGGGCTTTGACTACAAGAGCGAGGAAACCGTGCTGCAGATCGGTTCAGTCAAAGCCACGGCCGAAACCGAAAAATCCGTTTCCATTCCCACTTGGGCGGGCATAGCCGCCATCGTGGTGGGTGTGCTGGTGGTGGGGTTCGGCCGCCGCCGCTGAGTGCCGGGCCTGGAGCGCATCCAGGCAAAAACCCCCACGCTGCGCCTTCGGCTTGCTGCCCCCCAAGGGGGCTTTTTGCCTGGGGCGGCCCGGCGGCAAAAAAAGCCCCCACGCTGCGCCTTCGGCTTGCTGCCCCCCAAGGGGGCTTTTTGCCTTGGGGCGGCCCGGCGGCAA
>NZ_JAJMLX010000333.1 GCF_020991325.1 Bordetella petrii | reverse complement strand
GGCCCGCCAGCACTGCCGCCGGGGCCGCGCGCCTAGCGGGCGGGGCGGGACGGCTGCCGGCCCTGGCGAGCGACACAATCGGTCTCCTTCAGTTCGCGGATGGCTTGCGGCAGGCGCGGACCCGTGCCCAGCGCCAGCAGGTCGTCCATGACGACGATGCAATCATTCGCGGCGGCCGGGGTGTTGGCAATGCCCGGCATGGCCAGCAGTTTCTGCATGCCGCCCGAGGATTCCAGCGACATGCGCGGCACCACGATCACCTGCGGGGCCAGGGCGCTCAGCGCCTCGGCGGACAGGGGCTTGTAGCCTTGCTGGTCGGACAGCACATTCACCAGGCCCGACAGCCGCAGCACCAGTGAAGCCGCGGTATGGTCACCCGCGCCCAACGGGGTGCCCGTGCGGTTCATGATCAATACGGCGCGCGCCTGTGATTCGGGCAGCGCGCGCGCTTCTTTCAGGGCCGCGTCGACGGACGCAGCCAGCTCCGCGCCGCGTTCGGGCACGCCCAGCGCGTCGGCGATCTGGCGGATGCGGTCGTGCAGCGATTGCACCGAGGGCTGGTCGGACACCATGGCCACGGGCACGCCCACTTCCTTCAGGCGCGCCAGGGCTGCGGGCGGGCCGGACTGGTCGGACGCCAGTATCAGGTCGGGCCGCAAGGCCAGCACGCCTTCGGCCGGCACGGCGCGGTAATAGCCGATGCGCGGCAACTGGTTGGCTTGCGGCGGATACACGCTGGACAGGTCGTTGCCCACCAGCCGGCCGCCCTGGCCCAGCGCGTAGACGATCTCGGTAACCGTGCCGCCCAGGGCCACCACGCGCTGGGCGGGCGGGTGCTTTGCCGCGTGGGTGGGCAGCGCCAGCCACGCGGCCGCCAGGGTCGCCGCCAGGGTCTTCAACAAGCGTGCTGCCATGATGCTCCTTTGTTGCGTTCAGGCGGGCCGTTGCTCAGGCAGCCAGGGGCTGGGCGCACAGGCTGCCCAGCAGGGCGCGCCATTCGGCCAGTTCCGGCTTGCCGGGCTTGCGTTCGCCGAAGAACTGCACAATAAGGTCGCCATTGTCGGCATAAAGTTCCAGCGAGGTTACCCATCCGTCGCTGGTGGGCTTGCTGACCACCCACGCCGACGCGATGGCCTGCGTGTTCAGGTGCAGATTGAACTTGGGATCCAGCACATTGAACCACGGGCCGGTGCGGCGCAGGTTCGCGACCGGGCCGGTGTGGATCTGGATCATGCCGCGGTTGCCCACGAAGCACATGATGGACAGGCCCGATGCGGCCGCGGCCTGCAGCATGCGTTCGGCGGTGTCGGTGTCCACGCGCTGGGCCAGGTCGGTGCCCACCGCCTTCAACGCCGCCAGGCGCGACACCTTGAACTTGCGCAGCAGGGGAAAGAACTGGTGAGTGTCGTGCATGGCCAGCCAGGCCGCGCGCAGGGCGGCGGGGTCGCTGACGGTGTCGGCGTCGTCGCTGGCGGGAACCACCTGGCTTTGCGGCCACGCGGGCTCGCCCGCGAAACGCGCCACCAGGGCGTCGTACGCGGCCGCGTCGCTGGCGTCGGTGCGGTATACCTTGTGCACCGCCACCCCGGCCCGGTCGAAGAACTGCAGGCTGTGGCGGCCGTCCTGTTCCACTGCCCAGGCGGTGTCCCATTCATTGAAGAACACGCGCAGGTCGATGTCCGGACCCAGCACCAGGCCCACGGAGCCGCCGGCCTGTATGGATTCGTACTGGCCATGGCGCTCATGCACACACCATTCGTTGCGCGTCAGCGCCATGACTTCGCCCAGCGAACCCAGTTCGCGGAAGATCTGCTGCGGCGATTCGGCGCGGGTCAGCGCGGTGGCGCGCAGCCCATTGCACTGCGCGGCCACCCATTGCGCTTCGGATACCCCCAGGGCTTGCGCCAGGTTGCGCGCGCGCTGCCCGGGTTGCGTTGCGGCCAGTGCGTCGTTGCGGGCGCGCAGTTGTTCGCTGAGTTCGGCGTAGGAAGGCTTGCTCATCGGTAATGCTCCAGTGTCCGGGCGTGGCGGGCGGCCTGTGTTGCCTGGGCCGCCATAGGCCGGCCCAGGGTTCAGTATTGGTAGGTTAATGAAATGCGCACGCTGCGCCCAGGTTCGGTGTACCAGTCTACTGGACGCGGCAGGGCCGTCGCGCCCGCCGTGGGCACGTTGATGGCTTCCCAGTACTTCTTGTCGAATACGTTGAAGACGCCCGCGCGCACCAGCAGGCCTTTCACGGCCGCCGGCTTCCAATAGCCCATCAGGTCCACCACGCCATAACCAGGGGCCTGGAAGTCCGGATACGGGGCTTCGGCCGATGCGTCGGTGTATTCCACCTTGTCGCGGCGGGTGGCCGTGGTCAGCATGGCGTCCAGGCCCCAGCGGTCTTGCGCATAGCCCAGGCCCACAATGGCCTTGAGCGGGGGCACCGAGTTCAGGTGCTGGCCGGTGCCCTGGTCTTTGCCTACTGTCCAGGCCACCGAGCCCCACGTGCGCCAGCCCGGCGCGAAGCGCCAGTGCGCCGAGGCTTCCGCGCCATAAATGCGCACCCGGGCGCGGTTCACGGCACCCGTGACGCCCAGCGGATACTGGGCCGCCCAGCCCGGCTGCCACTGCGGAGAATCGGCCGTCAGCGGCACCTGCTTGTCGATGAAGTCCTGGTAGCGCGTGTCGAAGAACGACAGCGCGCCGCCCAGGTCGTCATTGCCCAGGCGGGCGCCCAGTTCCCAGCCGCGGCTGGATTCGGGTTTCAGATAGGGGTTGCCCGCGCGCAGATACGTACCGGGGGCGCCGTAGTTCGTATACAGCTCGGTGGCGGTGGGCGCCTTGTAGCCGTAGGCGTACTGCGCATACAAGGTGACCTGCTCGCGTGCTTTCCAGGTGCCCAGCAGGCGCGGCGAAAAGCGTCCGCCGCTGGAAGACGGCGGCAGTCCGCCCGCGTTCGGGTTGCTGTCGTAGCTGTCGGTGCTTTGCGGCTTTTGTTCGTAGTGGTCGTAGCGCACCGCGGGCGTCAGCGTGTAGCGCCCCTCGGCGAAGCCGATCTCGTTCTGTGCCCACAGGGCCCACTGGCTGCCTTTCACGCGCGGCATGTCGGCCTGGTCGGTGTGCAGCAGGTCGCACGAACGCGGGCCGAAGGGGGCCGGCAGCCCGGGCGGAATGGCGGGGCAGTTGTCGTAGCCGTCGGAGTACTGCTCGGTGCGGTTGCCCATCCATTCGGCGCCCGCTGTCCACAGCTGCGACACACTGCCGTCGAAGCGGCGCGAAGCTTCGGCATTCACGCCGAACAGGCTTTCCTGGATGGAGTTGTCGCGGCCATAGGCGCCGCTGGGAAACCCATAGCGGAACGGATCGCCGGGAATGATGCGGGCGCGCGCATCCACGCTGCGCATGGCGTCCAGCCCCTTGTCCAGGCGCAGGCGCTGCCAGTACACCACGGCCTTGGCGCTGTCGACCAGGCCGCCGGGGCTGGGCGCCTGGTATTCGTAATCCAGCGACACGCGCTTGCGCTCGATGTTCTCGCTGGCGCTGTTCTCGCCCAGCAGGTAGCTGGTGCCGGGGCCTTGCAGGTACTTGCTGTCGCTGTCGGATTCGTGGCGGAACAGTTCGCCCGTCAGGCCCACGCGGTGGCCGCCATCGAGACGTTGCTGCAGTTTCAGCAGGACATTGCGCTGGGTGTAGTGTTCCGGGTCGGGCCGGCTGCGCTCGGCGCCGTAGCCACCCTGGCCGGCACGGTTGTCCAGCTCGTGGCCCTTGCGCACGCCGGCCTGCAGCAGCCAGGTGGTGTTGGCCTGCAGGCGCCCGGCCAGCGCGGCATGAGCGGCGCGGCTGGTGTCGGCCGAATCGTAGTCGCCCTTGACCAGCGCGCCGAAGTTGCGGCCGTCTTCCAGCAGGTCGTCGGGGTTCAGGGTGTGCAGCTCGGCGGCGCCGCCCAGCGCGCCCGACCCCACGGAAGTGGAATCGGCGCCGCGCATGATGTCCAGCCGCGATAGCGATTCAAAACTCACCGCGTTCAGGCCGCCCTTCACGCCGCGCGCGCCGTCGTCCAGCCATGGCAGGCGGATGCCATCGACGCGCGTGGCGACGCGGTCGCCGTCCAGGCCGCGGATGTTGATGCTGCTGTTCTGGCGGTTGTAGTTCACGCCCGCGTCCAGGCGCTTGCCCACGTCCTGCCAGCCGCGCACCTGCAGGTTCTGCAGATCCTGGCGGGTTGCGGTGCTGGCCCAGGCCGGGTCGGCTTGCGGGGTTTCGGCTTCAACCATGACCGGCGCCAGTTGGGTCACGGTGGCATCGCGCGGCAGCAACACGAAGGTGCCCTTGCCGCGTTCGCGCGCCGCCAGGCCGGTGCCATCCAGCAGGCGGCGCAGGGCCTCTTCCACCGAATACGCGCCTTGCAGGCCGGCGCTGTGGCGGCCGCGTACCGCATCGGGCTGGAACAGCACGGTGACCCCCGCCTGGTCGGCAAAGCGGCCCAGCGCCGCGGCCAGTTCGCCGGCCGGTACTTGATAACTGCGCGTGGCCGGCGCGGCCTGTGC
>NZ_JAJMLX010000332.1 GCF_020991325.1 Bordetella petrii | reverse complement strand
TGGCCTGCGTCAGCGGCGCCAGGGCGGGCTGCGCGGCCGCCAGGCCTTGCGCCATCAGGCCGGCGACAGCCAGCACGCCGTTGAACTGCATGCGCAGCAGCGAGACTTCATTGCCCCACAGATTCCAGGTGGTGGTGCTGCCGCGCATCTGCGTTTTCCACCAGTCTCGCTGGGTGTCCCCCAGGATGGACACCGGAGTCAGGGTGCCGCCGGCGGCACCCATTTTCATGGCTTCGACACCGGCCAGCGTGGCCTTGGGAACGAAGTAGCGGCTGCCGATCTCGCTGCCGGCCTGCTGCTCGGGAATGACGTGGTCGGCCCGATACAGGCGTTCGTCGGTCATGACCAGCGAGGCCAGGTTGCCGAAGCGGAAGGCGCGGTAGATCTGGATGTTGTCGAACGCGGGGTTCGCCGTGTCCAGGCTGACATCGGCCGGCATGAACTCGAACCAGGCCTGGTTGGCGCTGCGGCGGCGCGGGGTGCGGCGCGTCTCGTCGTCGGCGGTGCCGTACGTCTGGCGGTCCTGCCAGCTGTCGTCGGAAAACTCGTGATCGTCCCAGATGGCGATCATGGGATAGCGTGCGTGCAGGGCCTGCAGGCGCGGGTCGGACCGGTAGCTGCGGTACAGCGTGCGATAGTCGGCCAGCGTGGTGGCGTAGATGGCGCCATCGGCGCCGGGCGTGCCGTCGGGCAGGCTCAGCGGCGCATGCGCGCTTTCCACCGCGCCGCTCTGGAAATCGGCCTTCACGGTTTCGTACACGTAGTCGCCCAGGTGCACCACGAAGTCCAGGTCTTGCGCCAGCAGTTCGTCGAACGCCGCCCAGTGGTTCACGCTCCAGTCCTGACAGGAAATGAAGGCGAACTTCAATTGTTCAACCGCCGCCGATTCCGCCGGCGCGGTGCGGGTGCGCCCCACCGGGCTGGTGCTGGCGCCGGCCACGAAGCGGTAGTAATAGGTGCTGGCGGCATCCAGCCCCAGCACCTTGTGGCGCACGGTATGGTCCCAATCCGGCTCGGCCGTGATGGCCTCGTCCAGCAGCAGTTCGCTGAAGCTTTCGTCGCGCGCCATCTGCACGCGCAGCGGCACGGCCGCGCCGTCTTCGCCCAGCACCCGGGTCCACAGGATGATGCTGTCGGGCCGCGGGTCGCCCGAGGCCACTCCTTGCGGATACTGGTAGACGGCGCCGCCGTCGCCGCCGCCGTCGTCCCCGTCATCGTCATTGCCGCTGTTATGGCACCCGGCCAGGCCCAGCGCGGCAGTCGAAACCGTGAGAAAGCTGCCCCACTTCAGGAATTTTCTGCGATCCATGTCCAGGATACGGCCCGTTTGGCGGCGCCGGCGTTGGCGCCGTGGTGGAAAAAGCGGGCGCCGTTGCATGACAGCCGCCCGATGGCGCGGCTATTACCGCATCCGGGCATTGCATGGACGTGACAGAATGCAGGCAGGGCAGCGCGGCCGGGCGGCCGGCATCCCGCGGGATGCCGGCCCCGCACGAAAGCCGCAATTGCCGGCCGTCAGGTCAATCGGCGCTTGCCGCCGCGGGCAGCTTTGCCACGGCCTTGATCTCGAACTCGAAACCCGCCAGCCAGGTCACGCCCACCGCCGTCAGCGCCGGGTGCGGCGCATCGCCCCAGAACTCGGGCACGATGCTCCAGATTCTTTCCAGCCTGGATGCCGGATCGATCATGAATACCGTCACATCGACCACATCGTCGAACGTGCAGCCCGCCTGCGCCAGGATGGCATTCAGGTTGGTGAACGCCAGGCGCACCTGCGCATCCAGATCGGGTTCGGGCGAACCGTCTTCGCGGCTGCCCACCTGCCCCGACACGTACAGAAAACCGTTGGCCTTCACCGCTGCTGAATAACGGTACTTTTCATACAGCGCCTGACGTCCGGGGGGAAACACTACATCACGCTTGCTCATCGATTTCTCCATCTGGGCCAGCCGGCCCGGTTAACGATGTAGACACTTTACGGACGCGCGCGCAGCCGATAAACAGGCAACTCCACGCAGCACTGTTTGTAGAATCCAAACAATCACCGATACCCAGGGGCCCCCATGGACCGCTACGATGCAATGCAGGCCTTCGCCCGCGTGGTGGAAACCGGCAGTTTCACCAAGGCGGCCGATACGCTGCACATGAGCAAGACCACCGTCACCCAGCTGGTGCAGCAACTGGAAGCGCGGCTGCGTGTGAAGCTGCTGAACCGCACCACCCGCAAGGTCAAGGTCACCGCCGACGGCGCCGCCTACTACGAACGCGTGCTGCGCCTGCTGGCCGACCTGGACGACGCCGAGACCAGCCTGTCCGGCAACGCGACCCAGCCCCGCGGCCGCCTGCGCGTGGACGTGCCCAGCCCGTTCGCCCGCACTATCCTGGTGCCCGCCCTGCCCGGCTTCCACGCCCGCTACCCTGGCATCCAGCTCGACCTGGGTGTCAGCGACCGCATGGTCGACCTGATAGACGAAAACGTGGATTGCGTGGTGCGTGGCGGCGAGCTGTTGAACCAGTCGCTGGCGGCGCGGCACGTGGGCGACCTGCGGCTGGGCGTCTATGCCGCACCCGGCTACCTGCGGCAGGCGGGCACGCCCGCGCATCCGCAAGACCTGGAAAACACCCATCATCGCATCGTGGGGTACCGGTGGGCGCGCACCGGCAAGGCCTTTCCCTATGCCATGCACAACGAGCGCGAAAGCATCAAGGTGCATGGCCAGTATGCGCTGTCAGTGGACGACGGCAACGCGTACCTGGCCGCCGGCCTGGCCGGGCTGGGCGTGCTGTGGCTGCCCGACTACATGGCCCGCGAACCCGTGGCACGCGGCGAACTGGTGCGGCTGTTCGAGGCCTGGCGGCTCGACACCATGCCCATGTACCTGGCGTATCCGCCCAATCGCCATGTCAGCGCGAAACTGCGGGTGTTCATCGACTGGGTCGTGGAACTGATGGAACGCCATGCCCCCAGGGACAAGGCCCGCGCGGGCTCAGGCGGCTAGAAAACAGCGCGACGTCGCCATCATCCGCATCTGCTTCGTCGTATTGACCGACGGCGTGTGCAACACGCGCATATCCATCAGGAACACATCGCCGGCCTGGCCCGACATTTCCAGAATGTCCAGGCCGCGCGCGCGCAGGTCGCGCGGCAGGTCGGCAGAGGCTTTCAGCAAGCCGCGCAGCGAGCCCGCCGGTTCCGCCCGCTGCGCGTCCACGCGGTGCGAACCCGCCAGTGCCAGGGTGGCCCCGCCGCGCGGGGCCACGTCATCGACCAGGAAAAATGCCTGGATGCCCGGCAGGGGCGCCCGCGGGCCGGCCGAAATATCCACGTGCCAGTTCAGGCCCTGCAGTGTCCAGTCGCCCTGGCGCGGCGGCGACAGCAGCCATTGCGCTTCCTGGACGGATGACGGCACCCGCCCGGCCAGGGCAGTGATGGCGTCGGCCAGGTCCCGGCACATCAGCGCGTCATGCAGGCCGGCGGTTTTTACCAAGCCCGACAACTTGCCGATCTGCTGGAACACGGGCAGCGCCTGCAAGGCATTCGGCGCCGCCTTCGTGGATGCGCGGCGCAGCGCGTCCAGCACCTGCTGCCGCAACGCCATCATGCGCTTGCGCGGATGAAAGTGTTCCAGCCGCAGATAGCCCCGGTCCCGGAAAAATTCGGCTTGTGCGGGAGTCATGGCTTAGCGCTTGCGCACGTAGGTTACGGCCGATGGCAGCTCGCTGCCATCGGCCGCCTGCGGCGCCATGTAGGGAACGGGGCGGCCCGTGCGCGTATCGATCAGTTCGGAATGGCGCTCGCCGCGTGCGTACAGGTGGCGTTCGCCCCACTGCCGCAGCGCCACCACCACGGGAAACAGGCATTGGCCTTGCGGCGTCAGTACGTATTCCTGGTAGGCCGTGCCGTCGGAGGCCGGCTGCGTTTTCAGCACGCCGGCCTCGACCAGCTTGCGCAGGCGCGTCGACAGGATATTGCGCGCCACGCCCAGGCTGCGCTGGAAATCGCCAAAACGGCTCAACCCATCGAAGGCATCGCGCACGATCAGCAGCGACCAGCGGTCGCCGATCACATCGGCGCAGCGCGCCACGGGGCAGGGCTCGGGATTCAAGGGGGTACGGCTAGGCATGGCAAGGCCCGCATTGAAGTCAGTATTTCGGTTGCATTTTAAAACTGCATAGCCTAGCATTCAACCAGTTTTATTTTGAAACCAGAACACATGCCCGCCATGCGTACCAGTACTTGCTCTAATTGGGCCGCCACGCCATGCCCCGGCGCCCGCACGTCCACACCCGCCGGCCTGGTCCGGCTGTTCGCCATGGCCAGCGGCCTGAGCGTGGCCAATGTCTACTACGCGCAACCCTTGCTGGACACCCTGGCGCACGATTTCGGCATCAGCCAGGCCGCCGTCGGCGGCGTGATTACCGCCACCCAGGTGGGCAGCGGACTGGCCTTGCTGTTGCTGGTGCCGCTGGGCGACCGCCTGGAGCGCCGCCGGCTGATGGCGCTGCAGTTGCTGGCCCTGGTGGCCGCCCTGGCCGCGGTGGCCGCGG
>NZ_JAJMLX010000331.1 GCF_020991325.1 Bordetella petrii | reverse complement strand
CTTGGCGATCGGGGTGCGAGTCGGACAGGTACATGGTGCGGCCGTCGGGGCTGAATGCCATGCCGTTGGGCACGACCCATACAAGAACTGAACATGGCCGAAACCAACCTTCCACCGAATGACGATGGCGTAACCGCGCCGGAAGTCACGCGCAAGAAGCAGCGTCGTATTTCCTGGATCTGGCTGGTGCCGGTCGTGGCCTTGCTGGCTGGCTTGTCGCTGGTGGTACGCACCTGGATGCAGGTGGGGCCGGAAGTCGCGATCATCTTCAACACCGCCGAGGGGCTGGAGGTTGGCAGGACACAAGTGCGCTACAAGGATGTCGTGGTGGGCACGGTGCAGAACATCCATTTCAACGAAGACCGCTCCAAGGTGGTGGTGCGCGCGCAACTGACCAAAGAGGCGGCCGGCCTGGCGGCGGACGGCACCAATTTCTGGGTGGTGCGGCCGCGGCTGGGCATTACGGGGGTGTCCGGGTTGGGCACATTGTTGTCCGGGGCCTATATCGGCGTGGATGCGCCGGATGGGGCAGGGGCATCCACCACGGCCACCAAGTTCGAGTTCGTGGGCCTGGAAACCCCGCCGCCCGTCACCCACGACCGCGACGGCAAGCGCTTCACATTGAAGGCCCACGACCTGGGTTCGCTGGATATCGGTTCCCCTGTGTATTTCCGCCGCATCAACGTGGGCCGGGTCATAGGCTACAAACTCGACGGCAGCGGCCAGGCGGTCAATGTGGAAGTGTTTGTCGATGCGCCCAACGACAAGTTCGTCACCCAGGGCACGCGTTTCTGGAACGCCAGCGGGGTAGACCTGTCGGTCGACGGCAGCGGGCTGAAGCTGCACACGCAATCGCTGGTATCGCTGGCGGTGGGCGGCGTGGCCTTTGCCCAGGTGAACGACAATGCGGGGGGCAGCGCCGAGGGATCCGAGTTCCAGCTGTATAGCAATGAAGCCGAGGCCAAGGCCAACCCCGACGGCGATCCCGTGCCCATCCGCATGCGATTCGATCAGTCCGTGCGTGGCCTGAGCGTGGGCGCCACGGTCGACTTCCAGGGTATTGCCCTGGGCGAAGTCACGGATATCACCATTGATTTCGACAACGACAAGAAGCGTTTCTATGCCCTGGTCGATGCGTCGCTGTACCCCGAGCGCCTGGGCTCGGTGTACGACCGGGTACATGAACGCGCCCTGGAGGCTGGAGACGACACCGAAGGCAAGCTGCTGGCCGCCATGATCAAACACGGGCTGCGGGGCCAGTTGCGCACGGCCAATCTGCTGACCGGGCAGTTGTACGTGGTGCTGGCGCACTTCCCGGACGCGCCGCCGGTGAAATTCGAGCTGTCCGACCCGGTCATGATTCCCACCATACCGGGCAATCTGGAGCAGCTTCAGCAGCAGCTGACCAACATTGTCGATAAGATCGACAAGATTCCGTTCGAGCAGATCGGCCGCGATTTGCGCACCACGCTGGCAAGCACCTCGCGCCTGATGTCCAACCTGGACAAGACGCTGGCGCCCGAGGCGCGGGCCACGCTGCGCGCGGCGCGGCAGTCGCTGGACAATATCAATCAGTTGCTGGCCAACGATGCCGCCTTGCCCGCCAATGCCGAACGCGCCATGCAGGAACTGGGGCGCGCGGCGCGTTCGCTGCGCGCGCTGGCCGATTATCTGCAGGCCAATCCCGAAGCCCTGATCCGCGGCCGTGGCGACGATCCCTTGCCCGGCGGCAACTAGGCGCGAGGCTCCCATTGTGAACAGGCCCTGATCCATGCGCACCAGAAACTTTGTCCCCTTGCTGTCCACCCTGGCGCTGTCGGCGTTGCTGGCGGGGTGCGGCAGTTCGCCCCCGGCACGGTTCTACACGCTGCAGCCGCCGCCGCAAGCTGCGGCAGCCCCCGAGGGGCGGGCGGGTTTTCAGATCGAGATTGCCCCCGTCACGGTTCCGTTGCAGGCCGACCAGCCGCAGATCATGCTGCAGGGCGCCGGCAACGGCAGCCTGGCTCCGCTGTATTCCGAGCGCTGGAGCGCGCCGCTGGCCGACGAGATCGGCAGTGCGCTGTCCGATACGCTGACGCGCACCCTGGGCGCGCTGAATGTGCAGACAATACGATCGGCCGACGACACCCCGGTATGGCGGGTGCAGGTGGACGTGCAGCGCTTCGACATGATAGAAGGCGGCCCGGCGAGGCTGGACGCCACCTGGCGCGCGCGGCCCATCAACCTGAAGAGCGCCCGGGCCCTGGTATGCCGTACCGCGGTAGAGGTGCCGGCCGAGGGCGGCGGCATCGAGGCCCTGGTACGCGCCCAACAACATGCCGCGGCCTTGCTGGCGCAGACTATCGCCTCGGGGATCCAGGCGCAAGGCGCCCGTGCCACGCCTGCCGGGCCACAAGTCCGGGTTATAGGGTGCGAATAACACGGGTTAACCCTTAAAGGTTAACCATAGTTCAAAGCGGGTTGTATCTTCCTTAGTATTACGGTTCAACCGACAGGGCGGCTGGACCGTGCGCGGCGCGCGGCGGCAGGCCGGCCTATGTGCTAAGGAAACCCAATTCATCATGGCCAGTACCACACTGGGCGTCAAGGTGGACGACACCTTGCGCGATCGCCTGAAGGCGGCCGCGCGCAAACTGGGCTGCACGCCGCACTGGCTGCACAAGCAGGCACTGCTGGCTTATCTGGACAAGATCGAACGCGGCCACCTGCCGGCGGAAATCTCGCATCTGTCGGAGGACGGCGCCGACGATGACGGCATCGACCCCGATGCGCAGATCGTCACGCCGCCGTTCTTTGAGTTCGGCCAGGATGTGCAGCCGCAATCGGTGCTGCGCGCCGCCATTACCGCGGCGTACCGCCGGCCCGAGCCCGAGTGCGTGCCGCTGTTGCTGGGCCAGGCGCGCATGCCCCAGCCCGAGAAAATCCACGCCCTGGCGAGCCGCCTGGTGCAGGCATTGCGCGACAAGCGTGGCGGTGGCGGGGTGGAGGGGCTGATCCAGGAGTTTTCGCTGTCCAGCCAGGAAGGCGTGGCGCTGATGTGCCTGGCCGAAGCCCTGCTGCGCATTCCGGACCGCGCCACGCGCGACGCGCTGATCCGCGACAAGATCGCGCATGGCGACTGGCGTTCGCACATGGGCGGATCGCAATCGCTGTTCGTCAATGCCGCCACCTGGGGCCTGATGCTGACGGGCAAGCTGGTCAGCGTCAACAGCGAGCAGTCGCTGTCCAAGGCCCTTACCCGCCTGATCGGCAAGGGGGGCGAGCCGTTGGTGCGCAAGGGTGTCAACCTGGCCATGCGCATGATGGGCGAGCAGTTCGTGTCGGGCCAGACCATTTCCGAGGCCCTGGCCAATAATCGCAAGCTCGAGGCCAGGGGCTTCCGCTATTCGTACGACATGCTGGGTGAGGCCGCCACTACCAGCGAAGACGCGGACCGCTATTACGCATCGTATGAGCAGGCTATCCATGCCATCGGCAAGGCCGCCGCGGGACGGGGCATTTATGAAGGGCCGGGCATTTCCATCAAGTTGTCGGCGCTGCACCCGCGGTATGCGCGGGCCCAGCGTGAACGCGTCATGGAAGAGCTGCTGCCGCGCGTTACCGCGCTGACGCTGCTGGCGCGCGGCTACGACATAGGCTTGAACATCGACGCCGAAGAGGCCGACCGGTTGGAAATCTCGCTGGACCTGCTCGAAGCCCTGTGCATGACGCCCGAACTCGAAGGCTGGAACGGCATAGGTTTCGTGGTGCAGGCCTATCAGAAGCGGGCGCCGTTCGTCATCGATTGCGTGATCGACCTGGCACGCCGCAGCCGCCATCGCATCATGGTGCGGCTGGTAAAAGGGGCCTATTGGGACACGGAAATCAAGCGGGCCCAGGTCGACGGCCTGGAAGGGTACCCGGTGTACACACGCAAGGTGTATACCGACGTGGCCTACCTGGCGTGCGCGCGCAAGCTGCTGGCCGCGCCCGAGGCGGTATACCCGCAATTCGCCACGCACAATGCGTATACCCTGGCGGCCGTCCATCAATTAGCGGGGCAGAACTACTACCCGGGACAATACGAATTCCAGTGCCTGCATGGCATGGGCGAACCTCTGTACGAAGAGGTGGTGGGCCCGGTGGCTCAAGGCAAGCTGAACCGGCCTTGCCGTATCTACGCGCCCGTGGGCACGCATGAAACGCTGCTGGCCTACCTGGTGCGGCGCCTGCTCGAAAACGGCGCCAATACCTCGTTCGTGAATCTGATCGGCGACGAGAGCATCGCCATCGATGATCTGGTGGCCGATCCCGTCGAAGTGGCCATGCGGATCGCGCCGCTGGGCGCGCCGCACGAGAAAATTCCCTTGCCGCGCGAACTGTACGGCGCCGCCGACAGCGGCGCGCGCCCGAACTCCGCAGGCCTGGACCTGACCAACGAGCACCGGCTGGGTTCGCTGGCGGCGTCGCTGCTGGCCAGCACGGCCACGCCCTGGCAGGCCATGCCGCTGCTGGGCGATGGGGTGCACGGGCGCCTTGTCCGGATCGTCGTCGTTGTCTTTGGGGGCGTGGGCCTGGTCGTCGGCCG
>NZ_JAJMLX010000330.1 GCF_020991325.1 Bordetella petrii | reverse complement strand
CGACGCGGCCACCCTGCGCGCGCGCGCCCTGGCGGGCGGGCAATCCAACCCCACCTATCTGCTGGAAGACACCAACGGCAGCCGCGTGCTGCGCAAGCAGCCGCCGGGCAACCTGCTGCCTTCGGCGCACGCCATCGACCGCGAATACCGCGTCATGGCGGCCCTGGCGGGCACCGCCGTGCCGGTGCCCCCCATGCTGCACTACTGCGCGGACAGCAAGGTGATAGGCACACCGTTCTACCTGATGGGCTACGCGCAGGGCCGCGTGTTCATGGATCCGGCCCTGCCCGGGCTGGATCCGGCCGAGCGCGGCGCCATTTATGCCGAAACGGGCCGGGTGCTGGCCGCGCTGCATGCGGTGAAGCCCGACCAGGCGGGCCTGGGCGACTACGGCCGCGCCGGCGATTACTTTGCCCGCCAGGTGGCGCGCTGGACCCGCCAGTACCGCGACACAGCCACGCAGCCCATTGCCGCCATGGACGCGCTGATCGACTGGCTGCCGCAACACCTGCCCGCCGATGACGGGCAGGTTTGCCTGGTGCACGGCGACTACCGCATCGACAACCTGATTTTCGCGGCCGATGCGCCGCGCGCCATTGCCCTGCTGGACTGGGAATTGTCCACGCTGGGCCACCCGCTGGCCGACCTGGCGTATCACTGCATGGCCTGGCGGATTCCGCCCAGTTTGTGGCGCGGCATCGCCGGCCTGGACTTGCCGGCGCTGGGAATACCGGACGAAACCGGATTCGTGGCCGCCTATTGCCGCGAACGCGGCATGCAAGCGCCCGCCAACTGGGACTTTTACCTGGCCTACAGCTTCTTTCGCATCGCGGCCATTCTGCAGGGCGTGTATGCGCGCGCCCAGGCGGGCAACGCAGCGGCGGCCGATGCGCGCGAGATGGGGGCCCGCGTGGCCCCGCTGGCCGAGCTGGGCTGGCAGGCCGCCTGCCGGGAAACCGCAAGAACGTCATCGTCCGGGAGACCCTGATGAGCGCCGAATCCACCGATGCGCTGCCGCGCAATGCCGCCAATCACCTGGCCCTGACGCCGCTGGGCTTTCTGCAATGGGCGGCCGATGTGTATCCGCAGCGTAGCGCGCTGGTGCACGGCGACCGCCGGCAAAGCTGGCAAGCCACGCGCCAGCGCTGCCACCAGATGGCAGCCGCCCTGCGCGCCTGGGGCGTGCGCCGCGGCGACGTGGTGGCGGTGCTGGCGCCGAATGTGCCGGCGCTGTACGAGGCGCACTTTGGCGTGCCCATGGCCGGCGCCGTGCTCAACGCCCTGAACACGCGGCTGGACGCGGCCACGCTGGCCTTCATCCTGGAACACGGCCGCGCCAGCGTGCTGCTGTTCGACAGCGAATACACCGGCCTGGTGCGCGACGTACTGGCCAGGCTGGCCGCGCCCCCCAGAACCGTGCGTATCGAAGACAGCGAATATGCCGGCGGCCACGGCGAGCTGGGCGACGCCGAATACGAAGCCTGGCTGGCGGCGCAGCCGGCCGACGCGGCTTGGGAATACCCGCGGGACGAATGGGACAGCATCTGCCTGAACTACACCTCGGGCACCACGGGCAACCCCAAGGGGGTGGTGTACCACCATCGCGGCGCGTATCTGAACGCCACCGGCAACGTGCTGGCCTGCGGCATGCCGCCGCAATCGGTGTACCTGTGGACGCTGCCCATGTTCCACTGCAACGGCTGGTGCTTTCCCTGGACCATGGCGGCCCTGGCGGGCACCAGCGTGTGCCTGCGGCGCGTCGAGCCGGCGGCCATCTTCGATGCCATCCGCCGCCACCAGGTGGGTTTTTTCTGCGCGGCCCCGATCGTGCTGAACATGCTGATCAACGCCCCCGCGGACGTGCAGTACCGCGCCACCCACCGCGTGCAAGCCATGACGGGCGGTGCCGCGCCCCCCGCGGCCGTCATCCAGGCCATGGAACAACTGGGCATCGGCGTAACGCACCTGTATGGGCTGACGGAAACCTACGGGCCGTCCATCAACTGCGCCTGGCACGACGAATGGGATGAACTGCCGCTGGCGGAACGCGCCGCGCTGAAAGCACGCATCGGCGTGCGCAAGCTGAACGTGGAACACGTGCAAGTGGTGGACGAACAATTGCGCCCCCTGCCCGCGGACGGCCGCAGCATGGGCGAGATCGTGCTGCGCGGCAATACGCTGATGAAAGGCTACCTGCACAACCCCGACGCCACGGCCCAGGCGTTCGCGGGCGGCTGGTTCCATTCGGGCGATCTGGGCGTGGTGCACCCCGACGGTTATATCGAAATCAAGGATCGCGCCAAGGACATCGTCATTTCGGGCGGCGAGAACATTTCCACCATCGAGGTCGAAGACGTGCTGTACCGGCATCCGGCGGTGCTGGAAGCCGCGGTGGTCGCGCGGCCGGACAGCACCTGGGGCGAAACACCTTGCGCCTTCGTCACCCTGAAAGACGGCGCGCCGTGCAGTGCCGATGACATCCTGCAGCACTGCCGCGCGCACCTGGCCCGCTTCAAGGTGCCGCGCACCGTGGTGTTCGGCCCGCTACCCAAGACAGCCACCGGCAAAGTGCAGAAATTCCTGCTGCGCGACCAGGCCGCGGCGCTCGGGGCCGAGGACAGCAAGCCCGGCTGAGGCGGCCCTGGTCGCAAAGCAGCATTTCGCAGGCCTTGCCGGTGTCTGGCACCTTGCGGGAGCCAGACCCCTGGCTCAGCCGCTTAGGCTAGTGCCATGGGTGTCTGACACCTTGCGTGTCGGACACCGTCGGCGCCCGCCTCAGCTCTTGCGCAGCGCGCTGATCACGCCATCCAGCTGCGACAGCATCAGGTCGATTTCCTGTTCCGTGACGTTCAGGGCCGGCATGAAGCGCAGCAGGTTGCCGCGCGGCGCGTTCAGCAGCAGGCCCTGGGGCGACAGCTTGCGGGCGGCCTCGACAATGGCCGGGCCGTCTTCGCGGTCCAGCACCAGGGCGCGCAACAGGCCCATGCCGCGCTCGCCCCCCATGCCCCACTTGGACGACAGGGCCAGCAGGCCTTCGGACAATTGCTGCGCACGCGCCTGCACCGATTCCATGAAACCCGGCGCCGTAAGCGTATCGAATACCGCCACGCCCACCGCGGCCATCAACGGGTTGCCGTTATACGTGCCGCCCTGGTCGCCATGCGCGAACACGCACACTTCCTGGCGCGCCAGCAGCGCGGCCAGCGGCACGCCGCCGCCTATGCCCTTGGCCAGCGTCATGATGTCGGGCACCACGTTGTATTGCTGATAGGCGAACAAGCTGCCGGTGCGGCCCATGCCGGTCTGCACTTCGTCCACGATCAGTAGCAGCTGGTGCTCGTCGGCCAGCTGGCGCAGGCCTTGCATGAACTCGGGCGTGGCGGGCACGACCCCGGCCTCGCCCTGCACGGGCTCGAGCATGATGGCCACTGTCTGGCCGTCAATCAGGGCGCGCACCGAGTCCAGATCGTTCAGTTCCGCCTTGGGAAAGCCTTCCACCTGCGGCGCGAACATCGTGTCCCAACCCGGCTTGCCCGAGGCCGACATGGTGGCCAGGGTGCGGCCGTGGAAGCCGTGGTTCATGGTGATGATCTTGTACGCGCCGTTGCGCTTGACGCGGCCCCACTTGCGCGCCAGCTTGATGGCCCCTTCGTTGGCCTCGGCGCCGCTGTTGGCGAAGAACACGCGGTCGAAGCACGACGCGCCCGTCAGGCGCAGCGCCAGGTCGATGGACGGCTGGTTGTAGAACGCCGGCGACGGGTTCATCAGCTTGTCGGCCTGGTCGATGATGGCGCGCTTCATCTCGGGCGCGCAGTGTCCCAGCGTGTTCACCGCCCAGCCCTGCACGAAATCCAGGTATCGCTTGCCCGCGTGGTCTTCCAGCCAGGAGCCCTGGCCTCGCACGAACACCAGGTCCGGGCGGGAGGTGATCTCCATGAGGGCGTTGACATTGAACTGGCTGAATTCCATGGCGGTTCCTGCGGAATGGGAAGACTAGAGGGGGTGAAAACAAAGAATTTAGCACCGTATTGTGTACGCCGGCGCGGGGGGGTGCCCCCCGGCCGGCGGGGCTAGCGGCTGAGCCCGCGGGCGGCCACGTCCCACACCGCCTCGACCACGCCGTGGCGATAGGCCACCAGGGTGTCGTGCAGATTGAAGGTCGGGTCCACGTGCGAGGGAATCAGCAGCAGTGTGTCGCCCAGCCGCAGTGCGGCACCGGGCTCAAGTTTCAGCACGCCATGCTCGTCGTTGACGGCGGTGTACTGCAGTTCGGGCCGGCCGGCCACCCGGGGCGGGCCGCATTCGGCCGTGGTGGATTTCAGCCCGGCGTCGACGATGGCACGGCCGCCATCGGGCAGGCTCATCACCGTGGCCAGCACGAACAGGCTGTGGCGGAAAGCCAACGCCCCAGACCATTCGTTGGCGCCGTAGTCGCCGTCCATGAACGCGTACGAACCGGCCTGCAACTCGGTATACACCCCCGACGCCGCGTCGAACTCGGCGCTGCCGGTGCCCGCGCCGGTGATCCGGTCGCAAGGGATGCCCGCCTCCCGCAGGCGGCCGGCGTAACCCGCGGCAAGCTCGGCGGCGCGG
>NZ_JAJMLX010000033.1 GCF_020991325.1 Bordetella petrii | reverse complement strand
GCTGCGATGGTAGTTGATGACCACCCGCGCGCCGTGGCGCAGGAAGGCCCGCGCAATGTGCGCGCCCAGGCCGCGCGCGCCGCCGGTAATGACGACGAGCTGTTCGGAAATGGCGGGGGTAAAGTCGGAACGTTGCATGGCTGGCCTGCGGTGGGCAAAGGCGCCGGCATGCGGGTGGGCCGCTAGGCCCCGGCACTGCTGGACATCCCTTCGCCGGTATGAACTGGATCAGGTTCAACGGGTTTCATCTCAGCCCCGACCGTGTCGGGACACCCCGTGTCTCATGGCGCGACGTTAGCACATATCGCCGGCAAGAGCGCCGTTGACAATCGCGGGGCGCTCTCCTAATCTTGCCCGGTTTTTGACCTTGACCATCCATCCGGCGCGCCGGATGAAGGCGCGACATCATGCTCAGCAGCTCGGCTGCCCTGTTCTGGCTTCTGGCGTTTTCCGCCGGTTTTACGGTGGCCGGCGTGGCCTATGCCCGCCGCGAACGCGGTTCCCTGGAAGACTATATTGCGGCGCGCAACAGCCAGGGAGCGGTGGCCACGCTGCTGACACTGCTGGCTTCGTCGCTGGGCGCATGGATACTGTTTTCGCCGCCGCAGGCGGCCACCTGGGGCGGCCTGGGCGCGGTCATCGGCTATGCGTTGGGCGCCATGTCGCCGCGCCTGGTCATGATCCCGCTGGGCCGGCGCATGCGCGAACTGATGCCGGGCGGCCATACCCTGACGGAATTCCTGCTGGCGCGCTACGGCCGGCCCATGTACAGCCTGACACTGCTGATCATGCTGTTCTACCTGTTCATCGCGCTGTGCGCCGAAATCACGGCTATTGCCAAGCTGGTGACGCTGCTGGCCCCGGTGCCGCTGTGGGCCACGGCGCTGGTCGTGATGGGCGCCACGCTGATCTACACCGCCTATGGCGGCCTGCGCTCGTCCATTTTCACCGACAAGATCCAGATGATCATCATCCTGCCCTTGCTGCTGGTATTGATGGTGCTGGGCTGGAAGGCGGTGGGCGGCGCGGGCCCCACGCTGGCGGGCCTGCGCGACAAGGCCCCGCAACTGCTCGATCCCTTCAATATCGGCGGCCTGAAGGCCGGCCTGACGTTCTTCATGGCCATTCTGCTGACGGGCCTCTTCCACCAGGGCAATTGGCAGCGCATCTATTCCGCCCGCGACACGCGCACCATGCGCAACGGCTTCCTGCTGGGCGGGCTGCTGGTCATGCCCTTCATCTTCGTGATGGGCCTGTTCGGCCTGGCTTTCGTCGGCACGGCCGCCGGTACGGACAGTTCGGTGGCGCTGTTTTCCATCGTGCTGCCGCAGGCGCCCGACTGGCTGGCGGTGGCCCTGATCGCGCTGGGCCTGGCCCTGGTCATGAGCAGCGCCGATACGGCCATCAGCGCGGTGTCCAGCCTGGTGGCGGTGGACGCGCGGCGCCTGATGCCCAGGGCAGCCACGCCGGTGCTGATGCGCTGGTCGCGCTGGCTGGTATTCGCGCTGGCCATTCCCGTGATGGTGGTGGCCGCGCAGGGCTACGACGTGCTGTACCTGTTCCTGCTGGCCGACCTGCTGTGTTCGGCCGCGGCCTTCCCGGTGTTCTTCGGTCTGTTCAGCCGCCGGCACGATGGCCGCACCGCCGTCATCTCGACCCTGGCAGGCCTGGTTGCGGGTCTGTGGCTGTTTCCCGCGCCGGGTGAAAAGCCGGTATTCCTGCTGGAATCGTTCCTGCTGGCCGCATTGGTGCCGCTGGCCGTTACCTTGCTGGCGCGCCGCCTGATTGCGGCCCGGGCGGAATTCGACCTGTCGGGCCTGCGCGGGTCGGTAAGCCGATTCGACTGACAGCGGGCGGCCTTGGCCGATACCGCCGGCTTCGCAATGGCGGGCCGGGTGGGATGCGGCTCAACGCGTAGCCGCCTTGCCGGCTTTTTTGCGCAATGGCCTTGATTTGCCGTACGCGGCAAAGAACATATCCAGCGCCAGTTCCGCCCAGCGCCTTTTCTGGACACCGGAGGGCTTGCGTTCGGGCAGCAGCAAGCATTCCAACTGGGCCTGGCCGCGCACCAGGCTGAAGAACAGGCGTGCCGCCTCGGCCGGGGTGGCGCCGCACAGATCCAGTTCTTTGGCCGCGATGGCGCGTTCCAGGTGCTCTGCCACGATGGCGCAGTAGGTTTGCGGGCCCTGTTCGTAGAAGGTACGGCCCAGCTCGGGAAACCGCGATGCTTCGGCGATGGCCACGCGGAATAACGACAGCCCAGGGGGGGCCAAGCCAAAGTCCAGGTAGGCCAGGGCCAGTTCGGACAGCACGGCGCGGGTGCCGCCGGCGCCGGGCTGCATGGCGCGCAATGCACCGACGTGCGTGGCGCATTGTCGCTCGATCGCTGCGGCAAACAGGGCTTCTTTGGTGGGGTAGTAGGCGTAGACCGTGGCTTTGGACACCCCCGCGGCCTGTTGGATCATGTCGGTAGTCGCGGCGGCGAAGCCATGGGCAAGGAACACATCGCGTGCGGCGTCCAGTACCAGCAAAGCCTTGCCGGTGGGGTTGGGCATTCCGTTTTCTGGCGGTGGGTCGGGGAGAAAATTCGTGCCGGGCTTTTTCATGTGTACCGAACGGTTTAAAAAAAGATTGACCTATCGTCGTGCGCAGCATAACATGCTGTACCGATAGGTTTAGTTCATTCGAGTTATCAGATGCCATCCATCAAACGCCTGGCAATCCGGGGCGCGCTGCTGGGCATGCTGGCGGTATCCGCCGGATGCGCAGTGGGCCCGGATTTCGTCCAACCCGGATCCGGGTTGGACGCAGCCCGCCTGCAGCCCAAGGAAGGGCGCGTCATGCAGCAACTGCCGGCCGACCCGGTGCCGCGCGATTGGTGGAAGCTCTTGAACGACCCTGTGCTGGACGGATTGATCGCACGCGCCTGGGATGGCAACCTGGATCTTCAGGAAGCCGCTGCCCGGGTGGAACAAAGCAGGGCGCGCGCCGGTATCGCGCTGGCCGAGCTGTTTCCCAGCGTGGATATGGACGCCGGCCTGCGGCGCGGCGCGATCAGTGAGAACGGCCCGATGGCGGCGCTGGGCGCCAGCACGGCGGCCACCGATATCTGGCGAGCCGGTTTTCAGGCCAGTTGGGAATTGGATCTTTGGGGACGTTTGCGCCGCCAGCGTGAGGGCGCCGTTGCCGCGCTGCAGGCCACGATCTACGAGCAGCGCGGCGCGCAGGTATCGCTGTCGGCGGAAATTGCCCGGCAGTACGTTGCGCTGCGTGGTGTACAGGCACGGCTGGCCATTGCCGACCAGAACCAGAAAATTGCCGCGCACCTGGTGCGCCTGACCCAAAGCCGTCGGGCGTACGGCGTGGCCACCCGCTTTGACCTGGCTTCCGCACAGGCTCAGCAGGCCGCGGTGGATGCCTTGATTCCGGCGCTGCGCGACCAGCAGAACGTCTTGCTGAATGCCTTGGCCCTGTTGGTGGGCGAGCCCCCGCGTAGCCTGGACGCGCAGCTTGCGCCGAACCGCGCGCTGCCCGAAACCGCCCTGCGCCTGCCGGTGGGCCTGCCGTCGGAACTGGCGTTGCGCCGCCCGGACATCCAGCGCGCGTCTGCACGCCTGCATGCCGCCACCGCTGCCATTGGCGTGGCCAAGGCCGATTTCTACCCGCGGGTCTCCCTGCTGGGTGGTTTTGGCGCTGAAGCATTCGAAGCCCGCGACCTGGGGCTGTGGGAGTCCACCTACTTCAGCTTTGGCCCCAGTATTCATTTGCCTATTTTCGAGGGTGGAAGGTTGGTGCGCATGCTGGAACTTACCCAGGCCCGCCAACGCGAGGCTGCCATTGCGTATCGCCGCACGGTATTGCAAGCCTGGCATGAGGTCGACGACGCGTTCAATGCGATGGTCGCCCAGCAGCGGCGCCAGGCGGCGTTGCGCAGTGCCATGGCGCGCAGCCGTGAAGCTTTGCAGGCCGCGCAGCGGTCTTATCAGGAAGGTGCGGTGGATTACGTTACGGTGCTGGCTGCCCAGCGCGGCCTGCTGGAAAGCGAACTGGCCCTGAGCGGCGCGGCTACAGGCAGCGTGATTGCCGTGGTGCGCCGCGAGGGGGTTGCGGTCAGTGCCGATATACGGGCCGGCCTGGAGGGCTGGACGCGCCAGCTGGATGTGGCTTTCCCTTCCGTCATGCAGGAGTAGGGCAGGCTCATGCTGGACATTGTTTTTCACGGCGGAAACGCCGCCACGTACCTGGATGATTTCCAGGCGGCGCTGCAATGCGATGCACGCATCCGTGTGCTGTCCGAGAAGCTGGATGATGATGGCGCTATCCAGGCCTTCCAGCAGGCCGACGTGATCGTCGGCAACCGGCTGGATGCCGGCATGCCCGCGCCCCGGCGCGCCAGGCTGTACCAAGTGTGTGCCGCGGGCTACGACCGCATTGACATGGATGTGCTGGCACCGCAGGCCTCGGTGTGCAATTGCCATGGCCATGAGGCGGCGATCGCCGAATATGTGATGGCGGCCATGCTGGGCCGGCGGATTCCCCTGGCGCATGCCCATGAAGGGCTGGGGCGCGGGGACTGGCGCTACCGTTCAGGCGAGCCGGATGCTCTGCATGGAGAGATCGGCGGCGCCACCCTGGGGTTGCTGGGGTATGGCCATATCGGCCAGGCCATTGGCCGCCTGGCCAAAGCATTCGGCATGCGCGTGCTGGCGGCCAACCGCAGCCAGGTGCCGGTATCGCCGGAGGTGGATGCCTGGTTCGGGCTGGATGCGTTGCAGGCGTTCTACCGCGAAGCCGATTTCGTGGTGGTGTCGCTGCCGCTGATGCCTGCCACCCAGGGGCTGGTGGACGGCGCCGCCTTCGCCCACATGCGCCCGCATGCAGTGCTGATCAACGTGGGGCGCGGCCCGGTGGTGGATGAGCAGGCCCTGTACGATGCCTTGGCGCAGCGACGCATAGGCGGGGCCGTCATCGATACCTGGTACCAGTATCCGGTCCGTGCCGGCGATACCGCGGCACCGTCGCGGTTACCGTTCGCCCAGCTGGACAACGTGCTGATGACGCCGCATATGTCAGCCTGGACGGACGGCACGATACGCCGGCGCGCGGCCCTGATGGCGGCGAACGTCGACGCCCTGGCTGATGGCCGGCCGCTGGCCAGCGTGGTGCGCGCGGCCGTTTCACGATAGTTTTTCTACGTGCCGTACAAGGCACTGCGCATTTCCGCCGAAGCCCCCAGCCGCGTCGACAATTCCTGCGCATGTTCCAGGATCATGGCCTGGAAATGTGCGGCGTCTACGGTCTTGAGGCGCGCGGACGGGCCGGCGACGGTTAGCGCGCCCACGAAGCGGTCGTCGTCGCCCAGCACGGGTATCGACCACGACGATGTGTAGGGATCGCGCGCGCCGCAGGAGAACAACGGCAGGCGTTCGTCGCCGCGCGGCCGGCCCTGGGCCCAGATGGCGAATACGCGGCCCGTGGATGAAAGATCAGGCGGCATGACGCTGCCCGCGATGACCTGGCTGTGCAGGCCTTCGTGCGGCTGGTGGCGGAACAGGCAAAGCCGCTGGCCCGGTTCTTTGCCTTCTACATAGTAGGCCGCGCTTTCGCCGGTAAGGGCCGACAGGCGTTCCAGTATGGGCATGACCACGGCCGAGAGGTCGAAACCCCGTTCGTACACGCGCGCCAGATACAGCACGCGCGGCCCCAGGCTGTAGTGCCCGCTGGGTTCGCGCACCACGTAGCCGCAGCGCGCCAGCGAGTTCAACAAACGGAAGATAGTGGTTTTGTGCAAAGGCAGGCGGGTGGAGAAATCCGCCAGGGAAAGGTGCTCGGCACCGGGCTTGAAGCAGTCCAGCACGCTGAGGGCGCGTTCGACCGCGATGACACCGTCATTGCTCATAAAACCTTGTAAGCCGCATTTTTATTGATTTGTTGTACATAGTACAACAGTATTTCATAAAAATATAATAACGCCATTGAATGGTCTGGAGATCAGCATGGCGGGTTCGATGGTGGTGGTAACGGCCCATGTGGGCGACTTTGTCTGGCGTTGCGGCGGGGCCATGGCCCTGCATGCCCAGCGCGGCGTGCAGGTTCACCTGGTGTGTCTCAGCTATGGCGAGAATGGCGAGTCGAACGCCGCCTGGAGCGGTGCCGGTGTCGCCCGGGACGCCGTCAAGCAATTGCGGCGGGCCGAGGCGGAAGCCGCGGCCGGCATCCTGGGCGTGGCTTCTATTGACTTTCATGACCTGGGCGACTATCCCATGCCCGAATCGCCGCAGTCGGTGCAACGCGTGTCCGAAACCCTGCGCAGCACGCGCCCCGCCGTGGTATTGACGCACCCCGAGCACGACCCGTCCAACCTGGATCACTGCCGCACCTATGAAATGGTGCTGCGCGCCCGCATGCAGGCCATGGCGCCTGGGCATGGGCCCGATCACGTGGTGCCGCCGCAGGTGCTGTGCTTCGAGCCGCATCAATCCGAACTGTGTGGTTTCAAGCCCAACCTGCTGCTGGACATTACATCCGTGTGGGACCAGAAATGGCAGGCCATGCAGGCCATGCCCACCCAGCGCAACCTGTGGGCCTATTACGAGCGCGTGGCCATGCAGCGCGGCGCTCAGGCGGGCCGCCGGGCCAAGTCCACCGGTACGCTCTACGGCGAAGCCTACCAGGGCATTTTCCCGGCCGTGGTGTCGGCCTTCGTGGAGTAAAGCATATGGCCCAGACTATGCCGGAAGGCCTGTGCAGCACCTTGCTGGCCGACGTGGGCGCGCGCGCCATGGGTTCGGGCATCCATCCGTTGCGCCCCGGTTGGGTGATATACGGCCGCGCCTTGACGGTGTCGGTGCCGGCGGGCGACAACCTGGCCATTCACGCGGCCCTGGCCCGGGTGCGGCCGGGCGAAGTGCTGGTGGTTGATGCCAAGGGCTACTGCAACCGCGCGGTGATGGGCGGCATCATGTGCGCCCAGGCCGCGGCGGCGGGAGTGGCGGGCGTGATCATCGATGGGGCGATGCGCGACGCGGCAGAACTGCGCGCCGGCAACCTGCCCGTGTATGCCCTGGGTCTTTCGCCCGCGGGCCCCCACAAAGAAGGCGGAGGCTCGGTGGGCCATGCCGTCCGCTGCGGGGGCGTCACGGTACAAACCGGCGACTGGATTGTTGCCGACGATGACGGCGTGGTGGTGTACAGCCCCGCCGAGGCACAGGGGCTGATCGCCAAGGCCCTGGCCAAGGGCAATGCCGAGTCCGAGCGCATGCGGGCCATTGCCCGCGGCGAGCTGCGGCCCGCCTGGCTCGACGAGGCACTGACACGCGGCGCCATCGACATGGCGCCGCTTGAATAGTTTCATTCACGACACCTACAGCAAAAATATTCAGGAGGAACATAATGCTGAACAAGAAAATACTGGGCGCGGCCGCGCTCGCGCTGGGCCTGCTTTCGCAAGGGCAAGCAGCTGCGGAATATCCGGACCGCCCGATACGCATGGTGATACCGTTTGCGGCCGGCGGGCCGGCCGACATGGTGGGCCGCGAGTTTGCCCAGTTGTTCGGCGAGGCCCTGGGCCAGCCCGTGGTGGTGGTGAATGCTGGTGGCGGTCATGGCGTGCCGGCCTTGAACCAGGTGCTGGGCGCGGAGGCAGATGGGTATACCTTGTTGATGCCCGCGTCCGGCAACATGACGGTTCCGTCGAAAGTCATGAAGGACAAAAACGTGCTGGAACTGCTGGCCCCGGTCAGCCTGCTGACGCAAAGCCCGCACGTGCTGGTGGTGTCGGCCAAGCTGCCGGTGCATACCACGCAGGAACTCATAGACTACGCGCGCAAGAATCCGGGCAAGGTCAATTTCGGTTCGGCGGGCGTGGGCGGCGTGGCCCACCTGGGCATGGAACTGTTCAAGAGCCAGGCCAAGGTGGACGTGGTGCACGTGCCGTATCGCGGTACATCGCAGGTGATCACGGACCTGGCATCGGGCCAGGTGCAGGCGCTGTTCAGCAGCATGCCGTCGCTCAAGCCCATGATAGACAAGGGGGCGGTTACCGCGCTGGCCATGAGCGCGCCCAGCACGGGTTCGTACACCTCGAAGCTGCCGGTCATTACGGACACTCTGCCGGGCATGGAATACACCACGTGGTATGGGCTGTTCGCCAAGGCGGGCACGCCGCCCGAGGTGCTGGAGAAGCTGAACCGCGCGGTGGTGCAGACGCTGAAGAACCCGGAACTGAACGAGGAGTTCGATTCGCAGGGCGTCGAGTTCGTGTCCAGTACGCCGCAGGAATTGGCCGACCTGGTGCGCAAAGATACCCAGAAATGGACCAAGCTGATCCAGGAAGCGGGGATCGAGATCGATTGAGCGATCTACGGGCCGGTGCGCAGGCACGCTGTGCCTGCGCACCGGCCTTGGTCTGCCCTGGGCCGCGTCGTTTCGAAAATGGCGCGTTTTTTTTGCGCCCTTTGTTTGTCCTACAATAGTAGGCTACAATTTTGAATGGCAGGATACTGTGCGGCAAGTCAAAGGAGACATTCATGAATCAAGCGGGACAGTTTCGGGCGCTTTGCCAGGCGGGCGAGATGATCGTGGCGCCCGGCGCCTACGATGGCATTACGGCCCGCCTGGCCGAGCAGGCGGGCTTCTCCGCGGTGTACATGACCGGCGCGGGCTCCTCGGCCGCGCGAGGCTACCCCGACTTCGGCCTGCTGACCATGAGCGAGATGGCGGACAATGCCGGCATCCTGGCCCGCGCCACCGGCATACCGGTGGTGGCCGATGCCGACACCGGCTACGGCAATGAGCTGAACGTGACCCGCACCGTACAAGAGTACGAGATGCGCGGCGTGGCGGCGCTGCATATCGAGGATCAGGTCTCGCCCAAGCGTTGCGGCCATCTCGACGGCAAGGAAATCATCGGCCGCGAAGACTATATTGCGAAGATCCGCGCCGCGGTGGCGGCCCGCCGCAACCCGGATTTCACCATCATCGCCCGCACGGATGCGCGCGCTGTCGACAGCATGGAGGAAGCGGTCTGGCGAGCCAATCATGCATTGGCTGCCGGCGCCGACATGGCATTTGTCGAAGCCGCCCAGACCTTGCAGGAAGTCGAATCGATACCGCGCCTGGTGAACGGCCCTTGCCTGTTCAACCTGGTCAAGGGAGGGAAATCCCCCGAGGTGACGCTGCAGCAGGTGCGCGGCTTCGGCTATCGCCTGACCATCATGCCCAGCCTGCTGTTGGTGGCCGTGATCGAGGCCTGCGACCGGGTGTTGCAGCAGGTGAAAGAAAGCGGCGTGCCGCCCAGCGGGGAAACCGGCCCCAAGGTGCACGAGCGCTTTCGCCGTTTCGGCGCCGACGAATGGAATGCCATGCGCACGCGCTTTCGCGGCGAGCCTGGCCAGCAAGCGCCCGCAACGGCGCAAAGGAGTGCGGCCGATGTCAGCTAGCACGTTGTTCGACAAAGTATGGGATAGCCACGTCGTCGAGGAATTGCCCGGCGGGTGGGTGCTGCTGCATATCGACCGCGTGCTGCTGCACGATCTGTCGGGCACCGCCAGCCTGAATGCGCTGCAGGCGCGGGGCGCGGAAGTCCACAATCCGGAGCTGGCATTCGCCACGCCCGACCACGCGGTGTCGTCCGAACCCGGCCGCACCGCCATGACCTATGCGCCGGGCGGACGCCTGTGGACGAGCCTGAAGGCCCGCACGGCCGAGGCCGGCATCCGGTTGTTCGACATCGGCGAACGTGGACACGGCATAGTGCATGTCATGAGCCCGGAACTGGGCCTGGCGCAGCCTGGACTGACGATGATCTGTGGAGACAGTCATACCTGTACCAATGGTGCCCTGGGCGCATTGGCCTTTGGCGTGGGTTCTTCCGAACTGGCGCATGCGCTGGCTACCCAGACGCTGCGGCTGCGCAGGCCTCGCACCCTGCGCATCACCTACCGCGGCCGGCGCGCGCCCGGTGTCACGGCGAAAGATGTGATCCTGCATACCATCGGCGTGCTGGGGGCGGGCGCCGGCGCCGGCCATGCCGTGGAATATGCGGGCCCGGTCATCGAGACCATGACTATGGAAGAGCGCATGACCATCTGCAATCTGTCGATAGAAATGGGGGCGCGCATCGGGATGATCGCGCCCGATGAGCGTTGCGCCGATTACTTGCGCGGCCGGCCGTACGCGCCTGGCGCTGCGCAGCGGGGCGCCGCCGAGGCCTATTGGCACACGCTGCGCAGCGACGCCGGCGCCAGTTTCGACCGCGAAGAAACGATCGACGTCTCGTCCATCGGGCCGACATTGACATGGGGCACCAGCCCCGAGCACGCCATGCCGATAAATGGCAAGGTGCCCGATCCCGCTGGCTGCCAGGACGCCGATGTCCAGGCGGCCTGGCGGTCGGCGCTGGACTATATGGGCCTGACGGCCGGGGCGTCCATCGCGGGCACCCGCATCGACCGCGTCTTCATCGGGTCGTGCAGCAACGCTCGGCTGTCGGACTTGGTCGAGGCCGCCGAGGTCGTGCGCGGCCGGCAAGTGGCGCACCATGTATCCGCCTGGGTCGTGGCCGGCTCCGAAGAGGTCAAGCGCGCCGCCGAGGCCATGGGCCTGGATCGTGTCTTCCTGGACGCGGGGTTCGAATGGCGCGAGCCGGGCTGCAGCATGTGCGTGGCTGCCAATGGCGAGATCGCCAGGCCGCAAGAGCGCGTCATGTCCACGTCCAACCGAAATTTCGTGGGCCGGCAGGGGCCCGGGGTGCGCACGCACCTGGCCAGCCCGGCCACGGTTGCCGCGTCGGCGCTGGCCGGCGCCATCACGGCCGCAGGGAGCTGAGATGAAACCGCTAAAACGTGTTGAAGGGCCGGCCGCGGCGTTGCTGCGTGCCAATGTCGATACCGACCTGATTATCCGCATCGAACGGCTGAGCACGATCGCGCGAAACCAGTTGGGCGACTATGCCTTTGAATCCTTGAAGGATGATCCGCAGTTTCCGTATGCGGACCCGGTGTTCGCCCACGCTCCGATTCTGCTGGCCGACAGCAACTTTGGCTGCGGCTCGTCGCGCGAAGGCGCTGTCTGGGCGCTGGCCGGGCGCGGCGTGCGTTGCGTCATCGCGCCCAGTTTCGGCGATATCTTTTTCAACAACTGCTTCCAGAACGGCGTGCTGCCCATTGTGCTTGACCACGACACCGTCTATCGGCTGGCCGGCCAAGCCGCGGCAGGGCGGCCGATGATGGTGGACTTGCAGGCCGGCGAGATCGTGACGCCCGACGGCGAGCACCTGCCATTCGAGGTGGATCCGCTGCGCCGCACCGCGCTGTTGCAGGGCCTGGACGATATCGACCAGACCTTGCGCAGCGACGACCGGATACGCGCCTGGCAGGCTGGCGACCAGGCCCGGCGGCCGTGGGCCTGGCCGCAAGAGCAAATGGAAGTGCCTTGCACGCTGATGCGCGGCGGTACGAGCAAAGGTGTCTATTTCAAGAGCGACGACCTGCCCCCGGCCGGGCCGCAGCGTGATGCGATCCTGCGCGCACTGATGGGAAGCGAAGACCCGTTGCAGATCGACGGCCTGGGGGGATCGCGTCTAGTGACGGCCAAGCTGGCCATCGTGGGAAAATCCCGGCGGCCTGATGCCGATGTCGACTACACCTACGGCATTGTGCCGCCAGGACGGGGTATCGTGGTGTACACCAGCAATTGCGGGAATATCTCGGCAGGCGTAGGGCCGTTCGCCATCGATGCCGGGCTGGTGCCTGCCGCGGGCCCGGTGACCGAGGTGCGCATTTTCAATACCAATACGGGCAAGCTGCTGATTGCCCATGTACCGGTCGCCAACGGACAGGTGCGCGTGCGCGGCGATTTCGCGATTCCCGGTGTGCCGGGCACCGGTGCCGAGATTTTCATGGACTACCGTGCCACGATCGGGGCCAAGACGGGCCGGGCCCTGCCGACCGGAAATCCGGTCGATATCCTTACGCTCGAGGACGGCCGCGACATTGCGGTCAGCCTGGGTGATGTGGCCAACCCGTGCGTGTTTGTCCTCGCGCGCGATGTGGGGGCAACTGGCAGCGAGCTGCCCAACACGATCGACGCCGACGGCGCGTTGATCTCCACCTTGCGCGAACTGCGCGGCAAGGCGGCCGAGCGCATCGGCCTGTGCCAGGATTGGCGCCAGGCCGAGCACGCTTCGCCGGCGTTGCCCCTGATGGTGCTGGTGGCCCCGCCGGCAGACTATCAGGACAGCCAGAGCCGCGTGGTGAACGCCGGCCAGATGGACCTGCAGGCCCGGCTCGTCTTCTACAACAAGTGCCACGAGAGCATGGCCGGCACCGGCTCCATGTGCACCGCGGCCATGTCGGCCATGCCGGGCACGCTGGTGCATGAGATGGCCGCCTCGCCCGCGCAGGTCGGACGTGGCACGCTGCGTATCGGCCATCCGTTGGGCGTGATGGAGGTTGTGGTGCGGGCCCGGCCCGATGCGACGGCAACCGACCCGCAGTTCGAGCTGCTGGGGTTCCGGCGTACGGCGCGCCGTCTCATGACGGGCACTGCCTACTTGTCGCGCGAGGCGTTATGAGCGTGCCTGTTTCCGAGCGCGCGCGCGGCCAGGGTGCGGGCGCGCGTATTGCGACCTATGCCGCCAGCGCAAGCACCGCGCTAGATGCCTGCACGTTGGATGCGGTCGCCCGGTCGCTGGCCGATACCTATGCGGTGGCGGTGGGCGGCGCGCGCGAACACGCGGTGCGAGCCGCGCTTGCCTATGTGGAGGATGCCGGCCTGCTGTCCGCGCCGGATGCGCCGCATGCCGCCACGGTATGGGGCACCGGCCGACGGGCGCCGCCCGAGATCGCCGCATGGTGCAATGGCATTGCCGGCCATGTGCTCGACTACGACGACGTCACGGTGCCCCTGCGCGGGCATCCGAGCATCGCTCTCTGGCCAGCCGTCCTGGCGCTTGCCGAAGCCCGCAACATATCCGGCGCGCGTGCCGCGTCCGCGTTCGTGGTCGGCATGGAAGTCTTGTGCAAGCTGGGGCGTTGCATTGCCGTGGACCAGTACGCCGCGGGTTGGCACACCACCGCAAGCATCGGCGCGCTGGGCAGCACCGCCGCCTGCGCGCATTTGATGCGGCTCGATGCCGACCAGACAATCAACGCCATCGGCCTGGCGGTGGCCCAGGTGGCAGGCTCGCGCGAGAACGTGGGAACCGAGGCCAAGTCGTTCCAGGCCGGCCAGGCCTGCGCGGTTGGCGTACGGGCGGCCGGGCTGGCGCTGGCGGGCTTCGGCGCAGGCGCGGGTGCGCTGGATGGGCCGCACGGCTATGCGCAGCTCTATGCGGCGGGCGCGAACTTGACGGCCATGCCGGTCGAGCTGGGCCAGGCGCCGCTGGAAATCCATCGCGCCGGGCTGGACGTCAAGCAATATCCCATGTGCTATGCCACGCACCGCGCGCTGGATGCGGTACTGGCATTGCGTCGCGAGCACGGCCTTCGCGCCGCCGATGTGCGGCACGTGACGGTGACCACTAGCCGTGCCGCGCTGACGCCGTTGGTGCACCCAAGGCCGTCCAGTGGCCTGGAGGGCAAGTTCAGCATGCAGTACGCCATGGCGGCTGCGTTGATCGACGGCCAGGTGCGGCTGGCCAGTTTCACCGACGAGGCCGTGCGGCGCCCTGAGGCTCGGTGGTTTTTCGACCGGGTGAACGTGCGCGAAGCCGAAGGCCCCATCACGCCACGCTGGGCGACCGTGGAACTGGACCTGGCCGACGGGCGCCAGCTGGCTCTGCGTGTCGAGACCCTGGGCGGTTCGCACCAGAAACCGCTGGACGATGCGCAGCTTGCTTCCAAGATCAACGACTGCCTGCGATGGGGACATCGCGGAGGCGACGGCAAGACCGTGCTGGCGCACTGCCGGCGGCTTGCGCAACACGATGGCCGCGCGTTCATGGACGGATTGTCCGCGCTCGCGGGTGGCGGCCGCGCCTGACAACAACTATCCAGGAGACCATCATCATGAAGTTCACACAGACGCTGCGGTTCTGCCTTGGCGTGCTGGCGGGTGCCGGCCTGTCCTGCGCGGGCCTGGCTCATGCGGCTTTTCCCGAACGGGCCGTGACGATCGTCGTGCCGTATCCGGCGGGCGGCGGTACCGACACCGTGGCCCGCAAACTGGCGCAGACCCTGTCCGGGCACTGGAAGGTGCCGGTGGTCGTGGAAAACGCGCCGGGAGCCGAAGGGCTGATCGGTAGCGAGCGCGTCCTGCGCATGCCGGCCGACGGCTACACCTTGCTGTTCCAGATCAGCCAGATGATGTTGTGGAAGAAGACCGTGCCCAACAGCAAGGTGGATGCCCTGAACGATTTTCGCTATGTGTCGAAAATCCAGACCTCGCCCCTGGCATTCGGCGTGTCGCCTAAGTTGCCCGTGACGTCCATTAAGGAATACGTGCAATGGTGCCAATCTCAGCAAGGCGGGTGCGCCTGGGGTTCCGGCAGCGCCTATGCCCAGTTGATGGGCCGACAACTGATGGACGTGGCAGGCGTTTCCGACGCCATCAATGTGCCGTACAAAGGCACGGCGCCCATGATGACCGACGTGGCGGGCGGCCATATCTCGATGGCCGTGCCGGCCGTGACCTCGAGCCTGGCCCAGATCAAAGGAGGCCTGTTCCGTCTGCTGGCAGTCGGTTCGGGCCAGCGCTCAGGTCAGGTGCCGGATGTGCCGACGCTGCTGGAGTCGGGCTACGACGTGCATGGCGAAACCTGGTATGGCCTGCTGGTCGGCAAGAACACGCCGCAGGATGCCTTCGACGGCATTGTCGCCGGTATCAGGCACGCGTCGCAGGATCGTGAATTGATCGAGCGGATCAAGAGCGACGGTGGCGAGCCGGTATTTAGCACGCCGGAAGCGTTCACCCAGGAAGTGCGCGACGAAAGCCGGCGGCTGGACTCGCTGCTGGACAAATACTGGACTGCGCAATGACACCGGCAGCGGGAATGGCCATGCGGAACGGTTGCCAGGGTCAGTCGGGGAAGATGTCCGGCAGCGTCATCAGCCGCTCGGCTGCCTTGCCCAGATGTTTCTGCATCAGGCGTTCGGCGAGCTTGGCGTCATTGGACAGCATGGCGGCGGCAATACGTGTGTGCTCGGCCCGGGAACTGTCGATGTAATGGCGGTCCAGCGAGCCGCGGATCTGGTAGCGCAGGAAGGGCAGACGCATCTGCTTGATCAGGTTCTGCAACTGCGGATTGTCGCACAACGTGAGGATCGTGTTGTGGAAGGTGCTGTTCTCTTGCGCAAAGCTGGCGTTCACCCCGAACTCGTGGTTGTGGATCTGTTCGAGCAGCCGCCTTTCTTCTTTGTGCGGGGCCAGGGCTAGCCGTTCCGTGGCCAGGCGCGTGGCCAGGCCTTCGATGGCTTGGCGGATGGCGAAGATGTCGGTGATTTCCTTGCGCGAGAACTTCTTGACGACCGCGCCCTTGTTCGGAACGAAGTCGATGATGCCCTCGGCGCTGAGCCTTCTGAAGGCCTCGCGCAAGGGGCCTCGGCTTACACCGTAGTCCTTGATCAAGTCGGCTTCGATCAGACGTTGGCCGGGCGCAAGTGCTCCATTCTCGATGGATTTTTTTAGTTGTGTGAACAGGAGTTCGACAGTCGTTCCGCGCGGTGCTGTCGAAAGAGCGCGAGTGGTGGGCATGGGGGCGAAGCCGGGTTTCTGACCCGGGAAGGATAACAGGAGATCGCCAGATCCGGCGATGGCGTGTGGACTTCGGGCAGGTATAATTTTCGGATTGATTGTAGGACAATATATAAGTACAATTTTAACCAATCTCAATAACGAGACATGGAGAAGACAATGCGTACTTTCATCACCAGGGTAGTGCTGGCGCTCATGGCCATTGGCGGCCACCCGGCCGGCTGGGCCGGCCCGTACCCCGACCAGCCATTCAAGCTCATTGTTCCGTATTCGCCGGGCGCCAGCACCGACACGCTGGCCCGCCTGGTGGGGGAATCGGTCTCGGAACAGTTGAAGCAATCGGTTATCGTGGAAAACAAACCGGGCGCCGCGGGCATCATCGCCACCAACTATGTGCGGCAACAAAAACCGGACGGCTACACCTTCATGCTGACCACCGACGGCATCATGTCTGTAAACCCGTCGCTGTACAAGAAATTGCCGTACGACTCGAAGGCTGATTTCGCATCGTTGGGTGTGGCCGTGGCGGTGCCCAATGCGCTGGTGGTGCGTGACGATTCGCCTTTCCACGATGTGCATGATGTGGTCCGGCATGCCAAGGCACATCCCGATGCGTTGTCGTACGGATCGGCCGGGGTGGGTAGTTCGCTGCACATTGCTGGAGAATTGCTCAACGAGACGGCCGGCATCAACATCCTGCACGTTCCGTACAAAGGCGGCGCAGCGGAAATGAATGCCCTGTATGGCGGCGAGGTATCGATGATCTATGTGCCGATGGTGACGGCGCTGAACATGCGAGCGTCCGGAAAGGCCCGCATTCTGGGAATCGGAAGCGCGCAGCGCAACCCCGCGCTGCCCGACGTGGCGACTTTCAGCGAGCAGGGCCTCGATTACAACTCGGATACTTGGTATGGCTTCAACATGCCGGCGGGGGTGGATGCAGGGCAGGTAGAGCTACTGAGCCAAACCATCCAGAAGGGGTTGATGCAGAACAAGGCCCGCCTGCAAGACCTGGGCTTCTCGGTGGTGGCCGGCAATCCGGTGCAGATGGACGAAACCATCCAGGAAGGCCTGGCGCGCTGGCGTCCTCTGATCAAGAAAGCGGGCTTGTACCAGAAGCAGTAAGCCTATCGTGGCAGCCCTCGGGTGGTGTGAAAGCGCGCCGGCGACACCGCGCGAGGGTCTACCCGCCATTGGCGCAGCGATGCATCGAGCGGGTCTTCCAGCAGCAGGTTGGCCGCCAGCAGCGATGCGCCGGGCGAGCTCTGGATGCCGTATCCGCCTTGCCCGGCCAGCCAGAAGAATCCGCTGACTTGGGGATCCCAGCCGATCACGAAATCGCCGTCGGCCACGAATGAGCGCAGGCCGGCCCATGTGTGGGTGGGGCGGCGGATGGCCAGGGTGGTGGCGGTTTCTATCCGGTCGATGCCCAGCGCCACGTCCAGTTCCTCGGCCACTACGTCATGGGGAGCGACCGGGTCGGCATTGGCCGGCGAGCCCAGCAGTTGGCCGGCATCCGGTTTGAAGTAGAAGCTTTCATCTATGCCCACCACGGCGGGCCAGCGGGCAAGCTCGGCCGCACTGACGGTTTCCGGCGGCTTGAAGGTGAATGCGCTGCGCCGTTTGGGGGTCAGGTCGACGGGGGCCACGCCGAACAGCCCGGCCATCTGGTCGGCCCAGGCGCCCGCCGCGTTGACGGCGGCCCGGGCACGCACGGTCTGCCCGTTGGCAAGGCTGGCTTGCCAGATGCCATCGTGCCGCTCGGCGCGCATAAGGCCGGCGTTGAACAGGAACTGCACGCCGGCCGCGCGGGCGCCTTTCACGTATCCCTGCAGTACGGCATGGGCATCGACATCCATTGCCTGCGGTTCGGCGATCGCGCCCACCAGGCCGGCTTCGCGGATGCACGGCACCCGGGCCAGCACTTCGGCGGGTGATAGTTTTTGGATGGGCGCGCCCGCCGCGGTCAGCGCCTTGTGTGTCTGTTCCAGAAGCTGCTGCTGGCCTTCGCGGGCGATATACAGCACGCCGCGTTCCGTCAGCAGGGGATGGTCGCAGAAGCCCTGCGGCGGATGTTCGTAGAAGTGCCGGCTGGCGCGCGTAAGCGCCTGAATGGCGGGCGTGCCATACGTTTCCATGAACATGGCGGCCGACCGCCCCGAGGTGTGATAGCCCGGCTGGCTTTCCATGTCGACCACCAGCACCGAGCCGCGGCCGCGCAGCCGGTATGCCAGCGAGGCGCCCGCAATGCCGGCGCCGATGATCAGGAAATCGTGAATGGGGGTGTCGGACATAGGAATACCTTTCCCGTTTTGATGGCGCCCCGATGCCCGGGCGTACCGTCAATTGCCTGTATCATCGACGCGTGCAAATTGTTGGAACCGTCATGGCGACATCGCGTACAAAGAAGGCAAGGCCGGGCGTCGACCCGACAAAGCTGCTTGCATATCGCGTGCTGACGCTGAGCCAACTATTGAACCGCGGCATCGAAGTCATTCTGGATACTCACCTGGGCCTGTCGGTGCGGCAATGGCGTGTGCTCTTGTGCGTGGCCAATGCCGGGCCGCAATCCGTGCAGGATATCGCCGATTTCTGCCGGTACGACAAAAGCCAGGTCAGCCGCGCCGTTGCCGAATTGCTGGCCAAGAAGCTGGTGCTGACATCCCCCAGCGCTACCGACGGACGCCGCATCCTGGTCGACATGACCGCGGCCGGCCGGTCCAAGTACGAACAGGGCATGCCCCTTAGCCTGGATCGCCAGCGGCGGCTGGCCAGTTGCCTCAGTCCCCAGGAACTGGCAACTTTCGAAAACGCCATGCAAACGCTCATTCAGCAGGCCGAGACCTTGCTGCAAGAGGCCCACGCGCAACGGGACAAGGCCCGCTAGCCGTCTGCCGTGCACTACCAGCCTCCGGCGTGGCCGTCTTTCCGATGGTCGGAAGCGCCCACATAGCCATCCGCCAGCCTGGCGATGGCCTGCGCCCCGCCGAATTCGTCTGAAAAGCGCGGCGCCACTTCAAGTTTGTGCCCCTTTGCCCGCAGCCCGGCAACCGCGGTTTCCGGAAAGTTCCATTCGACCAGGACCGTGGTGTTGTCTTCCAGGATGCGCCAGCGTGGCGCGTCGATGACCGCCTGCGGATTCTGCCCCCACGCGATGCGTGCCGCGACTTGCATATGGCCCTGCGCCTGCAGCGACCCGCCCATCACGCCGAAGCTCATCAAGGGCTTGCCGGCGCGCATCAGGAAGCCCGGGATGATGGTGTGGAATGGGCGCTTGCGCGGACCCACCTGGTTGGGGTGGCCGGGAATCAAGTTGAAGCCCCAGCCGCGGTTGTGCAATGCGATGCCCGTGCCGGGCACGACCAGGCCCGAGCCGAAGCCCTTGAAGTTGGACTGGATGAACGACACCATCATGCCGCCGGCGTCCGCCGTGGTCAGGTAGGTGGTGCCGCCCTTCAGGGGCAGGCCCGGGCCGGGGTAACGGGCCTGCGCCGGATCGATATCGCGTGCCCGTTCAGCCAGGTAGCCAGGGTCCAGCAAGGATTCGGCACTGACTTCGGCCATGTAGCGGCTGTCGGCGACGTAGCGCTGCATGTCGGCCAGCGCCAGCTTCATGGCTTCGATCTGCGCGTGGAAATATTCGGTGCTGTCGAGCGGCAGCGCGTGGGCGCCGGCGGCCTCGAGCATGCCCAGCGCCATCAGGGCGCCGATGCCCTGTCCGTTCGGGCCGATTTCATGCAGCGAGATGTCCTGGTAGCCCATGGAGATGGGCGCCACCCAGTCGACCTCATGCGCCTCGAGGTCGGCCTTGGTCAGGGTGCCGCCTGTGGCGGCGGCATAGGCCGCGATATGGTCAGCCAGGGCGCCGCGATAGAACGATTCGCCCTCGGTGCGGGCTATATCTTCCAGGGTTGCCGCCTGTCCTGGGCAGATGAACCGCTGGCCTGGCGCCGGAGCGCGCCCGCCGGGCGCGAAGGCGTCGGCAAACCCCGGCGTATGCTTGATGTCGGCGATCTGGGCTTCCCATTGGCGGCTGGCGATAGGAGTGACCAGATAGCCGTCGCGGGCGTAGCGTATGGCCGCTGTGAACAGGTCGCCGAAAGGCAGTTTGCCGAAGCGCCGGGACAGCGCTATCCAGCCCGATACCGCGCCTGGTACGGTGACCGAGTCCCACCCGCGCGGCGGCATGGCCTGGTATTTGGCAAAGTATTCCGGCGTCCAGGCTTCGGGCGCGCGCCCCGACGCGTTCAGGCCGTGCAATTGCGTGCCGTCCCACACAATGGCGAAGACGTCGCCGCCGATGCCGTTCATGCACGGCGCCACGACAGTCAGCGCAATGCCGGCGGCGACGGCGGCGTCTACCGCGTTGCCACCCGCCGCCAGTGCGCCCAGGGCCGCCTGGGTGGCCAGTGGCTGCTCGGTGCAGGCAATGTTTTCCGCCAACACCGGCATGCGTTGGGATGTATAGGGAAAGGACCAGTCGGACCCATTGAAAGAGGCCATCGAAGCATCCGTATGCAAAGAGTGGGTTGGCTTAGTCGGGCGTGTCCATCAGCTTCTTGGCCAACGCAGGCCACAGAGCGAATTCCTGGCTGATGACGGTGCCGAAGTCGTCCGGCGCCGTGAATTTCGCGACAATGCCGGTGGTTTCCAGCGTGGCAATAACTTCGGGGCTCTCGACGGCCTTGCGCACGGCATCGGTCAGCACCCGCAAGCGGTCGGGCGGGGTCTTGGCGGGGGCCAGCAAAACGAAAGCGTTATCGGCTTTCAAGTCGTAGCCGAGTTCGGCCATGGTGGGTACATCGGGCAACTGCGGCACCCGCTTGCTGGCGGCAGTGGCCAGGGCGACGAGCTTGCCGGCGCGCACGTGCGGCAGCACCGAGGCCACGCTGTCGAACATCAGGCTGGTTTCGCCGCTGATCAGGCCGGGGATGGCTTCGGAACTGCCCTTGTAGGGCACATGCGTGGCCGAGGCGCCGGCGGCCGCCAGGAACACCGCGGATTCGATGTGCGACAGAGAGCCCGCCCCTTGCGAAGCGTAGTTGTAATGGCCGGGCTGCTTTTTCAGCAGCGCGACCAGGTCCTGCACATTCCGGACGCCCAGCGAGGCCGGCGCCACCAGCATGTGCGGGGCGTCGGCAATGCCCGCGACGATATCGAAACTCTGTTCGATGTCGGGCAGGTCCCGGTAGGTGACGGTGGCGATGGCCGTGCCGGCCACGGGAACCAGGCCGATGGTGTATCCGTCGGCCGGGGAAGCGGCCAGGCTGCGGTAGCCGATGGTGGCGGCGGCGCCGGGCTTGTTCTCGACCACGACCTGTTGGCCCAGGGTCTGCGCCATGTGGCGAGCGATGGCCCGGGCAGAGGTGTCGCCCGCCCCGCCCGGCGGGGCGGGAACCAGCAGATGGACAGGCTTGTCGGGAAATGCGGGTTGCGCCTGGGCTGCCGGCATGCCGGCAGTCAACCCGAGGCCCAGGCCCAGCAAACTTTGAAATACCGCGCGCACAACACTGGTACTGCCGATCTGCCTGATCATGGTTCGCTCCTGGGCGTCGAGGCTCTACGGCACGGAGGGCGTGCTGTCCTGGATTGGCCTTTCGGAGGCATGATATCGAGCATCTAGTTGCTACGTCAACTATATGCCGGCGGGCGCGGCCGCTGTTTAGGGCGGTGTCAGACAGGGCAAGGTGCCTGACACCCATGGAGCCGCCTGGAGCTACCGCGGCGAGTGTTCATGGGTATTCATGGGTGTCTGGCTCCCGCCAGGGTGCCAGACACCGCAAGACTATCGTGGACGCCGGATAGCCATCGATGCCGTGCCCGCAAGGCTAAGACTGGTGTCCGCGCTGACGTTCCTGTTGCTGACGCTGCTGGTCTTGCCGTTGCCGCTGTTCGGCCTGCCGCTGGTGCCTTTCCTGCTGGCGGCGCTGTTGATCGGCCTGCTGCCGCTGGCGTTCCTGTTGCTGACGCTGTTGATCCTGCCGCTGCCGCTGTTCAGCTTGCCGTTGGTGCTGTTCCTGTTGGCGGCGCTGCTGGTCGGCTTGCTGTCGCTGGCGTTCCTGCTGCTGGCGCTGCTGGTCCTGGCGCTGGCGTTGTTCGGCCTGCCGCTGGTGCTGTTCCTGTTGGTAGCGCTGCTGGTCGGCCTGCTGTCGCTGGCGTTCCTGTTGTTGGCGCTGTTGATCCTGCCTTTGCCGTTGTTCGGCCTGCCGCTGCTGATCGTGGCGGTCGCGTTGTTCGCGTGCCTGGCGTTGTTGCTGCTCGTGCTGGCGGCGTTGGTCATTGGCATGCCGGCGCTGCTGCTCTTGCTGGCGGCGGTGCTCATCGGCGCGCTGGCGTTGCCGGTCTTCCTGTTGGCGGCGCTCGTCCGCGTACTGCCGCTGGCGCTCGTCATGCTGGCGGCGTTGTTCATCGGCATGACGGCGTTCGCGGTCCTGGTGCTGGCGATGTTCTTCGCCGCGCTGGCGCTGCCAATCCTGTTGGCGGCGATGATCCTCGTTGCGGCGCTGGTCTTCGGCGCGGCGATGGTCGTCGCGGCGGCGGCGCTCGTCTTCGCGGCGGCGGTGTTCGCGCTCGATGGCGCGTTCGTGCGCGTCGGGGCCTCGCCGCAGGCCGTGGTCGCCGCCGTAATAACTGGTGCGGTGGCGGTCGGCGTGCCGGTAGTCGATCTTGCGGCTATAGACGTTGGTGACGCGCGTGACGTTGATGTGGTTGACCTGGCGGTTGTAGTAGAAGTTGTTGTGCTTCCAGTATCCGCCGCCGTAGCCCCTGCCGTAATAGCCGTGCCCATAGTTGATGCCGCCGTAGTAGCCCACATGGCGCCCCCAGTATCCTGGATGCCAGCGGTAAACACTGCCCACGAAGGCCCAGTATCCTGGCGTCCAGAGTGCGCCCGCGTAGGGCGGCATGATCCAGGCGCCCGGCACCCAGTAGTAGCCGCCAGGGTTCAACGCCCAGTACCCCGGCGTCCAGATATAGCCCGGGCCGGGGATCATGGGCTGGTCGTAGTCCGGCAGCGGGGGCGGGGGTTCGTTCCACGCATTGACGCCGATGCTGATGGATACGTCGGCCGCGCGCGCCGCCGGCACGGAGGCCAGGCCCGCAAGCAGGCCGGCAAGCAGCAGGCTGGCGGACCAGTATTTGATGGTGTTCATGTCGACCTTCCGACCGTCAACCATTGCAGGTAACGGCAGGATCCGTCGCAATGCAGGGGTGGTTTTCATGACGGCAGCTCCTTATCGTGCGCGACAGGTTCTGCGCACGCGGGCTTATTTAGGCACAGAAGGCGATGGGCCAGCCGGCTTTGTAATGGTTCCGAAACCACTGAATGGTGACCAAAACGCTGATTCGTGACTGTCCGTGTAATGCCCTGGCCTTGCCATAGGGGAGAAAGCCGCGGCTGCGCTTCAATTTGCAAGGTGGGATAAGGAATGTATCGGTTGACAGGCTAATGTACTAAAAGTAAGTTATAGGTATAACTTACTAAAAGTAGTTTAAGTAGTATTTGTCTGATTCCCCGATAACCGATGAACAGAGACCCGTCCATGCATGCCTTGATTGTTGTTGCACACCCTGAACCCCATTCACTCAGTCACAGCATCGCGGCCCGCGTGGGCCAGGGCGTGGCCGATGCCGGCGGTACCTACGAAATTGCCGACCTGGCTGCCGAAGGCTTCGACCCTCGCTTCGGCCCGGCGGACTTGGCCGTGCACCGGCGCAAGGCGCCGCCTCCGGGCGACGTGGCCGCGGAACAGGCGCGCATCGACCGCGCGGACACGCTGGTGCTGGTGTACCCCGTGTATTGGTGGTCGATGCCGGGCCTGCTCAAGGGCTGGATAGACCGCGTGTTTTCCAATGGCTGGGCATTCGAGGACAGCCCGGGCGGGAAACTGCACAAGAAGCTAGGCCGGCTGAAGGTGCACTTGGTGGCCATCGGCGGCGTGGACCAAGGCACGATGGTGCGCCACGGTTACGACCGGGCCATGGCCACGCAGATCGACCATGGCATCTTCGGCTATTGCGGCGCACAGGTGGTGGCGTCCGAATGGATGCCGAACTCCGAAAGCAGCGATCCCCTGGTGAAGCTGGACGCGGCGCACCGCCTGGGGCTAGGGCTGTTCCAGGCGCAGCGCGAACCCGAGGCGGCCAATGCCTGATCATGGCAGCCGCGCGAGCGCGTTGGCGCTTCAGGCCTGCAGCGCTGCCCGGGCCAGCAGGTAAAGGCCGCCGGCCATCATGGCCAGGCCTGCCAGCCGGGCGGAGCATGATCCCGTGCGGGGCAGGCGTTCGGCGGCGATGGCAAGGGTTAGCGCCGCCATGACGGGCAGGCTCATGCCCTGCGCCAGCATGATGGCCGTAGGGCCGGCGCAGGCACAGGCGCAGTGGCGTCCCAAGTGTGCGCCGCGGCGCCAGGCCCGGCGGCCGGGCCCGGAAGGCAGGCTGGCGTGCGGCACGAGGCAATGGGCCAGATGGCGCGCCTTCCACCGCGAGAATTGCAGTGCGCCGGCCGCCAGCGTCACACAGGCGGGCGCCATGGGGATGGCGGGCTCCATCGCGGGCCACTGCGTGCGGGCCTGGGCCAGCATCACACCCAGCGGGTAGACCAGCATGCCCAGCGCCAGCCATACGCCGAAGTAGGCGGTGGCGGCCCGCCAGTCCAGCCAGCCAGGGCGGGCCTGGCCATGCCGGTGCAGCATCAGCATCAGCGCGGGCAGCATCATGGCCGCCATCATGGCCGCCCACATGACCAGGAACGATGCCGCGGCATCCGGCCAGCCTTGCCCGGGCATGCGCAGCCAGACGGCCGATACCTGCGCCCCGCCGCAGCGGGGCAGGGCGTCCAGCACGGAAGGCCAGAATTCAAGCCGCAGGGTATTCATCATGGCGGCGCCACCACACGCCGGTTTCGTTGCGGCCCCTGGGCGCGCGGTCCAGCCATTGATACATGCCCCACAGCCCGTCCAGGCCGCGCGCATAGGCCGAATAGGTGTGGTACACGATGCCGTCTTCCCGCACGAAGGCGCTGACGCCCGGGCGGTCGCGCTGGAAGGTGGCGGCATCGGTGCCGCACATGGCGGCGATTTCGTCTTCGGCCTGCTGGCCGCCCCAAGGTTCGCCTTCCCGCCAGGCGCGCTCCGGCTCGCGGGAATAGTTGTAATTGACATCGCCGGCGCGCTGCTGCGCTTCGGTGAACCAGATATTGAAATCGGCGTTGAAATCGCTACCCGCCGAAGAGGCCCAGGGAAACGCCCAGTCCATGCGGCGCTTGTAGGCGGCCAGTTTGGGCAATGGCGCCCGCGACACCGCCGTCAGCGTGACGTCATGGTTGGCCAGGTGGGTAAAGATCCCGTTGAAGCCGTCGGCAATCGACGAGCACGATGGGCAGCCAGCCTGGTAGTCGGGCCCGAACATGAAGTGGTACACCAGTAGTTGCGAGCGGCCCTGGAACAGGTCGGCAAGGGACGCGGGGCCGTGGTCGGTGTCGAACCGATAATCTTTGTCTATGCGCACCCATGGCAGGGCCTGGCGGCGCCGGGCCAGTTCATCGCTGTGGCGGGTCAGGTCTTTTTCCGCTTGCAGCAGGGCCTGGCGTTCGGCCAGCCAGGTGTCACGGCTTGCGATGGCATGCTGAGTCATGATTGATACCTCCGGAAAGTTGGGGGCGGATTCCACCGCGCAGCGGCTGGGTGGATACCTGTCTGATAGGTTAGGATCGCCGCATGCCCAGGGGGGAGTGACAAATGTGGCGGGATTCCAATCCATGGACCGGTTGATTACCGAGGCCACCAACGTCAAGGGCGACAACCAGGGCAACTATGCCAACCTGCATGCGAACGGCACCGGGCCTTTCAT
>NZ_JAJMLX010000329.1 GCF_020991325.1 Bordetella petrii | reverse complement strand
GGGGTGGGTGACGCGGCGCGCCAGGTCGCGGCCGGTGAGTTTTTGCGCCGTGGCGGACAGGCGCGCGTAAATACCCACCAGGGCGCGCCGGTAGGGTTCGTCGCGACGGTGGGGCGAGTCGTCGCCGCCCGCATCGGCCAGCGCGTGCAGGGCCGGGTCGGCCTGGATCAGCAGGGTGGTGATGGAGAGTTCCGCGCCCAGCGCGTGCACTTCCTGCAGGTAGTATTCGAACAGCACCGTGGCCTGGCGCAGCAGGGCCAGTTCCAGGGTGCCGGCATCGACGTTGGGGTTACCGTCGCGGTCGCCGCCTATCCAGCTGCCCATGCGCAGGAACGGTTCCAGCGGAGCCGGGGGCGCGGCAAACGGCTTGGCGGCATCGCGCGACAGCAGCCGCGACATCTCGCCATACACGCGCGGGATCACGTTCAGGAAGGTGCTGCGGTAATACGACAGCGCGTTCTCGATTTCGTCCGCTACGGTCAGGCGCGTGTAGCGCAGCATGCGGGTTTGCCACAGGGTGGCCACACGGCCCAGCAAGGCCAGGTCCAGGTCGGCGGTTTCCTGGGTGGTGAGCGGGCCTTCGCGCTGCAGCAGCAGGCCCGCGATTTCGCGATGCACGTCCAGCGTGCTTTTGCGCTGCACTTCGGTGGGGTGGGCGGTTAGCACCGGCACCACGCAGGCTTCATTGAGCAGGCGGCGGATGCGGTTGGCGCTCACGCCGTGTTCTTTGAGCAGCGCAACGGCTTCGCGCAGGCTGCCTCGCGCGGGCGCGTCGTCGGCCAGCGCCAGGGTGCGCTGGGCGCGGTTCTGGTCGCGGTCTTCGGCAATGTTGGACAGATGCAGAAAATAGCTGAAGGCGCGCGCCACGGAGTTCGGGTCGCTGTCGCGCAGGCGCTTGACGCGCTGTTCCAGCAGCTTGCCGTCGGCCTCTTTGCCTTCCCGCCGGAAACGCACCGCGGTGCGGCGCAGTGTTTCGATGGTGTCGAAAACCCGTTCACCTTCGCAGGCCTGGATCACCTGGCCCAATAATCGGCCCAGTAGCCGGATGTCGTGACGCAAAGGTTCGGCAGTCGCGGACTGCGGGCGGATAGCTTTCATAAGCGGGGGGATCCGTCGAGTAAGGGGTTGGATACGGGAATGCAGCGATAAGAAAACAGCAATGAGGCAGATGCCGGCCATTTTACGCAGCCCCGCCCGGCCGCGTCCCTTGAGGTACAGTTCCGCCATGGCGCCTTGCCTTCTTCATTCGTTAAGCCCGTCTTATGCAAAATGACAATCGACGCGCGCTGGTCCTGTTCTCGGGCGGCCAGGATTCCACCACTTGCCTGGCCTGGGCGCTGGACCGCTACGCCCATGTTGAAACCGTGGCGTTCGACTACGGCCAGCGCCATCGCATCGAACTGGATGCGCGCCTGAACGTGCTGCGTGAACTGCGCGGGCGTTTTCCGCAATGGGATGCGCGGCTGGGCGAAGACCATCTGCTGGACTTGAAAGTGCTGGGCCAGGTGGGCGATACCGCCATGACCAGCGAACGCGCCATCGAAATGCAGGCCAATGGCCTGCCCAACACCTTCGTGCCGGGGCGCAATCTGTTGTTCCTGACCCTGGCCGCGGCCCTGGGCTACCGCCGCCAGCTGGACGTGCTGGTGGGCGGCATGTGCGAAACCGATTTCTCGGGCTACCCCGATTGCCGCGACGACACCATCAAGGCGCAGCAAGTGGCGCTGGGCCTGGGCCTGGGAACGCGCGTCACCATCGAAACGCCGCTGATGTGGATAGACAAGGCCGATACCTGGGCACTGGCGCGGCAACTGGGCGGCCAGGCGCTGGTGGATATCGTGGTCGAGCACAGCCACACCTGCTACCTGGGCGAGCGCGGCGCGCGGCACGACTGGGGTTACGGTTGCGGCGAATGCCCGGCTTGCGCCTTGAGAAAATCCGGCTGGCTGCGCTGGCAAGGCCAGGCCGCGGCCTGATTCGTCGACTCAATTGCCCGTTTCGTCGAAAAAAGCTGGTTGAGCCCCTGGGGGTTGGGTAATTTCTGATGGTCACCAGTCCATCTGGAAGCCCGCCATGAGACCCCACCGTACTCCCAGTAACCGCCAACTCATGCGTCAGACCCTGCTGGCCATGAGCCTGAGCATGGTCTTCGGGCCATCGGCCGTGCGGGCCGAAGACATCCAGTGCAGCACGGACACCAAGTGTGTAAAGCTGGGCCAGGGCGCTGTCTATACGTCGTCGGTCGGCTCGACCAGCACCGGGGCGGACGGAAGCTCTGGTACAGGCAGGGACGGCAAACCCGGGGGCAGCGTCGAGTTGCTGGACGAGGGCGCCGTGTTCAACCTGGATCCCGCGGCTGGCGGACACGCGCTGAGTTCCTGGACTGGGGCCATGTATGCCACGTCGACAGGCGGCGACGGCAGCGAGGATGAGGACGGCGGCGGCGCCGGCACCGTCAGGCTGGAAAGCGCCGGCCAGGTGAATATGGTGGTGGGCGACCAGAACGGCCTGGGCCAGGTCGCGGCCGTGCTGTACGGCAAAAGCAGTGGCGGCCACGGCGACAGCGATGACCACGATACCGACGGCCATGGCAATGGCAATACCAACAACGATACGGATGGCGGCGACGGCGGCGCGGGGAACAGGGTCGATGTCCGCACGTACGGCACCAGCCTGTACCAGGTCGCGGGCAAGATCACCACCGACATGTCCGGCATTTTCGCCGCCAGCGCGGGGGGCGATGGCGGAGAGCAGAATTCGTCCGACCTGGGTATCGGCGACCAGGTCGGCGGCGCCGGCGGAATTGGCGACGATATATACGTGCTCAATGAGGGCTCGTTCATTTTCGCGGGCGACGCCCTGGCGGGCAGCACGGGCGGCAAGCTGACCATCAACGACAACGTCCTGGTGGGCTTGATCCGGGCCGACTCGCACGGCGGGAAGGGCGGGCCGGACAACGGCGCGGCGGGCAGCGGCGGCGATGTCTGGATCGAGCACCAGGCCGGGTTGCTGCAATTGGTGGCCGACGCGAGCAGCGGCACCACGGTATATGGTCTGCGCGCCACGTCCGAGGGAGGCGAGGGCGATGAGTCGAACGATTCGTCGGACCCAGGCGGGCAGGGTGGCCAGGCGGGCAATATCACCGTAATCGCCGACAGCGCGGTCGAGATCGACGTATCGCACGCCAAGGGCGCCGCCATCCAGGCGGTGTCCCAGGGAGGGCGGGGCGGAGACGGCCCAAGAAAGGACAAGAGCGGGGGCACGGGCGGCACGGGCGGCAATGTGGCCGTCACATTGGACGGGACTACGCCCTACACGATCAGCACCGCGGGCGGCTCGCACATGTATGGGGTCGAGGCGCAATCGAAAGGAGGTTTTGGCGGTGACGGTGACGATTCCATCGCCCTGGCGGGCACGCCCGGCGGCGCCGGACAGGGTGGCGATGCTGGCGATGCGAGTGTCGATATCGGCACGAATGTCACGATATCGACCGGCGGCGATTATTCCTCTGGCGTGGTGGCCTATTCCGTCGGGGGCGGGGGCGGCACTGGTGGCGATTTCTACGCCATCCTGGGCGGCGGTGGCAAGGGCGGCGATGGCGGTGAATCTGGCAGTGCGACGGTGCACAACTCTGGGGTCATCCATACCGCGGGCGATTGGGCATTCGGCATCGATGCGCAGTCCAACGCGGGCGGCGGCGGCGCGGGCGGGATAAGCGGGGGTGTCGTCAGCGTGGGCGGCGATGGCGGGATCGGAGGCCAGGCGGGCTATGCCGATGTCGTGAATTTCGGTTCCATTGCAACGCAGGGCTACGGCGCCATCGGGATGAGCGCGCAGGCCACCGGCGGCGGCGGCGGCAATGCGGGCGTGACGGCCGGTGTCGTGGCGATCGGCGGCGGCAGCTACTCTTCGCTGACGGGGTCGTCGAATCAAGCGGGCGCGGATGGCGGCACCGTGTACGCGTGGAATTCCGGCACCATCACGACAGAGGGCGACGCGGCCGCGGCGATTAGCGCGCAATCGATAGGCGGCGGCGGTGGCAATGCCAGCGGCAATTTCGGCATCATCACCGTGGGGGCCACCGGCGGGGCCGGCGGCGATGGCGGCGGCGTTCATTTCGACGGAGGGGGCGCGGGGCAACTGGGCACGCTCCAGACGTCCGGCGACTTTTCTTACGGCGTGATCGCGCAGTCGTTAGGCGGCGGTGGCGGAAATGGCGGAGATACGCTGGACGTCGGCATTCTCGGCGCGGTGAGCATCGGCGGGTCGGGCGGCCCCGGCGGCGATGGCGGAACGATCAATTTCCAGGGCACGGCCCCCGCGTCGATCACGACCTCGGGCCAAAACGCGCATGGCATTCTCGCGCAGTCGATCGGCGGCGGCGGCGGCGCCGGCGGCGACATGTGGCACGTGGGCCTGGAGGTCCTGGCCGTGGTCGTTGGCGGCGGTGGCGGCGATGGCGGCGACGGCAATGATATTGAGCTCAACTGGCAGAACCTGGCAGTGGATACCTTCGGCAGCGCGGCGCGTGGCATCGATATCGCCGTCCAGGCGCGCCCAGAAGAACATGCCGCCCTCGGGCTTGCGGAACGT
>NZ_JAJMLX010000328.1 GCF_020991325.1 Bordetella petrii | reverse complement strand
CGCGCGCTTGCGCCGCACGCGCGACGTGGTCATCGCCGCCGTCGCCGGCACGTCCATCGCGGCGCTGGCCTATGCCATCCTGACACGTCCGCCCGGCCGCACGATTTCCTCGTACTTCGTCGACAACGCTTTGCCCGAGGGTGGCGGCACCAATGTGGTCAATGTGATCCTGGTCGATTTCCGCGGCTTCGATACCTTCGGGGAAATCACGGTGGTGGGCATCGTCGCGCTGACGGTCTACGCTTTGCTGCGCCGGTTTCGGCCGCCACCCGAAAGCGCCGAGATGCCGCACCAACAGCGCGGCGAAGCCATCACGGTGGCGCCCGATATCCACGCCTTGCTGCCCGATAATGCCATCGCCCTCCCGGCCGTGCTGGTGCGCCTGGTGCTGCCCATCGCGGCCCTGGCGTCGGCCTACCTGCTGCTGCGCGGCCACAATCTGCCGGGCGGCGGGTTCGTCGGCGGGCTGGTCATGGCCACGGCGGTCATCCTGCAGTACATGGTAGGCGGCGTTTACTGGGTGGAATCGCGCAGCCGCCTGAATCCGCAGCACTGGATAGGCATGGGCCTGCTGTGCGCGGGCGCCGCCGCCGCATCGGTGTGGCTGGCTTCGCGTCCGTTCCTGTCGGCCATGGCCTGGGACCTGGCCATTCCGCTGATCGGCCACATCCACCTTTCCAGCGTGCTGGTGTTCGACCTGGGCGTGTACATGCTCGTGGTGGGCGGCACCGTGCTGGTACTGGTGGCGCTGGCTCACCAATCGCTGCGTGCGCAACGCAAGGCCGCCGCCGATGCGCAGGCGGCGGCACAATCCGGGGGTACCGCCTGATGGAATTGATTTACGCAGCCGCAATCGGCGTGCTGGCCGGATCGGGAATCTGGCTGATCCTGCGCCCGCGCACCTTCCAGGTCATCATGGGCCTGACGCTGGTGTCCTATGCCGTGAACCTGTTCATTTTCGGCATGGGCCGCCTTACCGTGGGACGGCCGCCCGTCATCGACCCCGACGTCTCGCCCGATCCCGCCCTGATGGCCGACCCGCTGCCGCAGGCCCTGGTGCTGACGGCCATCGTCATCGGTTTTGCCACCACCGCCTTGTTCCTGGTGGTGCTGCTGGCCTCGCGCGGCCTGACCGGCACCGACCACGTCGATGGCAGGGAGTCGGAATCTTGATCGACTGGCTGCAACACGCTCCTGTTTATCCCATAGCCGTTCCGCTGCTGGCGGGGGCGGCGATGCTGCTGCTGGCCGATACCAGCCGCAAGCTGCGCGCCGCCATCGCCGCCGTGTCCTGCCTGGCGCAACTGGCCGCCGCCATCACGCTGCTGGCGCTGGCCGCCGGGGCAGGCAACCATTGGCCCGGCGGCGTGGGCGTCTATCTGCTGGGCGACTGGCCCGCGCCATTCGGCATCGTGCTGGTGGTGGACAGGCTGGCGGCCATCATGCTGGCGCTGACCGCCGTGCTGGGCCTGGCCACGCTGGTGTATTCGCTGGCACGCTGGGACAGGCTGGGCGTGCATTTCCATTCACTGTTCCAGTTCCTGCTCATGGGCCTGAACGGCGCCTTCCTCACCGGCGACCTGTTCAACCTGTTCGTCTTCTTCGAAGTGCTGCTGGCCGCGTCGTACGGCCTGATGCTGCACGGGTCGGGCGTGGCGCGCGTCAGCGCCGGCCTGCAATACATTGCCGTCAACCTGGTGGCGTCGTTCCTGCTGTTGATCAGCATCGCCCTCATTTATGGCGTCACCGGCACCCTGAACCTGGCCGACCTGGCCGTGCGGGCAGGCACGCTGCAGGGCAGCGAGCGCCTGTTGTTCGAAGCCGGTGCCGCGGTGCTGGGGGTGGCATTCCTGGTGAAGGCGGGCGCCTGGCCGCTGAATTTCTGGCTGGTGCGCGGTTACGGATCGGCCAGCGCGCCGGTCGCGGCGGTGTTTTCCATCATGACCAAGGTGGGCATCTACGCCTTGCTGCGCATTGGCTCGCTGCTGCTGCCCACGGGCGCTCCGGCGGCTTTCAGCCTGGACTGGATGTTCGCGGCCGGCCTGGCCACCCTGGTGTTCGGCGCGATCGGGCTGCTGGCCACGCAGCAGCTTGAGCAAATGGTGGGGTACTGCGTCATCATCTCCGCCGGCACTCTGCTGACGGCGCTGGGCATGCCGGGAGTCACCCTGACCGGGCCGGCGCTGTTCTACCTGCTAAGTTCCGTGCTGACCACCGGCGCGTTCTTCATGCTGGTCGAACTGATCGAGCGCACCCGCACTTTCGGGGCCAACGTGCTGGCCGTCACCATGGACATGTTCGACCTGGACGACCCCGAAACGCCCAACCGCTCCGACGACGTGGTGGGCGTGGCCATTCCGGCCGCCATGGCCTTCCTGGGGCTGGCGTTCGTGTCGTGCGCGCTGCTGGTCACGGGCCTGCCGCCGCTGTCGGGTTTCGTGGCCAAGTTCTCGCTGTTGTCGGCGGCCGTTACCACCGCCAATGCCTCGGTGCAGCCCGCCAGCGCCTGGGTGCTGGTGGCGGCGGTGCTGGTGTCGGGCCTGGCGGGCATCGTGGCCTTCGGGCGGGCGGGCATGCGTATTTTCTGGAGCGCCGATGAACGCACCACGCCCCGGCTGCGCATCAGCGAAGCCGGGCCGGTGGGCGTGCTGATCCTGCTGTGCGTGGGGCTGGCGGCAGGGGCGGGGCCCGTGTCCGCCTACCTGGACGAAGCCGCCAAGACCCTGGACCAGCCGGCCGTGTATATCGACGCGGTGTTGTCGGCCAATACGGTCCGCCCCCTGGGAGCCCGATGATGCGGCGCCTGTACAAACTGCTGCTGCCGCTGATGCTGCTGGCCCTGTGGCTGGTGTTGAACGAATCGTTATCGCCCGGGCAGGTGGCCCTGGGCGCGGTGTTGGCGTTGTGGCTGGGCTTCGCATCCAGCCGCCTGCGGCCTTTGCGCAGCCGGCCTCACAAGCTGTGGCTGCTGCCCGGCCTGGCCTGGCGCGTTGGGGTCGACATCCTGCGCTCGAACATCGCGGTCGGCAAGCTGATCCTGTCGCCACGGCGTGATTTCTCGCCGGGCTATGTGCACATTCCGCTCGAATTGCGCGATCCGCATGGCCGGGCGCTGCTGGGCTGCTTTCTTACCTACACCCCGGGAACGGTCTGGGTGGATGTGTCGGACAACATCCTGACACTGCATGTGCTCGATCTCGAGAACGAGCAAGCCTGGATCGACCTGGTGAAGCAGCGCTACGAGCGCACCCTGATGGAGATTTTCGAATGAACCTCGTCCTGTTCTGGGCCGCGTCATTCGCCTTGCTGTGCTTCATGCTGGGCATGGCCTGCGCGACCGTGCGGCTGGTGCGCGGGCCCACCGCGCAAGACCGCGTGCTGGGCCTGGATGCCTTCTACATCAATGGCATGCTGGCCATGCTGGCTTTCGGCATACGGTCGGGCACCCCGGTGTACTTCGACGTGGCCCTGCTGATTGCGCTGTTCGGCTTCGTGGGCTCCACGGCGATGGCCAAGTTCCTGCTGCGCGGCGAGGTGATCGAGCCATGAATATCGACATCCCGCTGTGGGCCGGAATCCCCGCCAGCATCCTGCTGGTGGCAGGCGGCCTGCTGGCCCTGGTGGGGTCCGCCGGACTGCTGCGCTTCAATAACTTCTTCTGCCGCATCCATGCTCCCACGCTGGGCAACACAATGGGCGCCAGCTGCGTGCTGCTGGCGTCCATCCTGGTGTTCTCGGCGCTGCAAAGCCGCCTGGTGGTGCACGAGATCCTGATTACGCTGTTGTTGCTGATCACGTCGCCCATCACGGCCATGCTGCTGATGCGCGCGGCGGTATACCGCGGCAAGCGCAAACAGGCGCCAAGCGCCGCACCCGGTGCCGGGGAATCGTATCCGGGCACTACGCCGCCACCTGCTGGTAACGACAAGACGGATTTGTAACATCTGCATGCTTCATCGGCACGGGCTTTCCCTTACCGTAAAAGAACCGGCCGCGCGTCTTGCGCGCGCCGCAGCCTCAAGGAGCAAAAGATGAACAAGCGACCTATGCGGAAACTGTATTGCGCCCTGGTGCTGGGCGCCGCCGGCGCAACCGGCTTCGTGGCGGCCCAGGCCGCTGGCACGGCGACGTCTGGCTCCATCCAGTCCCAGTACCAGCACGATGTGCAGCGCTGCAATAGCGGCCAGACCAACCAGGACCGCGCCACCTGCCTGCAGGAAGCTGGCGCCGCCCGTGAAGAGGCCGCGCGCAACCGCCTGGATAACAACCAGTCGGCCAACTACGACACCAATGCCACGGCGCGCTGCGGCAAGCTGCCGGCCGCCCAGCAGCAAGACTGCCTGCGCCAGATGGCCGCGCCCACCAGCGTGAAGGGCAGTGTCGAAAGCGGCGGGGTGTTGCGCGAAACCGTGATTCCCGTGCCGGCGCAGCCTTCCGGCGCCGCTCCCGGCACGGCGGCCCCCGGCGCGTGCGCCTGGGCCAGTTCCTGCGTGACGCGCAGGAAGTGGTCCACATCCCCGGCCGTATGGCAGTGCAGCGGCGACACGCGCACGGCGCCCTGCAGGCCGAACGATTCCAGCATGCGGCGCGAGGAGATG
>NZ_JAJMLX010000327.1 GCF_020991325.1 Bordetella petrii | reverse complement strand
GCCGCGCGGATGATGGCGATCACCTCGTCGATGTTGAGCAGCACGGTCTGCCGCCCTTCGAGGATGTGGATGCGGTCCAGCACCTTGTTCAGGCGATGCTGGGAGCGCCGGGTGATCGTGGTCTGGCGGAAGGCGATCCACTCCTCCAGCATCAGCCGCAGCGATTTCTGCACGGGCTTGCCGTCCAGCCCCACCATGGTCAGGTTGATGGGGGCCGAGGTTTCCAGGCTGGTGTGCGCCAGCGTCCACAACCGGGCCGATTCGACGATATCGTCCATGTCAGGCTCCGCAGCGCTTGGCGATCGCATCCACCTGCTTCACCACGTCGCCATATTTATCGGTATAGGCCTTCTTCGCCGTGTCGGCGCGGGCCTTCCATTCCGCAGCGGCCGCGTCGTCGGCCACGCGATAGACCGAACCCTGCGCCTCCATGTCCTTGATCAGCTTGGCGTCCGCGGCCCGGGCCTCTTTCCACTGGCGCTGGATGATGCTGTCCAGGCTGGCCTTCACCGCGTCGCGCTGCGGCTGCGTCAGGGAATCCATCCAGGCCCGGTCCGCCACCACCGCATACGTTGCCAGCGACATGCCGGGCACATGGAATGCGTACTTGCCGGTCTTGCCTATCATCTCGGCCCAGCCCGCCGGCGAGGTCAACACCCCGTCGATGGCGCCCTGGGCCAGCGCGGTACTCATTTCCGACGCCGCCATCGAAATGGGGCTGGCGCCAAAGCTGCGCACCATGTCCAGGAAAATGCGGCCGCCGGTCACGCGCAGCTTGGCGCCGCGCATATCATCCAGCGACTTCACGTCGCGGTCGCGGAAAATGAAGAACAGATCGGCCGTGCGCAACAGGCCCAGAACCTGCAGCTGGCGCGACTTCAGGCGTTCGGACATCAGGTCGGTAAGCCCGCTGGCGAAGCAGGCGTTTTCCATCTTCTGGTCCGACAGGCCGAACGGCAGGTTCACGTAGCCCAGCGCGGGATCCAGCGTTTCCAGCCGCACCGATACCGGCCACACCATGTGCACCGCGCCCGTGCCCAGCGCGGCCAGGCCGTCCTGGTCGTTGTAGAGCTGCGAGGCGGGAAACACCTTGATCTGCACTTCGCCATTGGTGCGCTTGGCCACGTCCTGGGCGAACTCGTTCATGTAGCGGGTCTTCCAGTGCGACGCCGCCACCTCTGACGTCAGCACCATCTCGGCCGCGCCCGCGCCTAGCGGACACACCAGCGCGAGCAGCAATGCCGCCCGGCGGAACAGCGGATAAAACATGGCAATACCTCCTTGGGTGAGTACTGCAATGCAGCGCGGGCGACGCCCGCGCGGTCGGGCGTAGATGCTTACTGGTCGCCCACGCCATGCCCGCGCTTGGGCACCAGGCAGGACCGGATGAAATTCATCACCTCGACCCCGTCCTGGTTGTAGGCGCGCGTAAGGGTGGTAACGATGCCCTGGGTGGGCCGGCTGCGCGATTCGCGCAGTTCCAGCACTTCGGATTCGGCGTACAGCGTGTCGCCGGCAAAAACCGGCGCGGTCAGGTTGATTTCCTTCCAGCCCAGGTTGGCGATGGCCTTGCCGCTGACGTCGCCCACCGTCATGCCCAGCACCACCGCTACCGTCAACCCGCTGTTGACCAGCAGCTTGCCGAATTCGCTTTGGCTGGCGTAGGCGGCATCGCAGTGCATGGGATGGAAGTTCATGGTCAGCAACGAAAACTGGATGTTGTCGGCATCCGTCAAGGTGCGGCCCGGGCGGTGCTCGTACACCGCCCCGACTTCGAACTCTTCCAGGTAGCGGCCGAAGCTGAAGCGATAGCGCTTGGGGCCGGTGGTCACCACTTCCATTTTGTCTCCTTTGTCTAGTTTGTCACTTTGTCTGGACAAATAGTCGGACAAGCGGCGGCACACTGTCAACGGTTTTTCATCGTGCGGCGCAACACGCCAGTCGTTCAGGTGTCCGGCTCCCGCCGGGGTGCCGGACACCGTCCTGTTGAGACGGCCGTGGCACACGATGGTGTCTGGCACCTTTCGGAGCCAGACACCCGCCAAGGCTTCAACTGAACTGCTGCCGCACCAGTTCCACGGCCCGCTGCAGCAAAGGCGAATCGGCTTGCCGCGCCCAGATCGCCTGGCTGACCGAACGCGCCTGGTGTTCGAAGGCAATGAACCGCGTGCCGGCCAGTCCGCTGCGTGCCAGGCAGGCCGGCACGATGGACACGCCCAGCCCGCGCGACACCAGTGCCGCCACGCTCAGCCAGTGCCGCACTTCGTGGCGGATGGCCGGGTGGAAACCGGCGGCCACGCACAGCGACAGCACCGTCTCGTGATAGCTGGGCGATGCGACGCGGGCGAACAGGATGAAGTCCTCCTGCGCCAGGGCGTCCAGCCGCACCCGCCGCTGGCGCGCCAGCGGATGCGTGTCCGGCACGCACACCACGAAAGGCTCGGCCACCAGATCCAGCGTCTGCACTTCGTCGGGCGCGGGGTTGGCGTGGATGAATCCCAAGTCCAGTTCGCCACGCCGCACGGCTTCGATCTGGTCGTGGGAATTCAGTTCCGTCAGCACGTGTTCCACATCGGGCAGGGATGCGCGCAGCGATGCCAGCAGGTCCGGCAACCCGCGGTACAGCATGGATCCCACGAAGCCGATGCGCAGTCGGCCCCGCAGGCCGGCATCCACGCGCTGCACCAAAGTGCCGATGGCCTCCGCCTGCCGCAGCAGCGCCTGGGCTTCGCGGTACAGCACCTGCCCGGCCTCCGTCAGTTCCACATGGCGGCTGGTGCGCTGCAACAGGCGCGCACCCAGCGTGGTTTCGAGTTGCCGGATGGCGTAGCTGAGCGGCGGCTGCGAAATATGCAGGCGTTCGGCCGCGCGGCTGAAATGGCGTTCTTCGGCCACGGCGATGAAATAGCGCAGCAGGCGGGGTTCCAGGTCCATTGCGGGAATGTGTCTGTGGTGAATTAATACTTTATTTGTATTGTTCTACACAAAATTGGTATTTGTATAGATAAATGACCTGCGCCACCCTATGCACTTTCTTGCCTGTCATCGGCCCGTTCGCCATGTCCACCGCTTCCGTTACCGACGTCCCCGATTCCCGGGGCCTGAACCTGTTCAATGCCGACCCCTACGCGGCCGCGCTTTGCGGGCTGTACCTGCCTCCCGCGCTGCATGCCCACCTGCTGCCGCACCTGGAACGCCTGGGCGCCCTGGCCGGCGGGCATATCGACGCGCTGGCGGCCGTGGCCGACCAGAATCCGCCCACGCTGTCGGTGCGCAACCGGGCCGGGCAGGACGAGTCGCGCATTAGCAAGCATCCGTCCTACGTCGAACTGGAACGGCTGGCCTACAGCGAATTCGGCCTGGCCGCGCTGTCGCACCGCGGCGGCGTGCTGGGCTGGCCCGAACCCATGCCGCCGGCGGCCAAGTACGCGCTCAGCCATTTGTTCGTGCAGGCCGAGTTCGGCCTGTGCTGCCCCGTCAGCATGACCGACTCCCTGGCCCGCACACTGCGCAAGTTCGGCGATCCGGATCTGGTCGAACGCGTACTGCCGCAAGTCACCTCGCAAGACTTCGACGAACTGCGCCAGGGCGCCATGTTCATGACCGAACAGGGCGCGGGCTCCGACGTCAGCGCCACGGCCACGCGCGCCGAACTGCAGGACGACGGCACTTGGCGGCTGCATGGCGACAAATGGTTCTGCTCCAACCCCGACGCCGGCTTTGCCATGGTGCTGGCGCGCAGCGAAGCGGTAGACGGCCTGAAGGGTGTGTCGCTGTTCCTGCTGCCGCGCGACCTGCCCGACGGCACCCACAACGCATACCGCATCCTGCGCCTGAAAGACAAACTGGGCACGCGTTCCATGGCCAGCGGCGAGATCCGCCTGGAAGGCGCGCTGGCGTGGCTGGTGGGCGAACGCGGCAAGGGCTTCAAGCACATGGCCGACATGATCAACAATTCGCGGCTGTCCAACGGCATGCGCGCGGCCGGCCTGATGCGGCGCGCCGTCACCGAGGCCACCTACTTCGCGCAACAGCGGCGCGCCTTCGGCCAGCGCCTGATCGACATGCCCTTGATGCGCCGCCAACTGGCCAAGATGAGCGTGTGGGCCGAACAGGCGCGCAGCGTGATGTTCCAGACGGCCGCCGCGCTGGCCGATGCCGAACACGATGCCGATGCCGCTGCGCGGGCCCGCGTGCTGACGCCGCTGATCAAGTTCCGGGCCTGCCGCGATGCGCGCAAAGTCACCGGCGACGGCATGGAAGTGCGCGGCGGCTGCGGCTACATCGAAGAATTCGTCGAGGCGCGCCTGGTGCGCGACGCCCACCTGGGCTCCATCTGGGAAGGCACCAGCAATATCGTGGCCCTGGACGTGCTGCGCGCCATCCAGAAAACCGACGCGCTGGCCGCCTTGCGCCGGCACGTCGACAGCCTGCTGCGCGACGGCGCGGTGCTGGACGTGGCCGGCGCGGTGGGCGTGGCGTTCGAGCGCGTGATCGTGCGGCCGGTCTATGGCCAGCACCTCAAACAGATCCTCATCACCATGGGCGGCATGATCATCGGCGAAGAGATCATCAAGATGCTGTGGGGGCCACAATCGCTGTC
>NZ_JAJMLX010000326.1 GCF_020991325.1 Bordetella petrii | reverse complement strand
CACCACCGCGAAACGGTACCCATGGAATGCGGCATCCACCGGAACATCCGCCCCCCTGGAAATGGCCAGCAGTACCGGCTGACACGCTGCAACGCCTGCGAACAAATCGGCCGGGCTTCTGGTCTATCATGGATGTCTACTCTGCATGAAGGAGCCTCCATGATCCGCAAGCTGATCCCCGTTTTCCTCGTCGCCGGCCTGGCCGCCTGCGGCACGTCCGGCACGCAGCGCGGCGCGTCCGACACGTCGGCCACCGGGACCACGGGCGCGGCCTCCAGCGCCACCCCGGCACAAGACTGCAATGCCCAGCCGGTGCAGAACCTGGTCGGCCAGGCATATTCCGATTCGGTGGGCAAAGACGCCCAGTCGGCTTCACAGTCCACGCAACTGCGCGTGCTGCGTCCCGGCCAGGTCATGACCATGGAATACAACCCGGCCCGCCTGAACATCATTCTGGACGCCTCGGGCAATATCTCGGCGCTGCGCTGCGGCTAGGGCCTTTGCGCGGAATTCGGGCGCAAGCGCCCGGATGACCGCGCGCGGCGGCGCGCCTACAGTAAGGGCATGAACCACGCCGCCTTGCATCCCCCCGGCACCGGCCACGCTGCGCACGACTGGCCGGCCCTGGAAACCGCCCTGCACCAGCACGGCCACGCGCTGTTGCCCCGATTGCTGTCGCCTGCCGACTGCGCCGCCCTCGTGTCCGGCTACCAAGACGACACGCGCTATCGTAGCCGTATCGTCATGGCGCGGCACGGCTTCGGCCGCGGCGAATACAAGTACTACGCCTACCCCCTGCCTGCGTTGGTCGAGCAGTTGCGTACGGCGCTGTACGCCCGTCTTGCCCCGCTCGCCAACCGCTGGAACCAGGCCATGGGACTGGATACCCGCTATCCCGCCAGCCACGGCGAGTTCCTGCGCCGCTGCCATGCCGCCGGCCAGTGCCGCCCCACGCCGCTGATCCTGGCCTACCAGGCGGGCGACTACAACTGCCTGCACCAGGACCTGTATGGCGAACATGTATTCCCCGTGCAGGTGGCGATTCTATTGTCCCGGCCCGGGCACGATTTCACGGGCGGCGAATTCGTGCTGACCACGCAACGTCCGCGCATGCAGTCCAGCGTCGAGGTGGTTCCGCTGCAGCAAGGCGACGCGGTGGCTTTCGCCGTGCACCAGCGCCCGGTGCAGGGCGCGCGCGGCCACTATCGCGTCAATCAGCGCCACGGCGTCAGCCTGGTGCGGTCCGGCCGGCGCCATACACTCGGCATCATTTTCCACGATGCCCAATAGGGCTGCTGCCCCATGAACCTTGAGCTTTTCGCCGCCGACCCGGAAGTTCCGGAACGCATTACGCTGGGCCCAGGGTCTGTGCTGCTGCGCGGCCTGGCGCTGCCCCATGCCGATGCGCTGCTGGCCGCGGTGGACCGGATTTGGGCCGCCGCTCCGCCGCGCCACCTGATCACGCCTGGCGGGTTCCGCATGTCGGTAGCCCTGAGCAATTGCGGCGCGCTGGGCTGGACATCCGACCGCCGGGGCTATCGCTATACCCGCCACGATCCGCTGACCGGCAGGCCCTGGCCAGCCATGCCGGAGCCTTTCCTGCAGTTGGCCCAGACCGCGGCCAGTGCCGCCGGCTTTGACGGCTTCCGGCCCGACGCCTGCCTGATCAATCACTACCTGCCGGGCGCGCGGCTATCCCTGCACCAGGACAAAGACGAAGGCAACCTGGATGCCCCCATCGTGTCGGTATCGTTGGGTATCCCCGCGGTTTTCCTGTTCGGCGGACTGCAGCGCAGTGGACCGGCGCGGCGCGTGCCCCTGCAGCACGGCGACGTGGTGGTATGGGGCGGCCCCGACCGCCTGCGCTATCACGGCGTGCTGCCCCTGCAGGAGGCCACGCACCCGCGCGTGGGGCAGACCCGCATCAATCTGACCTTCCGGCACGCCGGCTGATACGCCGCTTCAACTGCCGTTGCGGGCCTCGGCCAGCGCCACCGTCAGGTGCATGACCTTCTTTTTCAGCGCATCGCGCTCGTCGGTCAGCGCGGCCACCAGGCGGCGCAACCGGGCCACTTCGGCCGGATAGTCCTCGATATGCTCGACCGGCGCATCGTCTTCGCCCGCGGCTCCAGCTTCGGGGTCAGGCGTGCGCGCCGCGGCCTTGGCTTGGCGTGCCTGGCGCGCCAGCTCGCGCAAGGCCTTGCGCCCTTCGGCGGCCGCCGCCACTTGCTGCTCGGCCGGCAGTTCGGCCACCGTCGCGGCGGCATTGATGGAAATATCGCCCGCCTTGACCGCGCGAACCAGTTCGGGCGCCGCCGCCTTGTGGATTTTCTCGATCTGTCCCAGCGTATTGCTGCTGACCCGCGCCGCCCGTGCCAACGCCTGGCGGTTCGGCACCGCGGGTTTTTCGGCAGCCTGCGGCGCCGCGCCCTCTTCCGGGCCAGCGTCCGGCGCCGCCTGCGCCTGGCGCGCCTGCAGAATTTCCTTCTTGCGCAGCGCCAGCACGCCACGCTGGAAGTCCGACACGCTGCGCCGGCCCAGATGATTCTCTATCATCCATAACCGCACATCGTCCAGCGATGTAAAACGGGTATTCTGGATGGTCTTGAACTCGATGCCGTGCTTGCGGCACAGGGCGTAGCGGTTGTGCCCGTCGACCAGCACATCGCCCCACAGTACCAGCGCATCGCGGCAGCCTTCGGCCAGCAGGCTGCGCTCCAGCGCGGCGTACTCGTCGGCACTGAGCGGGTCTATATACGTTCGCAGTTCTTCATTAATCTGGATATTCATCGTTACGCTTTATTCGTAGTACATCGGCGCGACCGCCATTACAACACCCACTGCGCGCCCCTGGCCAACCCAGGCCATCCGCCCGCCCCACAGGAGAACCCATCATGCCCCAGCTCTGCGCCTACCTGACTTTCGACGGCAACTGCGCCGAAGCCATGCGCTTTTACGAACACACCCTGGGCGGCCGCGTGGAAGCCATGGTGCCCTACAGCCAGGCGCCCGAGGGCACGGAATTTCCGGCCGGCGCCGAAGACCGCATCATGCACGCGCGGCTGAGCCTGGACGGGCAAACACTGATGGCATCCGACGCGGCGGGCGACCAGCCCTTCCACGGCCAGCAGGGCGTATCGCTGGCCCTGGTGTTTCCCACCGTATCGGACGCCACCCGCATTTTCAACAACCTGGCCGAAGGCGGCACGGTAACCATGCCGCTGCAGAAAACATTCTGGGCCGAGGCGTTCGGCGCCCTGACCGACCGCTACGGCACATCGTGGCTGATCAACGGCGGCCAGATCGCCGGCTGACCGCCCCCACCCTTTCAAGCACGGAGCTTCCGCATGCAGCATGCCCTGCAAGACAGACAACGCTGGCTGGCACTGATGGTGCTGTGCCTGGGCGTGTTGATGATCGTCCTGGACACCACCATCGTCAACGTGGCGCTGCCGTCCATCCGCGCCGACCTGCAGTTTTCCGAAACCGCCCTGGTCTGGGTGGTGAACGCCTACATGCTCACTTTCGGCGGCTTTCTGCTGCTGGGCGGCCGCCTGGGCGACCTGCTGGGGCCGCGCCGGGTATTCCTGGCCGGCCTCACGCTGTTCACCGCGGCATCGCTCGCCTGCGGCGTGGCCGGCAGCCAGGAGATGCTGGTGGCCGCGCGGGCCGTGCAAGGGCTGGGCGGCGCCGTGGTGTCGGCCGTGGCGCTGTCGCTCATCATGAACCTGTTCCCGGAGCCCGGCGAGCGCGCCAAGGCCATGGGCGTGTACGGCTTCGTCTGCGCGGGCGGGGGCAGCGTGGGCGTGCTGCTGGGCGGCGTGCTGACCAGCGCACTGAGCTGGCACTGGATCTTCCTGGTCAACCTGCCCATCGGCGCGGCGGTGTTCGGCCTGTGCCTGTTCCTGCTGCCGGGCGGCCGCGCCGCCGGCACGGACACCCGGCTGGACGTGGCCGGCGCCATCACCGTCACGCTGTCGCTGATGCTGGCGGTGTATGCCGTGGTGAATGGCAACGAAGCCGGCTGGACCTCTGCCCAGTCCCTGGGGCTGCTGGCGTTGTCCGTCGCATTGCTGGCGGCCTTCCTGGCCATCGAGTCGCGCTCGCCCGCTCCCTTGATGCCGCTGGGCCTGTTCCGCCTGCGCAACCTGGCTGTCGCGAATGTGGTCGGGGTACTGTGGGCGGGCGCCATGTTCGCCTGGTTCTTCATTTCAGCCCTGTACATGCAACTGGTGCTGGGCTACAGCGCCATGCAGGTGGGGCTGGCCTTCCTGCCCGGCAACCTGGTCATGGCCGTCTGCTCGCTGGGCGTATCCGCCAGGCTGGTCATGCGCTTCGGCATCCGGGCGCCGCTGGCGGCCGGCCTGGGCATGGCGGCCCTGGGGCTGCTGCTGTTTTCGCAAGCGCCCATCGACGGCACCTTCACCCTGCACATCCTGCCCGGCATGCTGCTGCTGGGGCTGGGCGCGGGCATTGCCTTCAACCCGCTGCTGCTGGCCGCCATGAACGACGCGCCGCCGCACGAATCCGGGCTGGCCTCGGGCGTGGTCAATACCGCTTTCATGATGGGCGGCGCCCAGCGCGAAAGCCGAGGTGAACAGCCAGGCTTGGTTGACGCCCAGCGCAGCCAGCATGGTGCGGTTTTCGG
>NZ_JAJMLX010000325.1 GCF_020991325.1 Bordetella petrii | reverse complement strand
ACCGTTGTGTGCCGCCGCGGCGTGTATCGCCCCGCCGCGGGCTGGCCGCGGTTCCTGCTGCGCATGCTGCCCGCCCTGGCCGCCCTGGCCATGGTGCTGCTGTACGCCGACCGCCACCTGAATTGGATTGCCCTGCAATCCACTCCTGGCCTGCGCGCCCTGTGGCTGGGCGGCGTCCTGGCCGCCAGCATGGCCGCATATTTCGCCTGCCTGTTCGCTTGCGGCTTCCGCCTGCGCGATTTCGGCCGCCGCCACGCCTCCTGATCCCTCGCTGCGGGCCGGCGTCGACCCCGGCACCCCGCTACGGGGCACGTTACAGCACCGTTACTTCGGTTTATTCTGCTTATAAACGTCACTTGCGGCACCAATGATCAAAAATTTCTCACAAAGTATGTAATCTAAAGTAAGAAAAGCATTATTATTTAAGAATGCAATTGCTCGGCAGCCACTCGGGTTCGCTCATGGGACAGGACATCCACTCCAGCCAGGCGCCTCCCCTCTCAGACCAGGTCATAGACTGGCTGCTGCTGCTGCGCTCGGGCCGCGCAACCCAGCACGACTACGCCAAGTTCCTCGCCTGGCGCGAAGCCAGTCCCCAGCACGACAACGCCTGGCAGCAACTTACCGGCAGCCTGGGCGGCTCGGCGCTGGGCCGCCTGGGCGATTCCTACCCCGCCGGCTATGTGTCCGACCTGCCCCCCGTCGCGCAACAGCCCACTTCCCGTGCGCGCCGCCGCTTCCTGGCGGGCGCCGCACTGCTGGGCATGGGCAGCGCCTCGGCGGCCTATGTCGGCAACCTGTTCTTCCCCCTGGACAGCCTGGCTTCCGACGCCGCCACCGGCACCGCCGAACGCCGCCGCTACATGCTTTCCGACGGCAGCGAACTGATGCTCGATGCGCGCAGCCGGGTCGACCTCAGCTACACCGCCAACAGCCGCAAGCTGAAACTGCTGTCGGGCGCCGTCGTGGTTACCGCGGCCTCGCACGACCAGCGTCCCTTCGTCGTGGAAACCTCCGAGGGCGAAATCCGCTCCAGCGGCACCCGCTACATGGTGCGCCAGCAACCGCACCGCACCCTGGTGGTGGCCCACGACGCCCCGGTCGAAATCGAAACCCGGGCGGGCTCGCGCGAAACCCTGCGGCCCGGCCTCGGCGTCCGTTTCGACGCGGTGCGCATGGGCGTGCCGCGGGCCGACCTCACCAGCCAGGCCGCCTGGGAACACGGCCTGGTCGATGCCCGTGGCCAGCCGCTCACCGAAATTGTCGAAGCCTTGCGTCCCTATTATGCCGGCGCCTTGCGCGTCTCCATGGCGGCGGGCGGCCTGCCGGTATCCGGCGAATACCCGCTCGACGACGTCGATACCGCGCTGCGCACGCTGGAAGCCGACATGCCCATCGACGTGCGGCGCTTCACGCCCTGGTTCGTATCCATCGGCGTGGCGTCGGCCTGACGCTTTTACCGGCCTTTGTCGGCAAAAGCCTTGCAATCCCCGGCAGAGTTGCTACAATGTTGGACTTTGCCGAATTCACTTAATATAGCAACATGGCCAATACCGCCCAAGCACGCAAGCGCGCTCGCCAATCGGTCGAGCGCAACAAGCACAATTCCAGCCTGCGCTCGATGCTGCGCACCGCCATCAAGCGCGTACGCCAATCCATCGCGGCCGGCGACAAGGCTGCGGCTGGCGAAGTGTTCCAGAAAGCCAGCAGCGTCATCGATCGCGTGGCTGACAAGAACATCATCCACAAGAACAAGGCCGCTCGCCACAAGAGCCGCCTGGCTGCCGCCATCAAGGCGCTGGCCTAAGCCATTGTGCCGCCCCGCCTAGCGTGGGGCGACATGAATACGGCAAAACAAAGGGATGCCCGCGGGCATCCTTTTGTTTTGCCTGGGCCTGCCAGCCCCGCGCGGTTCAGGTGGGAAAGGTTTCACGCAGGGCGAAGGTAGCCTGCTTGAATACCCCCAGGTCGGTACCCACCGCCACGAAATGCATGCCCATATCCAGGTAGCGGCGCGCGTCGGCGTGCGCGGGAGCCAAAATGCCCACCGCCTTGCCCTGCGCACTGGCCCGCTGGTACAGGTGGCGGATAGTGTCCTGCACCTCGGGGTGCCCCGGGTTTCCTATGTGCCCCAGAGCAGCTGCCAGATCTGACGGGCCAATGAAAATGCCATCCACCCCTTCCACCGCCGCGATCTCATCCACTGCTTCGATGCCGGGCCGGCTCTCGATTTGCAGCAGCACGCAGATGTTGTCGTTGATGGTGTGCAGATAGTCGGGCACCGTGCCGTAGCGGTTGCTGCGCTGCAGCCCCGCCACGCCACGCATGCCCTGCGGCGGGTAGCGCGTGGCCGCCACCGCGCGGCGCGCGTCATCTTCCGACTCGATAAACGGGATCAGCAGGTTGTAGAACCCGATATCCAGCAGGCGCTTGATTTCGACCGGGTCGTTCCACGTGGGCCGCCCCACGGCCGCGCTATTGCTGCCCTGCAGGGCCTGCAATTGCTGCAGGAACAGCGGGACCTCGTTGGGTGAATGCTCACCATCCAGCAACAGCCAATCGAAATTGGCCAGGCCCACCAATTCGGTGGTGATGTGGCTGGACATGCACATCCAGAAACCGATCAGCCGCTCACGCGCGAGGATGCGCTGGCGAAACCGGTTGGGCAAGGGTGATGTCATGGGAATTCCTCGGTCTGGGTGGGATCTTGCGCGGTATTAGTGGATCTCGGGCTCGCCGGCCACATCCTGGCGGCGGTCTGTCTGCAGGAAATCGAAGTCGCAGCCGGTGTCGGCCTGCCCGATATGCTTCAGGTACAGCACCCCATAGCCGCGTTCGAACCGGGGCGCCGGCACCTGCCACTGGGCCTTGCGCTGGGCCAGTTCGGCTTCGGACAACTGCACGTCCAGCCGGCGGTTGGGCACGTCCAGCGTGATCAGGTCGCCGTCGCGCACCAGGGCCAGCGGGCCGCCCACATATGACTCAGGCGCCACGTGCAGCACACAGGCGCCGTAGCTGGTGCCGCTCATGCGGGCATCCGAGATGCGTAGCATGTCGCGCACGCCCTGCTTCAGCAATTTCTGCGGAATGGGCAACTGCCCCCATTCCGGCATGCCCGGCGCCCCTTGCGGGCCGGCATTCTGCAACACGATCACGCTGTCGGCATCGACATCCAGGCCGGGGTCATCGATGCGTTCGGCCATGTCGTTGTAGTCTTTGAAGACCACGGCGCGCCCGGTATGGGTTTGCAACTGCGGCTCCATGGCCGGCGGCTTGATCACGGCCCCGTCGGGCGCCAGGTTGCCGCGCAGCACGGCCAGCCCGTCGCGCGCCACCAGGGCTTGCTCGCGGGACCGGATGACATCGTCGTTGAACACCCGCGCGCCCGCGATATTCTCGCCCAGCGTACGGCCGTCCACCGTCTGCTGGGTGGTGTCGAGCAAGTCACCCAGTTGCACCAGCAAAGCGCGCAGGCCGCCCGCGTAGTAGAAATCTTCCATCAGGTACTTGCCGGACGGGCGCAGGTTGGCCAGCACCGGCGTGCCGCGCGCCAGTTGGTCGAAACGGTCCAGGTCCAGCGGAAAACCGCAACGCCGCGCCATGGCGATCAGGTGCACCACCGCATTGGTGGAACCCGACAGCGCCAGCACCGTGCGCACCGCGTTGTCGAACGAAGCCACCGTCAGCATGCTGGACGGAGTCAGGTCCTGCCACACCATTTCCACGATACGCTTGCCCGACAGGCTGGCCATCTGCGCATGCCGCGAATCCGGCGCGGGAATCGACGAATAGCCCGACAGGCACAGGCCCAGCGCCTCGACCGCGGCCGTCATGGTGGACGCCGTTCCCATGGTCATGCAATGGCCCGGCGAACGCGCGATGCCGTCCTCCACGCCCTGCCAGTCGTCTTCCGTGATATTGCCGGCGCGCAGCTCGGCCCAGTACTTCCAGGTGTCCGAACCAGACCCCAGCGTCTGGCCATTCCAGTTGCCGCGCAGCATGGGGCCGGCCGGCACGAAGATAGTGGGCAGGTCCATCGACGCCGCCCCCATCAGCAGCGCGGGCGTGGTCTTGTCGCAGCCGCCCATCAGGACACAGCCGTCGGCCGGATACGAACGCAGCAGCTCTTCGGTTTCCATGGCCAGCAGATTGCGGTACAGCATGGTGGTGGGCTTCTGGAAAGGTTCGGACAGACTCATGGCCGGCATTTCCACCGGGAAACCGCCGGCCTGCCATATGCCGCGCTTGACCTCTTCGACCCGCTGCTTGAAATGGCTGTGACAGGGATTGATATCGCTCCAGGTGTTGATGATGGCGATCACCGGCTTGCCGGCGTAGTCGGAGCGGTGGTAGCCCATCTGGGCAGTGCGCGAGCGGTGCCCGAATGAACGCAGGTCTTTCACGCCATACCAGCGGTGGCTGCGCAGGTCTTCGGGGCGTTTGCGCTTGGAGGTGTCGGTCATGATGGGCGTAATCCTTCAATGAATAATCGGGGTCCGGCAATCGCCGTATCGCTGCAACGCCGTGTTCAGGCACCCAGCACGTAAGGCACCCCGCTGCGTTCGCACAGGGCATGCAGGCGCTGCGCCAGGGCGGCGGAAATGGGAATGCCGTCGCGCAGGCGGCGCTCGCGCTCGGCAGCCTCGGGCTCGCCCGCCACCTGCACCGGCC
>NZ_JAJMLX010000324.1 GCF_020991325.1 Bordetella petrii | reverse complement strand
CGCCGGCATGGCCTACGCGCTGGCGGCGGGCCTGTGCTGGGCCCTGTACATCGTGTTCGGCCGGCAGGCCAGCGTGCGCCATGGCCCCCACACCCTGGCGCTGGCCGCCACGGTGGCGGCCCTGATCGCGCTGCCTTTCGGCCTGGCCCATGCCGGCCCGGCCATGTTTTCGGCGCACATCATTCCCCTGGCCGTCGGCGTGGCCATTCTCTCCAGTTCGCTGCCCTATGCCCTGGAAATCGTGGTGCTGGGCCGCATGCCCGTGCGCATGTTCGGCACCCTGCTCAGCCTGGAACCCGTGCTGGCCGCCTTGTCGGGCCTGCTGTTCCTGGGCGAGGCCCTGTCCGGCATGCAATGGGCGGCGGTGGCCGCCATCGTGGCGGCATCGGCCGGCATCACGGCCGGCGGCGGCAGGCAAGCGGACAGCGGTGGCGCCCCACGCCGCGGCAGGCCATCGTAGGCGGGTTTATGATGGCCCGGCAGGCGCGCGCAAGCCGCCAACCCCTTACAAGGAACCAGACATGTCCACAGAAAAGGTTGCATTGATCACCGCCGGAGGCAGCGGCATGGGCGCCGCCGCGGCGCGCAAGCTGGCCGAAGAAGGCTTCGGCATCGCCATTCTTTCATCGTCGGGCAAGGGCGAGGCCCTGGCCGGTGAACTGGGCGGGCTGGGCGTTACCGGATCCAACCTGAACCCGGACGACATCGCGCGGCTGGTCGATGGCGCCATGCAGCGCTGGGGCCGCATCGACGCGGTGGTCAATAGCGCCGGGCACGGCCCGAAGGGCAAGCTGCTGGACATCCCCGACGCCGACTGGCAGCTGGGCATGGAATACTACCTGCTGAACGTGGTACGCATTACCCGCCTGGTGGCGCCCATCATGCGCCAGCAGCGCAGCGGCTCTATCGTGAACATTTCCACCTACGCCACCTTCGAGCCCGAGGCGCTGTTCCCCACGTCGGGCGTGTTCCGTGCCGGCCTGGCCGCCTTCACCAAGGTGTTTTCCGACGAATACGCGGCCGACAATGTCCGCATGAACAACGTGCTGCCCGGCTTCATCGACAGCCTGCCCGAAAAAGACGACCGCCGCGTGCGCATCCCCATGGGACGCTACGGGCGCTCGGACGAAGTGGCCGACCTGATCGCCTTCCTGGCTTCGGACAAGTCCAGCTATATCACCGGGCAGAACATCCGCATCGACGGGGGCATTACGCGATCGGTATAGCGCCCCTTCCTTTCATTTCCTTTGCAAGAGTCTTGCCGCATGACCACGCTCTACACTCTTACCCGCGGCGATGCGCCGCTGGTCATCAACATTCCGCACGTGGGCACCTGGGTGCCCACCGAGCTGCGGCCCCTGATGACGCCCCCCGCCCTGGGCGTGCCGGATACCGACTGGCACGTGGACCGGCTGTACGACTTCGCGCGCGGCCTGGGCGTGACCCTGATGGCCGCCACGCATTCGCGCTATGTCGTCGACCTGAACCGCGACCCTGAAGGCGGCATCCTGTATCCGGGCGCGTCCAACACCGAACTGTGCCCCACCGGCCGTTTCGACGGCGGACCGGTCTGGAGCGAAGGCTCGGCCGGCCACCCGCTGCTGGACGTGGCGGCGCGCCGCCGCCAGTATTTCGACCCCTACCATGCGCAATTGGCCGCCGAGCTGCAGCGGGTGCATGCACAGCATGGCTACGTGGTGCTGCTGGACGGCCATTCCATCATCTCGCGCTGCGAGCGATTCTTCGAAGGCCGGCTGCCCGACCTGAATCTGGGCACCGCCGACGGGGCCAGTTGCGCGCCCGCGCTGCAGCAGGCGGCCGTGGCCGCTCTGGCCACGGCGCCCGAGTTCAGCCACGTGGTCAACGGCCGCTTCAAGGGCGGCTGGATCACCCGCCACTATGGCCAGCCGCAGCGCGGCTACCACGCCGTGCAGCTGGAAATGGCGCTCGAAGCCTACATGACGGAAAGCGAGCCCTACAACTGGGACCCGCAGCGCGCCGCCGGCCTGGTGCGCGTGCTGCGAACACTGGTCGACGCCTTGCTGGCGTGGCGGCCGGAGTAAAGGGCCCACCCCCGTAGCGCTGCGCGCTCCCCCCTCAAGGGGGCGACGCTGGCGGACCGGCAAAGCCGGCTCCGCGGCGTCCCGGATTCGGGGCGCCCCGTTTTAGGTGTCTGACTCCCGCAGGGTGTCAGACACCGATGGGGGCACAGGTTCGACCCGACGGGGTCAGGCACCCTACGGGAGCCAGACCCCTGGTCAAGCCGCTCAAGGCTTGACGATGTGCCAGACGCTCTTGACGTTGTCGCCCTGCTTGTCGCCGGGCTTGGCATCCTTCACGAACAGGTACAGGGGCTTGCCCTGGTAGGCCCATTGTTTGGATCCGTCATCGCGGGTGACGATGCTGTAGTCGCCCTGCGGCTTGGCGTCGGCGCCGGCGGCCAGCGGCGGCCAGGCCTTGGCGCAACCGTCGTTGCACACGCTCTTGCCGGCGCTGTCGTTGTCGAAGGTGTATAGGGTCATGCCGGCCTGGTCGACCAGCATGCCGTCCTGGGTCTTGACGGGGGCCTGGGCGTGCGCGGCGGCGGCGAACAGGGCGCAGGCCGCCAGCATGGCGGCCCAGCGGGCGGTGGCGATACGTACAGTCATGGCTTGCTCCTTGGTAAACGCATACTGCGACAGGTGTCCGCCCCGCCCCGGCTTGATCGCGTAACCGCGAAAAACCGTGTCAGTCGCGGAAGTTCTGGTACTGCAGGGGCAGATCGACGTCGGTTTTGCGCAGCAGGGCAATGGCCTCTTGCAGGTCGTCGCGCTTCTTGCCGCTGACGCGCAGTTTGTCGCCGTTGATCTGGCTTTCCACTTTCAGCTTCGCGCCCTTGATGGCGGCGATCAGCTTCTTGGCCACGGCCTGCTCAATGCCCTGGCGCACCGTGACCTTCTGGCGGGCCCCGCCCAGGTTTTCAAGGGGATCGGCCACGTCCAGGCAGCGCACATCGATGCCGCGCGCCGACATCCGGCCGCGCAGGATGTCCAGCATCTGCTTCAGCTGGAACGCGCTGGGCGCCACCTGGGTAACCACGAACTCTTCGAGTTCAAATTTGGCGTCGGTACCTTTGAAATCGAAGCGGGTCGCCAGCTCGCGGTTGGCCTGGTCGACCGCATTGCTGAGTTCGTGCTTGTCCACTTCGGAAACCACGTCGAAACTGGGCATGGTTGCAACCTATAAAGAGTCAATCAACGGCGGCCTCCCGCCGCCGGCGCATCCATGCAGTTTATGTCGTTTTGACGCGCGCCGCGCAAGCGGCGATATCATGCGGGCTGGACGGCCCGCCCTGGGGCCGCCATTACCGGGAAAGCCCATGTTCTACAACGTACTGAAACTCGCGCATGTCCTGGCCGTCATCCTGTGGGTGGGCGGCATGATCTTCGCGTTCTGTTTCCTGCGTCCCGCCGTCGCGCCGCTGGCGCCGCCCCAGAAGCTGGGCCTGATGCGCGATGTGCTGGGGCGCTTCCTGAACGCGGTAGCCTGGGCCGTGGTGGTGGCGCTAGGCAGCGGCGCCTGGATGATAGGCCGCTCGGCCCGCCAGGCGGCCGAGTCCGGCGGCAGCTTCCACATGCCGCCGTCCTGGATGGCCATGGCCGTCCTGGGGCTGCTCATGACGGTCATTTTCGGCCACATCCGCTATGCGCTGTATCCGCGGCTGGCGCGGGCCGTGCAGGCGCAGGAATGGCCCGCGGCCGGCGCCGCCATGGGGTCGGTGAAGACCTGGGTGGCGGTCAACCTGGCCTTGGGCCTGCTGGTGGTGGCCGTGGTGATGCTGGGCTGAAGGCCTGCTTCAGTCGATGGCCGCGCCCGCGGTGCGCACGACCTTGCCCAGGCGTTCGTATTCCTGCGCGCCGAATGCCGCCAGGTCGCTGCGCGAGGTTGCCGCCGGCATGGCGCCGCGCGACTCAAGGGCCTGGCGCACTTCGGGCCGCTCCAGCGTGCGGCGCACCGCGGCGTTCAATGCGTCCAGCATCTGGGGCGGCGTACCCTTCGGGGCATACAGGCCGTCCCAGGCGAAGAAGCCGTAGCCCTTCACGCCGCTTTCGTCGATGGTGGGAATGTCCGGATGCGAGGCCACCCGCTCGGGCGTGGTCACGGCCAGGGCGCGCAGCTTGCCGGCCTGGATCTGGCCGGCCACGTTGGGCATGACGTCGATCAGCAAGGAAATGCGGCCGCCCAGCAGGTCGGTCATGGCCGCCGCGCCGCCCTTGTACGGGATGTGCATCAATTGCACGCCCGCCATCTGTTTCAGCAGTTCACAGGCCAGGTGCGACGAAGTGCCGTTGCCGGCCGACCCACAGGTCAGTTCGCCGGGATGTTGCTTGGCATAGTCCAGCAGTTGCGCCAGCGACTGGAAGCGCTGATCGTTGCCGTTGACCACCAGCACCGCGGCGATCGTGGTGAAGCGCGAAATCGGCTCGAAGTCCTGCGGGGTATAACCGGGCGTCTTGTACAGCCAGTGGTTGGTGGCCTGGGTGCCGTTGGTTCCGTAGGTCAGCGTGTAGCCGTCGGGATTGGCGCGCGCGCCGATAGAGGTGCCGATATTGCCGCCGGCGCCCGGCCGGTTCTCGACCACGATGGGCTGGCCCAGTTCGCGGCCCAGGGGGTCGGCCACCAGGCGCGCCAGCGTGTCGCCGCCGCC
>NZ_JAJMLX010000323.1 GCF_020991325.1 Bordetella petrii | reverse complement strand
GGCAGCCGGCCGGCGCTGGCCCCGGAAGCGGATGCGGATGTTTCCGCGGCAGGCGCCGCCGGCGGCGCCAATACGCTGGAGGCCATCCAGATCAGCGGCGACTGGCTGGGCACCGGCCTGGAGAACAGCGTGCGGACCTTCGGCGGCGCCCGCACCCTGCTGCGCCGGGAAGATATTGCCGAAAGCGGCGCCACCAGCGTGGCCGACGCGCTGCGCCGCGTGCCGGGCGTGCAGATCAGCGGCAGCACCAGCGCCACTGGTAGCTCGGTGGGGCTGCACGTGGGCATACGGGGCTTGAATCCGCGCAACTCGTTCCGCTCGACGATGCTGATCGACGGCATCCCCTTGGCCATGGCGCCGTATGGCCAGCCCAACCTGGTCATGGCGCCCGTCAGCCTGGGCAACCTGGAGTCGATCGACGTGGTGAGGGGCGGCGGCGCGGTGCGGTATGGCCCGCAGAACGTGGGCGGCGTCATCAATTTCAAGACGCGCTCCATTCCGAACCGCGGCGGACTGACGGCCGATGCATCGGCGCGCTACAACGTGTTCAGCCATGGCGGCGCCAACCGGCAGTACAGCGCCTTCGCGGGCACGCAGATGGACAATGGCCTGGGCGTGGCGCTGTTGTATTCGGGCATGGATGGCGAGCAATGGCGCGACGCCAGCGACGACCGCTACAACGATATTGCGCTGAAGTGGCGCTATGCCATTACCGCCACGTCCGAGCTGTACGGCAAGATCGCGCACTACGACGTGAAGTCGATGACGCCGGGTGGCCTGACCGCCGACGAATACCGCGACGACCCATTCCAGAACACGCATCCCACCGATTACTGGAAGGGCAAGCGCGACCAGGTGGATGTCGGCTACCTGAACACGATTTCCGATACCCAGGAGTTCGAGGCGCGCGTGTACCACTACGACAGCTCGCGCCAGAGCTCGCTGATCAATACCGCCCAGAACCGCAACGACTACCAGCCGCGCAACAACCAGGTGCTGGGCATCGAACCGCGCTATACGCAGCGCATCGAATGGGGGGCCACCACGCACGACGTGACGATAGGCTACCGCTACATCCATGAAACCGGGCAGGACAGGCGCTATTCGACGTCGTTGGCAACCGGCGAGCGCATCGGCGTGACGCAGACCTTCGACAACGAGACGCGCGCGCATTCGCTGTATCTGGACGACCGTATCGCCTATGGCAACTGGCGCATCACGCCGGGCATGCGCTACGAGAAAATCGACACCGACCGCGAACCCAGCGGCGCCGCCGACGATACAGCCTTCCATGTGCGCAACAGCCGGGGCCTGCCTTCGCTGAACCTGGCCTACCTGGTCAACGATGAGCTGACGCTGTACACCAACTACAGCACGTCGTTCGGCGCGGTGCAGTACACGCAGCTGAATTCCATGTCGGCATCGAATCCGCTGAACCCCGAAGTGGCCAAGACGCTGGAAGCCGGGATGCGCTACACGGGCGAGCAGGCCCATGCCGAACTGACGGTATTCAACCTGCGCTTCGACAACCAGATTCTGTCGATTCCCGGCACCAACCCCGCCGTGTTCCGCAACCTGGGAGCCACACGGCACAACGGGGTGGAATTCGCCGTTTCCTACGATTTCGACAAGGCCGGCCCCCTGGCGGGCCTGAACCTGTACGCCAACTACACCTACGTGCGCGCCATCCAGAAGTCTGGCGAGTTCGAAGGCAACGATGTGCCGTTCTATTCGCGCCAGACGGGCACCGCGGGCGGACGCTACAGCGTCAGGAACTGGGCGTTCGATTTGTTCACCACCGCGCAAAGCAGCCAGTATTCCGACACCGCCAACACCGAAGCGGAATCCGCCAACGCGCGCAATGGGCGCGTGCCTGGGTTCAGCGTGTGGAATGCGCAACTGAGCTACAAGCTGCCCGCCCGGCAGGGCAGCGAGCTGGCCGTGGGCGTGAACAACCTGTTCGACCGGCGCTACTACACCCGCAACACCGACACCAACGGCGGCCGCATGGTGGGTGCGCCGCGCATGGTGTACGTGCAGGCGCGCCTGGCTTACTGACCGGGCCGCGCCGTGCCACACCGTTGCGTCGCGCACTGATGCCGGCCTTGCGCAGCCTGTGGCTGCGGTGCCACCGCTGGCTGGCCCTGGGCATGGGCGGCATCCTGATCGTGTCGGGCCTGACAGGTTCGCTGCTGGTGATGGCGCGTCCGCTGGACAAGTGGCTGCACCCGCAGCTTTTCGTGGCGGCCTTTCCGGTATCGGATGCCCAGGTGCCGCTGGAATCGCTGCGCCTGCGGCTGGCGGAAGAGTTCGGTCCCGGCGCGCCGCTGACGTTCCGGCCGCCGCGCCAGCCGGGCGAAACCTTGCAAGTACTGGTGCGCGGGCCATGGCGGGGCACGGTGTACCTGGACCCGGCCTCCGGTATGGAGCAGGGCCGGCGCGGCGATAACCAGGGCTTCGCCGCGCTGCTGTACGGGCTGCACAGTTCGCTGTGGATGCAGCAGCTGGGCAAGGCCGTGCTGACATGGGCCGCGCTGGCTTACCTGCTGCTGGCCGTGTCGGGCCTGGTGCTGTGGTGGCCGCGCCGCTGGCCGCCGTCGTTGCGGGTGGAATTGCGCAAGGGGCTGCTGCGGGCGCTGTTCGACATGCACCGCAGCGGCGGCGCGCTGTTGGCCCTGGCCCTGGCGCTGTGCATAGGCTCGGGCGCGTACCTGGCCTGGCGGCCCATCGGCCAGTGGATGACCTGGCTGAGCGGCGCAAGGCCCACGGCCATACCAGCTGCGCCCGCTGGCCGCGGGCCGATGCTGCCCCTGGACGAGTTGGTGCGCACCGCCCAGGCCACCTTTCCCACGGGCCGCGTGGGCTATGTGCTTTACAAGCCGCAGGCCGGGCAGGCGCTGGCGGTACGCATGCGCCTGCCCGGCGATCCGCATCCCAACGGCCGATCCACCGTATGGCTGGATCCGCGCAGCGGCGCGGTACTGGCGGCGCACCGCTGGAATGAGCTGGATCCCGGCACGCGGGTGAATTCCATTATTTACCCCTTGCACACCGGCGAACTGGGGGGCGTGCCATGGCAGGCGGGTGTGGCGCTGCTGGGGCTTGCGCTGGCCGGGTTGGGGGTATCAGGGATATGGCTGTGGTGGCGCCGCCGCGCGGCACGCCATGCGGCCGGCAGGCCGCGCGGTCGGCCGCCAGGGGCAATTTCATCGACTAAATAGCCAATTTCGTCGAAAAGTTCTTGTTTGTTGCAAACTCGAACCACAGAATCGCCTTCGTAGACATGCGCGCCCGCGGCAATTCGTGCCCGGAGAGCCTGCAACCTTCCACGAAGCGAGAAGAACATGAACCCGAGTCCCGCCTATCGAAGCAGCACGCCGGCCAGGCTTTCCTGCCAGGGTGTGTTGAGGCTTGCAATCCTGTCCGCGCTGGGGGCCTGCACGCTGGGCCTGTCCGCCGGGGCCCAGGCCGGCTATGAATGCCTGGGTGAGCCCACGCAGAATATCCCGCCCGCCGAATCTGGCTACGTGTATGGCTACGCCTATGGCGTGTGCGAAGGCGATGCGGGCGAAGATAAAAGCGGCGAGAAAGACGGTGACACCGGGCCGGCGGTATCAATCACGGCCGCGGGCGACTTTTATGCCGATTCCAGTACGGCGTTGTGGCTGTTTCCCATCTACGACGAGGCCTTCAAGCAGGGCGTGCTGACGGGCGCGTCGGTGGGCGGGGCCGGCGTCGATGAAGGCACGGCCGGCAACAGCGGCACGGTAACCATCAACAACAGCGCCAACATCACCCTCAGCGGCACGGCCACGGGTTCCTTCAACAGCCTGATTACCGCGATGTCGCAGGGCGGCGTGGGCGATCCGGACAATGACAACAACGATTCGAATGGCGGGCATGGCGGCCTGGGGGATGCGGTCTCGGTCACGAATACCGGCGTGCTGACCATGGTTGGCACGGTGCCCATCGCGGATGAGCGCGGCATGTTCGGCATCAACGCCTTGGCCATGGGCGGCACCGGCGGCGACCAGAACGACCCCACGCTGGACTATGGCGACCAGGTGGGCGGCGACGGCGGCAATGCCAGCACGGTCACTATTACCGACAGCGGCACCGTCAACATGGGCAGCAGCGACACGCGCCTGAAAACGTATTCGATCGGAGCGGCGCTTGCCGCGCGTTCTGTGGGCGCGTCGGGCGGTGTCTATAACGGTAATGCCGGCACCGGCGGAACGGTGCAGGTCACGCATCGCGGTTCTACCAGCAGCTACTGGCAGGCGGACCAGGACAGCAAGCTATTCGGCATCTATGCAGAAAGCATCGGCGGCGACGGCGTCGGCGCGAACACGGACGACCCCGACAACAGCGACAACGGCGGCGACGGTGGCGGCGACGGCAGTTCGTGGACCCAGAAGACCACGGTGGATGCCTACGGCAGCGTGCTGCTGGACCTGGCGGGTTCCAGTTCCAGCGTGGCCGTGGAAGGCGCGGGCATCGCCGCGCGGGCCGTGGGGGGCAAGGGCGGCGAAGGGCCTCCCAAAGACCATAGCGGCGGCAACGGCGGCAAGGGCGGGGCCGTGACGGTCAACCTGTATTCCGGCGCCAGCGTCACCACGCGCGGCGACAATCTGCCCGCGATTGCCGCGCAAAGCCTGGGCGGCCAGGGTGGCGACGGTGGCGACGGCGACGCGCTGGCCGGCACGGG
>NZ_JAJMLX010000322.1 GCF_020991325.1 Bordetella petrii | reverse complement strand
CGCGCGTGCTGCGGCGCTACCAGCGCGCGCGCGCCGAATCGGTATTCGCCATGCGCCTGGCCACCGACGGCCTGTACCGCCTGTTTGGCGCCCGCGCCGCGCCCCTGGCCTGGCTGCGCAACACCGGCATGCGTTGGGTCGACGCGTCGCCTTTCCTGAAGCGGCAACTGATAGACGGGGCGTCGCGCAACTGACGCCCCAAGGAGCATCCATGAATCTGCGATTTTCTTCCCTGCTTACCGCGCCGCTGTGCGCCGCGGCACTGGTACTGGCCGGCGGCGCCTGGGCCGAGCAAGCCCCGTCGAAAAAAGACCAGGTGTATTCCACCCAGCCCGGCAAGGCGGCGCCAGCGGGCAAGTCGTATTCCACCGGCGCGGTGGCCGATCCGGTGGCCCAGGAAGTGCGGCAGCGTTTTTCGCAGCGCTTCAAGGAACTGGACGTGACGGCGGTGCACCGCACGCCCTACGGCATTTTCGAAGTGCAGTTGGGCGGCGAACTGGTGTACACCGACGAAGGGGTAACCTGGGTAATGCAGGGCCCGCTGATCGATGCCGCCACGCGCACCGACATTACCCGCGAACGCCAGGAAAAGCTGGGGCAGGTGGCGTTCAGCGAATTGCCGCTGGACCTGGCCGTGAAGCAGGTGCGCGGCGACGGCTCGCGCAAGGTGGCCATTTTCGAAGACCCGAATTGCGGCTATTGCAAGCAGCTGCACAAAACCCTGAAAGACGAAACCAACCTCACGATCTACACCTTCCTGTATCCCATCCTGGCACCCGATTCGCACACCAAGTCGCGCGATGTGTGGTGCGCCAAAGACCGCGCCCAGGCCTGGGAAGACTGGATGCAGCGCGGCAAGAAACCGCCCACCGCCGAGTGCGATACGCCCATCAAGCAGGTGCTGGAACTGGGGCAGAAGTTGATGGTGCGCGGCACTCCCGCCATTTTCTTCCAGGACGGCACCCGCCTGAACGGCGCCGCCCCTATCGAGATGATCCAGGCCCGCCTGGGCAAATAACCGGAGCCTCCACGTGGACAATGACACGATCAAGGTTGCCTTGCTGGACGATTACCACGGCGTGGCCCAGCGCTACGCCGACTGGGCCACGCTGGGCGGCCGCGCGCAGGTCCAGTCGTTCCACGACTACCTGCCCGAAGGCGAAAGGGTTCGCGCCTTGCAGGATTTCGACGTGATCGTGGCCATGCGTGAGCGCACGCCGTTCCCGGCGCAACTGATCGAATCGCTGCCCAAGCTGCGCCTGCTGGTCACCACCGGCCTGCGCAACCTGGCCATCGACATGGATGCCTGCACGCGCCGCGGCATTGTGGTGTGCGGCGCGCCCGGCGCCGCCGACGCCAACACCGCCACATCGGAACTGGCGTGGGCGCACATCCTGGCGCTGTTCAAGAACCTGACGGTCGAAGACGCCAACATGCGCCGCGGCTTGTGGCAAACCGGCATGCCGCGGCCCCTGGCGGGCAAGACGCTGGGCGTGGTGGGTCTGGGCAAGCTGGGCACCGCCGTGGCCCAGGTGGGCAAGGCCTTCGGCATGCACGTGCAGGCCTGGAGCCCCAACCTGACGGCCGAGCGCGCCCAGGAAGCCGGCGTGCAGTTCGTGCCCAAGCACCAGTTGTTCGCCGACGCCGATGTGGTCAGCCTGCATCTGATACTCAGCGACCGCACGCGCCACGTGGTGGATGCGGCCGCGCTGGCCGCCATGAAGCCCACGGCTTTCCTGGTGAATACCTCGCGCGCGGGTTTGGTGGATTCGCCCGCGCTGCTGGACGCCCTGCGCAAGGGGCGGCTGGCGGGCGCGGGGCTGGACGTATTCCCCCAAGAACCCCTGCCGCCCACCGATGCGCTGCGCAGCCTGGACAACGTGGTGCTAACTCCGCACCTGGGCTACGTCAGCCCCGAGAACTTCACGGCTTTCTACCGCAGCGCACTCCAGGCGGTGCAGGCCTGGATGGGCGGCCAGCCGGTGCGCGTACTGAACCCCTGACGCGCACCTACCGATATCCATTGCTTACAACACTGAGGGAGACGGCTGTGAAGAAATTGGCGCTCTTGATGGCGGCTTATATGGTGGCGGCGGGGCCGGCGTATGCCCAGGACAAACCCACGGTGCCGCTGATCGCCACCGGCGGCACCATCGCCATGAAAATCGACCCGGTGAAAAAGGCGCCGGTGCCGGCGATTTCCGGGGAAGACCTGATGGCTACGGTGCCCGACGTGGGCAAGTACGCCAAGGTGGAAGTGAACAACTTGTCCAACGTGCCGTCCGACTATATGGACCCGGCGCGTTGGGTGGCGCTGAGCAAGGCGGTCGACGACGCGCTGAAGCGGCCCGAGGTGGCCGGCGTGGTGGTGTCGCACGGCACGGATACGCTGGAAGAAACCGCGTTCTGGCTGGACACCACCGTGAAGTCGGACAAGCCCATTGTGCTGATCGGCGCGCAGCGCAATGCCTCGTCGTCCGATTTCGACGGCCCGCGCAACCTGCTGAACGCCGTGCGCATCGCGGTGGACCCGCAGGCGCGCGGCAAGGGCGCGATGCTGGCCATGAACAACCAGATCAACGCCGCGCGTTATGTCACGAAAACGCATACCGCCAACGTCGAGACGTTCCAGTCCGGGCAATACGGCTTCATTGGCGAGGTCTACCCGGACAAGGTCGTGATCGACCGCGCGCCGCTGCGCCGACAGCACATTCCGATCGCGGCGGCCGAAATGCCGCGCGTGGATATCGTGGCCATGTACGGCGGGGCCGACGACCGCATGCTGCGCAGCGCCGTGGACCAGGGCACGCAGGGCATCGTGGTGCAGGCCCTGGGCATGGGCAATGTCAACATGGCCATGTTCGAGGGCATCAAGTATGCGCTGTCCAAGGGCGTGCCGGTGGTGATTTCCACCCGCGTCCACAACGGCCGCGTCCTGGCGAACTACGGCTTCGAAGGCGGCGGCAAGACCCTGGCCGACGCGGGCGCCGTCATGGCCGGCGACCTGACGCCGCAGAAAGCGCGCATTTTGCTGATGCTGTTGCTGCAGCAGGGCAAGACCACCAAGGAACAGATCCAGGCGGGGTTTGATCTGTAGGGGAAAGGGTCACGGGCGGAAGCAACAAACTCATGGCATTGCTTGAGAGAATCCGCCCAGGTGTCTGGCTCCCGTAGGGTGCCAGACACCGAAGTCAGGCCTGGCTCCGGCCAAACACTATCGTCTGTTCCACCAGCCCGCCGGCCGGTGCGTCGCTACAGGCCTTGCCCGCGTCGTCTTGCGGATCCACCGGGTCGAATGCTGTATCACCATTGGCGTCGGGCATGCCCGTGGGCTTCAGGCCCGCGAAGTCGAACAGGTCGCGGTCCATCAGGTGCGAGGGCACGATGCGCGACAGGGCATTGAATACGTTCCAGGAACGCCCGGGGTGCTTGCGGTCCCATTCGCGGATCATGCCGGCCACTTCCTGGCGCTTCAGGTTTTCCTGCGAGCCGCACAAGTTACACGGAATAATGGGGAACTGCTTGAACTTCGCGTAGGCGATCAGGTCGCTTTCCGGCACATAGGCCAGCGGGCGGATCACGGTGTGGCGGCCGTCGTCGGACACCAGCTTGGGCGGCATGGCCTTGGCCTTGCCGCCGTAGAACAGGTTCAGGAAGAAGGTGGCCAGGATGTCGTCGCGGTGGTGTCCCAGCGCGATCTTGGTGGCGCCCAGTTCGCCCGCCACGCGGTACAGGATGCCGCGCCGCAGGCGCGAGCACAGCGAGCACATGGTCTTGCCTTCCGGAATGACCCGCGTCACGATCGAATATGTGTCCTGCGTCTCGATGTGAAAGGGCACGTCCAGCTTGCGCAGGTACGTGGGCAGTACCTCGGGCGGAAAGCCGGGCTGTTTCTGGTCCAGGTTGACCGCCACAATGTCGAACGGAAACGGCGCGCGCTTGCGCAGGCTGAGCAGGATGTCCAGCAGCGCGTAGGAATCCTTGCCGCCCGACAGGCACACCATGACGCGGTCGCCCGCCTCGATCATGTTGTAGTCGGCAATGGCGCGCGTGGTTTCGCGGGCCAGCCGCTTGGTCAGCTTGTTGCCTTCGTGGCGGAGCTTTTCTTCGGCCGGCGTGCGCGCGGCCACGGGGGTTTCGATAAGGTCTTGCATGATGGTTCAGCGATTGATCTGGATTTCCACGCCCACGGCGGCGCAGTCCGAGAACGCCATGGGCTTGCTGATGCGCAGCCGCAGCGCGCGCACCTCGGCGAAATCGCGCAGCAGGCGGTTGGCCACCTGCTCGGTCAGTGTCTCGATCAGGTTCACGTGGGCCTGGGTGCATTCTTCGACGATGGCTTCGCGCAATTGGCGGTAGTCCAGCACGCTGTGGATGTCGTGGTCGTCTACCGAGCGCGTGATATCCACGTCGAACTCGGCGTCGATGTGCAGCGGCTGCGTGGCGCGGCGTTCGTGTTCCAGGATCCCGATGCGGGCATCCAGGGCCAGCCCGGAAAGGATGATGCGGCGTGTAGGCATGATGAATACCCGGAGAAGAGAACCGGAATTGTAAGGCGGGCCGGGCCCGTGGCTACAATTCGGCCCATGCGCCCCTGGCGGCGCGCACCTTTGCAAGACGGAACAAGACAAGCATGCAGCAATACGATGCGGTGATCGTGGGCGGCGGCCCGGCCGGGGCCTCGTGCGCCATCTGGCTGGCGCGGCTGGGCCTGGCGCCGCTGCTGGTC
>NZ_JAJMLX010000321.1 GCF_020991325.1 Bordetella petrii | reverse complement strand
GAGGTGCCCGGGTACTTCGTCAAGGATCTGCAGGAGGGCCTGGCGGCGGTGCTGGCGGCTGCCCGATGAAGTCGCGCCCATCACCACCGCCGTCTTGCCTGCCAATCGTCCAGCCATGTCGCACGTCCTCCAGGAACGGGGCCTGTCCACGGCCCCATGTTTCGGGGTTTATTTGCCCAGCATGTTGTCCGGCAGCCAGGTCACGATGATGGGAAAGAAGAACAGGATCAGCGTGGTCGCGATCTCCATCAGCACGAACCACCATGCGCCGCGGAAAATCTGCGTCAGCGGGGTGCTGCGGTCGATGCCCGCGATCACGTACACATTCAGCCCCATGGGCGGCGTGATCAGGCCGATTTCGCACATCTTCACGGCCAGGATGCCGAACCAGATCGGGTCGTAGCCCAGCGACACCACAGTAGGGAACATGATGGGCAGCGTGATCACCAGCATCGAGAAGGCATCCAGGAACATGCCCAGGGGGAAGTAGATGGCCAGCAGCAAGAAGATCACGGCCAGGGGCGGCACGTCGGCCTCGACCACCGTGGCCGCGATCAACTGCGGAATCTGCGCCAGGCTCAGGAAGTAGCTGAAAATGCCTGCCCCTATCATGGTGAACAGGATCATCACCGTGGTGGTAATGGAAGAGCGGCAGCTTTCCAGCAATTTTTCCTTCAGTTGCGGGCGCGCCTGGCGGGCCAGCAGCAGCATCACGAAGGCGGCGAATGCTCCCACGGCGCCAGCCTCGGTGGGCGTGACCAGGCCCAGGTAGATGCCGCCCAGCACCACCACGAACAACAGCAGCACCTGCCAGGCATCGGCCAGCGACGCCAGGCGCGCGCCCCAGCTTGCCGCGGGCTCGGTGCCGGTCCGCACGCTGCGGCCGCGGCCGCGGCAGATGACCCAGATGCCGGCCATGAACACCAGGGTGGACAGAATGCCGGGAATCACGCCGGCCACCAGCATCTTGCCGGCCGACACTTCCGTCAGCGCGGCGTAGAAAATCAGCAGCACGCTGGGCGGAATCAGCACCCCCAGCACGCCGCCAGCCGCCACGGCGCCGGCGGACAGGCGGGGATCGTAGCCCGCCTTGCGCATTTCCGGGATCGCCACCGACCCCACGGTGGCCGCGGTGGCCACGCTGGAACCGGAAGTCGCGGCAAAGCCCGCGCAGGTCAGGATGCTGGCCATGGCCAGGCCGCCCGGCCGATGACCGACCCATTTGCGCGCCACCCCGAACAGCCGCTGCCCCACGCCTGCATGATGGGCAAACGCGCCCATCAGGATGAACAACGGTATCACCGTCAGCAGATAAGAGGCCGACTGGTGGTACGAAAACGCCTTCAGGCGGTTCAGCACGAAGGCCAGGTCTTCGATCATGACGATGCCCACCACGCCCGCCAGCCCCAGGGCGGCGAACACCGGCGTGCCGATGGCCATCAATACGAAGATCAGACAGACGGCGACGGTGGTCGCCACGACGAATTCATCCATGATGCGCCTCCCGATCGCCCGCTCCGGAAGGAACGCCGTCGTCCCGCAGGCCAGGCGCGGCGGCCGCCGCGGGCGCGCCGCGCACCGCCACATACAGCGCATGGAACGCCAGTTGCAGGAAACCGAACCACAAGCCCGCCGCCAGCGCGATCTTGGCCCACCAGATGGGAAATTCGATATAGCCCCAGCGGAATTCCCGGATGGCGAACGAGTGCGCGGCGTCCTGCGTGGAGGGCACGGCCAGGATCAGCAGGAACAACGCCGCGCCGGCCCAGGACAGGGTCTCGGCCAGGCGCGCCGCGCCGCGCGGCATGCGCTCGACCAGCATGGTGACGCGGATGTGGGCATTGTCCAGCTTGGTCCAGCCCAGGCCCAGGAACACCACCATCACCATGCTCAGTTCGGCCAGTTCGAATACCCCGGACAACGGCCGCCCCCACACGCCGCGGGCGATCGCGTCCAGCGTAGTGCCGAACATCAGGAACAGCAGGAAAACCAGCGCGATCGCGCCGAAGCCGTTCGACAGGGAACGGAAAAAATGCTCGAGTTGCCGCATGCGGCCCTCCCAAGGGTGTTGCACGCCGCGGCTCGGCCGCGGCGTGGCCAAGAACGGGCCGCGGTCAGGCCTTCAGCGCGATTTCGGACGGCCGCAGCAGCGTGCCCTTGGCATCGTGCCGGGCGATGGCCTGGTCGATCAGGGCCTGCATGCGCGGGCCGTCGATCCCGGCGGGCTTGGCTACTTTCTCGACCCAGCTGTCCACCTGCGCGGGCTGGATCAGTTTTTTCGCCGCCTGTTTCTGGGCGTCGTCCAGTACCTGGAATTTCACGCCCTCTTTTTGGGCCTTCTGCACGTAGTCGTGCAGCACCTTGTTCATGATGGTGGAATACTGGCCGCCGTAGATTTCTTCCACGATCTCGTTGCAGGTGGCCTGGATATTGGCCGGGAATGAAGCCCAGGTATCCACGTTGATCACCGTGGCGGCCGGCGCATGCGGGCCGTCGCCGATGTCGGTGAAGTGCGGCGCGATTTCATGCAGCTTGTACGCCACCGCCGTGATGAAATCGAAGCCGTACACGCCGTCCAGCACGCCGCGCTCCAGGGCCGTGTACACCTCGGGCGCGGCCATGGGCACCGCCGTGCCGCCCAGGCGCTCGATGACGTCCGTGGCCACGCCGTAGCCGCGGATGCGCTTGCCCTTGATGTCGTCCAGCGACTTGATAGGCGTACGCGTGATCAGCGGCGCATAGTTCCAGTTGGTCCAGTACATCACCTTGGCGCGGTGGCGCTTTTCCCATTCGTCGCGCAGCGGTTCGAATTCACCATACACATCGCGGCATACCTGCAGCAGGGCATCGGCGCGGTTCATGCGGAAATACCATTCCAGGCCGCGCGTCACGGGAAGGTCGGCCTGGTAGTACCCCGGCGAGATCAGGCTCATTTCCGATGTCTTGTCGCGCACGGCGGGCAGGTGTTCGCCCACCTTGTTCAGCGACGCCGACCAGTAGCGCCGGATTTTGACTGTGCCGCCCGAGCGCTTTTCCAGTTCATCCAGGAACCAGCGGTCCAACCACGACGGGCCCGCCGTCTCGGACACATAGCTGTCGAACTTGAACGAGATCTTTTCCTTGGCCGACAGCGGCAGGCTCAGCCCGCCCAGCGCGCCCGCGCCCGCCAGTAAGCCGGTGGTCTTGATGAATTCGCGACGTTTCATGACTCCTCCTGATTATTCGCGCTTGCGCGCTTTGTATGACCCCCGCGGGGGTTAAATCGTGGGGGCGGGGCCTTGCCTGGCGCGCGCCCGCAGGTCTGTCTTCAGCACTTTGCCGTAGCTGTTCTTGGGCAGATCGGCACAAAACTCATAACGCCGGGGCTTCTTGAACGACGCCATTTCGGCGCGGCACCAGGCTTCCAGCACCATCGCGTCCAGGGCCTGGCGGCCGGCGCGGGGCACCACGAATGCCACCACTTCCTCGCCCCATTCCGCGTGCGGCGCGCCCACCACCGCCACCTCGAACACATCGGGATGGCCGGCGATGACTTCTTCGACCTCGCGGGGGTAGATATTGGTGCCCCCGGAAATGATCACGTCCTTGGAACGGTCGGTCAGCGTCAGGAAACCGTCGGGGCTCAGGTAGCCGATGTCGCCCGTGCGCAGCCAGCCGTCGGCCAGCGCCTGCCGGCTGGCCTGGTCGTTGCGCCAGTAGCCGCCCATGACGGCCGGGCCGCGCGCCACGACTTCGCCGCACTGGCCCGGCGCCACCGGGTTGAACGCGCCGTCCACCACCCGCACTTCCATGCAGGACTGGGCGGTGCCCACCGAGGCGATGCGCGCTTCCCAGTGCGGCTGCGCGCGGTCCGCGATGGCGTCCCGGCGCATGGCCGTAATGGTCATGGGGCTTTCGCCCTGGCCGTAGATCTGCGCCAGCACGGGCCCCAGCGCATCCAGCGCCTCGACCATGTCGGCGGCATACATGGGCGCGCCACCGCACACCACGGTGCGCAGCCCGCGCACCTGGGAAGGCGCTTCGCGCACCATGCGCTTGATCATGGTGGGCGCGGCGAACAGGCAGACATCGCCCAGGCGGCCGGCCAGGTCGAAGATCTCGGCACTGTCGAAGCCGCGCGACGCCGGCACCACATGGCGCGCCCCGGCGCGCACGAACATGAAGTTGTACAGCCCCGCGCCGTGCGACATGGGCGCCGCGTACAGCCAGGCATCGCCCGCCGACACGCTGTCGACGTCATAGGGGTAGCACAGGGCCATGGCCACCAGATTGTCGTGGCTGAGCATCACCCCCTTGGGCCGGCCAGTGGTGCCCGATGTGTAGAACAGCCATGCCAGCGAGCCCGGTGCCACGGGGCACGGCGCGCCGGCGCCGCCGGCATGGCGCAGGGCTGCTTCGAAAGCGCCGGTATCCACGCCCAGTTCGCGGCAGCCATCGGGAAGCAACTGCGCGCCGAACTGGTCGCCGGCGTCGGTGATGACCAGGGCCGCCTCGGCATTGGCAACGATCCACGCCGCCTCTTTGGGGTGCAGCTTATAGTTAATGGGCACGATGACCGCGCCTATCCACCACGCCGCATACATGGCGTACAGGTACTCGATGCGGTTCGGCATGTACAGCGCGACGCGGTCGCCCGCGCGGCCGAATACGCGCTGGCTTACAACGCGCAGAAGCTGGTGGTGATCAGCTCGCTGTCCGCGTACCGGCCCGAACTCGGCCCGGACGCGCTGCGCCACTATTCGGA
>NZ_JAJMLX010000320.1 GCF_020991325.1 Bordetella petrii | reverse complement strand
GGCCGCGTCGGCCAGCCCGTGCGCCGCCAGGTACGCGGCCAGCGCGGCCAGCCATTCCGGCTGGGCGGCATGGGGGGCGGGTGAACTCATACCAGGGCCTTGCGCGGCGCGTCGGCGGCGTCCCAGCGCCAATAGGCGTCGCCGTCGTCCATCAGGTAGCGGGCCAGCACCATCTTGTGCACTTCGGACGCGCCATCCACCAGCCGCGCCTGGCGGGCATAGCGGTAGATCCATTCCAGCGGGGTGTCCTTGGAATAGCCGCGCGCGCCATTCAGTTGCAGTGCCGTGTCCACCACCTTCTGCAGGGTTTCGGATACGACGATCTTGGCCATGGAAATCTCCTTGCGCGCGAAATCGCCCTGGTCCAGGCGCGCGGCGGCGCGCATGGTGAGCAGGCGGCCGATCTCGATCTGCATGGCCGCGTCGCCCAGCAGCCATTGCACGCCCTCGCGCTCGGCCAGCTTCTGGCCGAAACTGCTGCGTTCGCGCACGTAGTCCACCGCCACCGCCATCGAACGGCGCGCCAGGCCCAGCCAGCGCATGCAGTGCGTCAGGCGCGCGGGGCCCAGGCGGATCTGCGTCAGCTTCAGCCCGTCGCCCACTTCCATCAGGCGGTTTTCGTCGGGGATTTCCAGGCCATCGAACACCAGTTCGCAGTGCCCGCCGTGTTCTTCGGGGCCCATGATGGGAATGCGGCGCTCGATACGCCAGCCGGGCTGGCTGGCATCGAACAGGAAGGCGCTGAGCCCCTTGCGCGCATCGTCGGAGGTACGGGCGATCAGGATGAAATGCTGCGCCACGCCCGCTCCGGTGATAAACCACTTGCGGCCCTGGATGATCCACTTGTCGCCCTGGCGGGTGGCGGTGGTGCGCATCATGGACGGGTCGGACCCGCTGCCCGGGTGCGGTTCTGTCATGACGAACGACGAACGCACCTTGCCGTCGATGATGGGCTGCAGCCAGCGTTCTTTCTGGTCGGGCCGCGCTACTTGCGCCAGCACACGCATGTTGCCGTCATCGGGCGCGGCCGCGTTGAACGATACCGGTCCGAAAATAGACCGGTTCATTTCTTCATAGCAGGCGGCCAGCCCCACCATGGGCAGGCCCTGGCCGCCCAGGCTACGCGGCATCTGCAAGGCCCACAGGCCAGCCTGGCGCACCTTGGCGCGCGTGCGTTCCAGCGTGGCATCGGCGATGTTCTCGTGGGCATCGTAGTTGGCCGGGTCGCTTTCCAGCGGAATCAGTTCCTGGTCGACAAACTGGCTGACGCGGTTGCGGTAGTCGTCCAGGTCGGGCGGCAAAGAGAAATCCATTCGGTGTCTCCAAACAGGGTGCCGCTGGCGCGGCGGTATGTCACAGATTCAAAGAGAACTCACCAGGTGCCCGCCGTCGACATCGATCACCGAACCCGTCATGAACGCGGACGCATCCGACGCCAGCAGCAGCAAGGGCCCATCCAGGTCGCCGGGCTGGCCCAGGCGCCGCTGCGGCACGCGCTTGATCAGCGCTTCGCCCGCCGGCGAGGCGAAGAATTCGCGATTCAGGTCGGTGGCGATATAGCCGGGCGCCAGCGCGTTGACGCGGATGTCGTAGCGTGCCCATTCCAGCGCCAGGGCACGCGTCAGGTGCAGCAGGCCGGCCTTGGCGGCCGCATAGGGGGCCACGTGCGAGGCCACGCGCTGTCCCAGTATGGATGCAATGTTGACGATGGCGCCCGGCCTATCGTGCGCGCGGAAATGCCGGGCGCTGGCCTGGGCCACGCGCCAGGCGCCATTCAGGTTGGTGTCGATCAGGCCGGACCAGGCCTGTTCCGAAATATCCAGCGCGGACTCGCTGAGCGCGACCCCGGCATTGTTGATGACTACGTCAAGGGGACCGAACTGTTGCGCGGCGGCGTCCATGGCCGCCTGCACGCTGTCGGGCTGGGTGACGTCGAGCCGGACGGCGCAGGCCTGGCCGCCCTGCTGGTTGATGGCCGCGGCAACTTCCTGGCCCAGTTCGGCGCGGCGCCCGCACAGCACGACACGCATGCCGGCCCGCGACAGCACATCGGCGAAATGCCGGCCCAGCCCGCTGTAGGCGCCGGTGATCAGTGCTGTTTTCGACTTCAGGTCTTCGAACATCCGCTACCCTCTTTAGTTTGCCTGGGGCCCACGCAGAAGGGGTGCCCATGCATCCGGCACCTCGAGCTCCAAACGTAACACAGCGCTGGCCAGGGCCTTGCCATAGTTGTCGATGGCCAGGCTGCGCGACACGCCGCCGCCCAGCGCGCCTTCCAGCACGAAATTCAGCACGCCCAGGCCGTCGACGTCATAGCGCGTGATGGGGCCGCGTACCGCGGTGTCGTTATAGATGGATCGCAGCGCCTGTACCGTGACAGCCTGCTTGATCAGCGGATAGAACTGCGGTTCGTAGGCAATGACGGTGATGTTCGAAGTATTGCCCTTGTCGCCCGAGCGCGTGTGGGCGATGCGTCGCAAGGTGGTTCGCATGGCGGTTCCTTTCAGTATGAACAGGCTCTAGACAAATTCGACTTGGCAATCCACCGACGCGCGCGGCACCAGGGTGGACCACAGCCCGATCACTTCGCGCACGCGGTCTTGGTGGGGCACGCGCTTGCCGGTAGAGGCCAGCCCGCAGACCGCCATGCCGTCGACTTCGCGGCCGATTTTCTCGGCCTGCGCGCGCGTGGTGCAGCGCGCCGCGATGCGCACCGCGATTTCCACCGGCTCGCAGGCCGGGGCCGCCGAGGCGGCCCCGTGCACGGCGTTGGCGCCGATGAAATCGATGCGCAGGTCGTGCGCCTGAAGATCCACCATGCGCAGCCGCTCGCGCAGGATCCGCTCGGCCAGCCTGGCTTTTTCCAGGCATCCCGGACCGGCGAAGAAGAACATGTCTTCGCCGATATAGCCATCGGTGCAGCCCATCGACACTTTCAACGTGTCGGTGCGCGCATGGCCGGATATGCCTTCCACCTGGACGCGATCACGGCCGGCCTGTTCCAGGCGCGCGGTGGTGAAGTCCACCACCACGTCCGGCGTGATGTAGCGCGCCGGATCGTGCACCTCGTAGAACATCTGCTCTTTCACGGTGCGTAGGTCGATGCAGCCGCCCGTGCCATCGACCTTGCCGAGTTCGGCGGTGCCGTCCGCCGCCACGTCGGCATACGGAAAGGCCAGGTTCCAGGGCTCGGGCACGTCTTTGTAGCCGGGGTCGCTGAAGTATCCGCCGGTGACCTGGGCGCCGCATTCCAGTAAGTGGCCGATGCCGCTGCCCTGGCCCAGCCGCGCCCAGTCGTCGGCGCGCCAGCCGAAGTGGTGCATCATGGGCGCCAGGAACAAGGACGGGTCGGCTACCCGTCCGGTAATGACGATGTCGGCACCGTCATCCAGGGCACGCACAATGGCTTCGGCGCCGGCATAGGGCTCGGCCGAAATCAGGGTGTCGCGCAGCGTGGCGACCGGCGCGCCGCTTTCCATCACATGGAGTCCGGTGCCTACGATGGTGCCGCTAAGGTCCGTGGCCGTGACCGCCGCCACCTTGGCCCCCTTCCAGCCCAGTTCGGCGCACAGCTCGGCCACCCGGCGCGCCGCACCCACCGGGTTGATCCAGCCCTGGTTGGATACGATGCGCGTGCCGTTTTTCATGCAATGCGGCAGTACCGCGCGCATGCGGTCGTCCAGCCAGGTGTCGTAGCCGGGAAAGCCCGGATCGCGGCGCTTGCGCACCTGCGCGGCGGATACGGTGGCTTCCGCCATGGTCTCGAAGCACAGAAAATCCAGTGCGCCGCGCTCGGCGTTCCAGCGGGCCGGGTCGATGCGATCGCCCCACCAGCCCGCGCCGGAACCCACGCGCAACTTGCCTGCCTTGTCGTTCATCAGTTTCTCCTTGCGTATCGCGACCAGGCCGCGCCTAGCGCGGCTTCAGCCCCGCGTCCTGGATGACCTGCCGCCATTTTTCGGTGTCGGCGCGGATGATGTCGGCGTATTGCGCCGGAGTGCCGCCCACCGGTATCGCGCCCAGGCGCTCTACCTGTTGGCGCACGCCGGTGTCGGCCAGCGCATCCGCCACGGCGCTCTGCACGCGCTGGATGACGGCGCCGGGCGTGCCGGCAGGAGCCAGCAGGCCGAACCAGGCGTTCACCTCATAGCCCGGCAGGCCGGCTTCCGCCACCGTGGGCACGTCAGGCAGCAGGGGCACGCGCTGCGCCGTGGTCACGGCCAGCGGCCGCACCGCGCCGGCCTGGATCTGGCCCATGGCCGAGGGCAGGTTGTCGTACATCAGCTGCACCTGGCCGCCCAGCAGGTCGGTCATGGCGGGCGATGATCCTTTGTAGGGAACGTGCCGGATGTCTACCTTGGCCATGCGGTTGAACAGTTCTCCCGACAGGTGCGGCGAGCCGCCCAGGCTGGTGGACGCGAAGTTCAGGGCTCCCGGCCGGGCGCGCGCCTGCTCGATCAGTTGCGACACGCTGTCGATGCCCAGCTTGGGGTTCACCAGCAGCACGTTCGGCGTGTTGGCCAGCAGTGTCACGGGCGCGAAATCGCGCGCCGTGTCGTACGGAACCTGGGCATAGATGAACTGGTTGGTAACCTGGGTGCCCAGGGTGCCCATCAGCAAGGTGTAGCCATCGGGCTTGGCGCGCGCCACCGCCGCTGCCCCGATGCCGCCGCCGGCGCCCGGGCGGTTTTCCACCACCACGCTCTGGCCCAGCCGCTTGCCGGCCTCGGTGGCCACCAGGCGGGCAAGCAGGTCGGTGGTG